>NZ_DATDBG010000196.1:0-49350 GCF_036524955.1 Streptomyces sp.
CTCCGGCACGCCGCCGGACGGATGTCGCGCCGCCGCCCGCCGTGCCCACCCGTGGCGCCGTGCGTCCCGAATAGTTATCCACAGGTCACACCGGAGCAGGCGACGGCCGTCGGTGGGGGCCGATACGCTCCCCGTATGTCCGCCGCCCGGCGGCCGTGAGCTACGCACATCAGCGGAGCCCGGTCCTCCGGTCACCGGCGGGAAGCCACCTCACGCATCACCGCGACACCCCGGCCGGGCAGGCCCGGCCACCCCATCCGCACCCGACGTCCAGGAGCACACGATGTACGGCCCCGGCACCGCTCCGCCGCAACACCGCCCCGAAGGCCGGGGTCTGGTCATCGGGTTGCGCGTGCTCTTCGTGGTGCTGCCCGTGGTCACGCTCGGAGTGTGCGCCTGGGGTTCGATCCTGCGGCTGGCACTGGCCCTGCGGCGCCCGATGGACTGGGTGCTGCTGCCGATCGTGGGCGTGCTCGGCATCGGCGGGTTCATCCTCGTCGGGGTCGCGCCCGACGACACCGGTTGGCAGAGCAACGTCGGCGTGTCCGGCCTGCTCGTGTGCATGCTCGCCACTCCGGCGTACTTCCTGGTCGTGGACATCCGGGGCGCGCGCCCGGCGCGGCCCCTGCCGCGGACCGCGGCTCCCGTCCACCCGCCGCGGTTTCCGCCCGGGCCGATACCGGGCACGGCGCCCGGGCCGATACCGGGCGCGCCCCGCATACCCGGGACGCCGCCCTACGGGTACGGGCAGCAGCCCACCGCACCGGTGCCGCCCGCGGGCCCGCGCATCCATCAGGTACGGGCGGAGCTGGACGAGTTGAGCGACTTCCTCCGCAAGGAGGAGGGCAGGTGACCGGTCGGCTCATCGCCGGACGGTACGAACTGGCCGCCGTCATCGGTCAGGGCGGCATGGGCCAGGTGTGGACCGCGTACGACCGGCGGCTGGACCGCCGGGTCGCCGTGAAACTGCTGCGGCCCGACAAGGCCGCGGCCGGCCAGGACGCCTCGGAGCTGAGGCAGCGCTTCGACCGGGAGTGCCGGGTCACCGCGCAGGTGGACCACCCGGGCCTGGTCACGGTGCACGACGCGGGCGGGGACGGCGACGACCTGTACCTGGTGATGCAGTATCTGGAGGGCGCCGACCTGGGCGACCACCTCGTCGAGCACGACCCGTATCCGTGGACGTGGGCGGTGGCCGTGGCGGCGCAGCTGTGCGCGGTGCTGTCCGCGGTGCACGCGGTGCCGATCGTCCACCGCGACCTCAAGCCGCGCAATGTCATGGTCCGGCCCGACGGTACGGTCACCGTGCTCGACCTGGGTGTCGCGTCCGTGATGGACACCGACACCACCCGGCTCACGCACACCGGTTCGCCGATCGGCAGCCCCGCGTACATGGCACCGGAGCAGGCGATGGGCGGCACGGTGGGACCGCGTACGGACCTGTACGCGCTCGGGGTGCTGCTGCACGAACTGCTCAGCGGCCACGTGCCGTTCGCCGGGTCGACCGCGCTCGGCGTGCTGCACCGGCACCTGTACGAGGCCCCGGTGCCGTTGCGTCAGGTGCGCCCGGAGGTGCCGGAGCCGTTGGAGTCGCTGGTACTGCGGTTGCTCGCGAAGGACCCGCAGCACCGTCCGGCCGGGGCGCAGGACGTCCACCGGGAGCTGGCCGCGCTGCTGCACGTGCCCGGAGCCGCCCCTCACCAACCGCTGGGCCCGATGGACCCCACCCGGCCCTTCCTGCGCCCGCACGCGCCCTGGCCCGACCGCGCCACCGCGCCCCCGGTCCCCTCCGCCCCGCCCGTCGGGCCCGCCGGCGCCGATCTGGCCGCCGCGGTGGACGAGGTCAAGCGGCTGCTCGACGCCGGCCGGATCACCCAGGCCGTGGACATGCTCGGCAGCATCATCCCGGCCGCCGCCAAGAAGCACGGCGAGCACTCGCCGGTGCTGCGGACGTTGCGCAAGCAGTACGCGGCGACGTTGATGGAGGACGGCCAGTACCGCAGGGCGCTGCCCGAACTGCGGCGGCTGTCGGAGGAGTGCGCGTCGCAGTACGGCGGGGCCGACCGGCAGGCGCTGCAGTTCCGCTACGAGGCGGCGCAGTGCCTGGAGCAACTGGGCGACACCGCCTCGGCGCTCACCGAATACCGCGTGCTGCTCCCGTACTTCGAGCAGTGGGCGGCCACCGACCCCGCCCGGCCGCTGGACATCCGGCGCCGCGTCGGCCACGTCCTGCTCTCCGTCGGTGACCGAGTCGCGGCCCGTGAAGTCCTCACCCGGCTTCTCTACGACGCCGAGCGGGTGCACGGCCCGAGCCATCCTTTTACGGCCGAAGTGCGCCGTAGTCTCGGCTGGTTGGGGCAGATACCTCATAGGGCGCATACCGGTCGGACCTTCTGAGGGGCGTGCATGGACACACGGACAACCAGGACTCTCGCCTGCGCCACGGTGCTCACCGTGGCGCTCGGCGTGGCGGGATGCAGCGGCACCACGGTCGGGACCGGCCCCGGTCCCGGGGCCGGCACGGCGTCAGGAGCCCCCGCACCGGGGGACGAACCGGGGCAGGGCGACGGTCGGGCGGTCAGTCCGCTCGACAACCCGGACGGCACCAAGCCCGGGCTCGCGGCCATCACCACCGATGCCGACAGGAGCGCGGCCCGCGCGCTGATCGACCGGGTGACGACGAAGGGGCGCGGCCCGAAGACCGGATACAGTCGCGACAAGTTCGGCTACGCCTGGATGGACTCCGCGCCCGACGTCCCGTACGCGCACAACGGCTGCGACACGCGCAACGACCTCATCAAGCGCGACGGCGAGGATCTCCACTACCGGTCCGGGTCCGACTGCGTGGTGACGTCGATGACCCTGCACGACCCCTACACCGGGCGGACGATCCACTGGACCAAGCGGAAAGCGACCGTCGTCCAGATAGACCACGTGATGCCGCTGTCCTACGACTGGCAGATGGGCGCCGCGCACTGGACCAAGGACAAACGCGAGCAGATCGCCAACGACCCGCTCAACCTCATCCCGGTCGACGGCCCGACCAACGGTGCCAAGAGCGATTCGGGTCCCGCGACCTGGCTGCCGCCGAACAAGCGCGTCCGGTGCTCCTACGCCGTCCGGATCGCGCAGGTGTCGCTCAAGTACCGGCTGCCGGTGACGGCCGCGGACAAGCAGGCGATGCTCACCCAGTGCGGCGGCTGACCGCTGAGGCGGACAGCGGCGGGAGTGGGACACGCCGCTTCGCGTGACCGATCCGATCGCGTTCGGCGGAGTGCTGGATATCAGTGGGTCCGGCTCAATATCCTCGTGCTCGATCATCCCGTCTGCATCGCGAGGCCCGTTCCCCCGCCGGGAGGCACCATGCTCCGCCGTCGTATCGCTGTCCCGATCGCCGCCGGGCTGCTGCTCGCGTCGCCCGCCCTGACCGCGTGCGGATCGGATCCCGCGCACCCGGGTGCCGCCGCGGTGGTCGGCGACCACCGGATCACGGTGTCCGCGCTGCAGTCGAAGGTCAACGAGGTCCGGGCGGCGCAGGCCAAGTCCCCGCAGGGCGACCAACTGATCGACAGCAGCGGCACGCTCTCCACCCAGACCCTGAGCATGCTCGTGCAGAACGAGGTGATCGACAAGGCGGTGCGGGACGCCGGTATCACCGTGAGCGCCGGCGACGTGCAGCGCGAGCACGCGGCGGCACTCCAGCAGTTCGGCGGCAGCGAGCAGCAGCTCGACTCCGCGCTCCTCACCCAGTACAAGATCGCGCCGTCCGCCGTCGACGCGTTCTTCCGTACGAACGTCGGCGTCGGAAAGCTGATCCAGAGCCTCGGCTACCAGCCCGGCAGCGACGGCGGCAACGCCGCGGTGCTCGCCGCGATCACCAAGACGGCAGCCTCACTCGGCGTGCACGTCAACCCGCGGTACGGCACCTGGGACGCCAGGAAAGCGATCATCGGCACCGCCACCGACCCGTGGGTCGTGACCAAGACCCCGGCCGTGGTCGGCCAGTCCGCGTGAGACGCCGGGTTGTCCACAGGCCGGGCCCGCGTGCCCGCGCCGTGAGGGTGGTCCACGGTACGTTCGAGGGGTGAACGACATGGACGACACAACGGGCGCCACCGCCCCTGGTCGGCTGGTCATGCTGACCACCAGCCACCGGGTCGCGCCCGGCCAGCTCTCCTGGCCCGCCTGGCAGACACTCCGCGACGCCGACCTCGTGGTGTGCCCGGACCCGGACCATCCGCAGCTCCCCTATCTGCGGGAGGCGGGGATACGGGTCGACGAGTCGGCCCCCGGCGGGCGCGAGCTGGTGGACGCTACCGCCGGCGGGCGGACCGTGGTCTACGTGGCGCCGTCCGGCGGCGCCGACCCGGCCGTCACCGATGAGCTCGCCCGGCTCGGCGGCTCCGGGCGGGTCGCGATGCCCGACCTGGAGCTGCTGCCCGGCTCCTACGACCTGCCCGGCGCCCGCCTGCTCGACCTCGTCCAGGTGATGGAGCAGATCAGGGCCGAATGCCCGTGGAGCAGCCTGCGCACCCACGAGGAGCTGGCCAAGTACGGCATCGAGGAGATGTACGAGCTGGTCGAGGCGATCGAGGAGGGCGACCGGACCGCGCTGCGGGAGGAACTGGGCGACGTGCTGCTCCAGGTCGTCTTCCACGCGGCGATCGCGGAGGGCGACCCCGAGGAGCCGTTCGGGATCGACGACGTGGCGGCCGGCCTGGTCACCAAGCTCGTCCACCGCCACCCGCACATCTACGGTGACGAGGTCGCGGAGACCCCCGAGCAGGTGCAGGCCAACTGGATACGGCTCAAGGGCGTCGAGAAGGCCCGCGAGTCGGTCACCGACGGCATCCCGCCCGCCTCCCCGGCGCTGGCCCTGGCCGCGAAGCTCTCCGGCCGGGCCAGGGGCGCGGGCCTCCCGCTCCCGGCCACTCCGTCCGCGCCCCGCTACGACGACGAGGCCGTGCTCGGCGAACACCTCCTCGCCGAGGCCGCCGCCGCCCAGGCCGCGGGCATCGATCCCGAAGCGGCCCTGCGCCACGCCGCCCGCCGCTACCGGGCCGTGATACGCGCGGCCGAGGCGGCGCGGCCCGGCGGCCCGGAGACCGCGGACGCGCGGGAGACCCGGTAGCCGCGATGCGCGTGGACGTCCCGTACGCCTGGCCCGCGGACGAGGGCGAGGCGCTGGCCCTGCAGGACCGGATGCGGGGGCTTGCCGACCACCGGGGCCCGGGGCCGGCGCACCCGCGGCTCGTCGCCGGGCTGGACGTCGCGTACGCGGGCGACGGTCGCGGTACGGGGGACCGCGTCGCCGCCGCGGCCGTCGTGATCGATACGGCGACCCTCGCCGTGGTGGAAAGCGCCACCGCCACCGGGACGACCACCTTCCCGTACGTGCCGGGCCTGTTCGCCTTCCGGGAACTGCCCGTGCTGGTCGAGGCGTTGCGCGCCCTGCGCACCACCCCCGACCTGCTGCTCTGCGACGGTCACGGCCTGGCCCACCCACGCCGCTTCGGCCTCGCCTGCCACCTCGGCGTCCTCACCGGCCTCCCCACGGCCGGCGTCGCCAAGACCCCTTTCACCGGCCACTACGACCCGGCCGCTCTCGCCCCCGAGCGCGGTTCCCACGCCGACCTCACCGCCGCCGGCGAGACGGTGGGCCGCGCCCTGCGCACCCGGACCGGCGTCAAACCCGTCTACGTCTCCACCGGCCACCTCATCGACCTCGCGACGGCCACCGCCCACGTCCTCACCCTCGCCCCGGCCTACCGCCTGCCGGAGACCACCCGCCAGGCCGACCGCCTGTGCAGGGCCGCGCTCGGTGCGGTCGGCCCGGGGGTGCGGGATACCGTCGGGGGATGAGCGACGTGCCCGATGTGATGCCCGAACTGTTCACGTGGCAGTTCGCCGGCGATCCGTATCCGGCGTACGCGTGGCTGCGGGAGCACGCGCCGGTGCGGTGGACCGTGCTGCCCAGCGGGGTGGGGGCGTGGCTGGTGACGCGGTACGCGGACGCGCGGGAGGCACTGGCCGACGGGAGGCTGAGCAAGAACCCGGTGCATCACGCCGGGGAGGCCGGGGCCAGGGGGAAGACAGGGATTCCGGGGGAGCGCAGTGCGGATCTGATGACGCATCTGCTCAATATCGATCCGCCGGACCACACGAGGCTGCGGCGGCTGGTGTCGAAGGCGTTCACGCCGCGGCGGGTGGCTGAGTTCGCCCCGCGGGTAAGGGAACTGACGGACCGTTTCGTGGACGGTTTCGAGGGCCAAGGCGAGGCGGAGCTGATCCACGACTTCGCCTTCCCGCTGCCGATCCACGCGATCTGCGACCTGTTGGGCGTGCCCGCCGAGGACCAGGACGACTTCCGGGACTGGGCCGGCATGATGATCAGACACGGGGGCGGTCCGCGCGGCGGCGTCGCGCGGGCGGTGAAGCGGATGCGTGCCTACCTCGTGGAGCTGATCCACCGTAAGCGCGGCGACCTCGCTGACGACCTGATCTCGGGTCTGATCCGCGCCAGTGACCACGGCGAGCATCTCACCGAGAACGAGGCCGCCGCGATGGCCTTCATCCTGTTGTTCGCCGGTTTCGAGACGACCGTGAACCTCATCGGCAACGGTGTGCACACCCTGCTGCGCCACCCCGAGCAGCGCGCCGCGCTCCAGGACTCGCTCGCACGCGGCGAGAGCGCCCTGCTGGAGACCGCAGTCGAGGAACTGCTGCGCCACGACGGCCCGGTGGAGCTGGCGACCTGGCGTTACGCCACCTGCCCGCTGACCATCGGCGGGCAGCGCATCGCGGTCGGCGACCCCGTACTCGTCGTGCTCGCGGCGGCCGACCGCGACCCCGCCCGTTTCGCGGCGCCCGACACCGTGGATCTGGCCCGCCGCGACAATCCGCACCTCGGGTACGGGCACGGTATCCACTACTGCCTGGGCGCCCCGCTCGCCCGCCTGGAAGCCAGGACCGCTCTGGCCACCCTGCTGACCCGCCTGCCCGACCTGCGGCTCGCTGTCGATCCGGGCGAACTGCGCTGGCGCGGGGGTCTGATCATGCGTGGACTGCGTACGCTGCCGGTGGTGTTCACACCCGAGACGGCGCACCGGAGATGAGGCGCCGTCACGACCGTGATGTCCACGTGACGACCGCTACATCGACTTGTGATGCGCAGGCCAACACCGCTACGTTCTGTGGCCAACGCGAGGTACCAACGCTCGCGGGACGCGCCCCGCCCCATCGGCGCGCGGGACTGCGCGACAGGGCAGTCCGCGCGGGCGCGTACGGCTTTGAAGGAAGGCGACCGCATGCTCACGTCCGGGAACGGCCGGCACCGACGCCCCCGTCAGGCACCGGCGGCCATGGTGACCGTGGCCGCGACGGGCGCCGGCCTCGCGATTCCTCTGCTCTGCACCGGCGCCGCGCACGCCGCCGACGTCGGCACATGGGACAAGGTCGCCATGTGCGAGACCGGCGGCCTGTGGAGCGCCGACACCGGCAACGGCTTCTACGGCGGCCTGGCCATCACCCAGGACACCTGGGACCAGTACGGCGGCGGCGTCTATGCCCAGCGGCCCGACCTCGCCTCCCGCTCCCAGCAGATAGCCGTCGCCGAGAAGATCCTCGCCGACCTCGGCCCCCACGCCTGGCCGGGCTGCGAGATCACCACCGGGCTGCTCCGGGACACCCTGGTGCCCAAGGCGGACCCCGGCGACACCGCGACGTCCGTCCCGGCGCCGCCCGCCCCCGGCGCCTCGGCGCCGGAGTACACCGTGCCCGCGGCGCCGACCCCGCCCGCCGTCCCCACGACCGGTGGCATCCCCGGCCTCGACCTGACCGTGCTCCCGGTGACGCCCACCGCCCCGCCGGTCGCGGGAAGGCCGAACCACACCCCGCCCACCGTGGCCGCGCCCCCCGCCGTCCCCACGACCGGCGGCACCCCGGGCGCCGCCCCCACCGCGCCCCCGGCGACCCCCACCGACCCGGCGGCCGGTCCCACCGCCCCCGGGCAGTCCACTCCGGGCACGGGCGGGCGGCACGCGAAGCCGTACGACCCCACCGACGAGGAGCTGGCCGCCGCCGACCAGGCCACCCGTACCCATGCCTACTCGGTCACCGAACGGGACGTTCTGACCGAAAGTGTCAACAATGCTGATGAATCGGGCACTTCGGCGCCCGGTGCGTACGCCGTCCATGCCGGCGACTCGCTCTCCGGCATCGCCGCCGCGCAGCACGTCGACGGCGGCTGGCATCGCCTCTACGAGGTCAACCACGATGTGGTCGGAGATGACCCGAACCTCATCAAACCGGGACAGATCCTCAATCTCGGCTGACATGACGGGTGCTGACGCTCGGAAGGCAAATCGGGCGTATCGCCCTCGGTGTTGTTGCGAAGATGTGACAAGGGTCTCGCCAGGCCCTGTGACCGTCCGCTCGCGGAACGCTGAGACCGCCCTTCCGACCTGCGGTTCTGCCCAGCCGACGAGCGCCTGACCTCAGTTGGCCGCCGGAACGCGCATGTTTGTCCTGTCCGCAGGGGTGTGCTTAACGTCTTATCGCTCGCACAGCGGGCCCCACCGGAGCGGAACGCCGAGTCCTGCCGCCGCCCCGACGGGAACAGCCGACGCGAAAGCGCCGCAGGCAGGAGCGGGGGACCCACCGTCTTCCGCCGGACCCCGGCCGTACGCCGCGCAGCAACGGACAGCACCCACCGCTGCGGTACGTACCGGCCGGACCGGCTCGGGGTGAAGCCGAGGAGCCGCGAGTACGCGGACCCGGCCGGGCAACTCACGTCCGAACCCGACAGCTCACCTCGCAGGCGTCGGTGAGGACACAAAACACCATGGGTAAGCACCGTCGCGCCTCGAAGAAGTCGCTGGTCCGTCTCGCCTCGATCGCCGGAGTCGCCGGCGCCGCCATCGCCGTACCGCTGATCGGCGCCACCCCCTCCTCCGCGGCCTCCGTCGCCACCTGGGACGCCGTCGCCCAGTGCGAGTCCGGCGGCGACTGGCACATCAACACCGGAAACGGCTTCTTCGGGGGCCTGCAGTTCTCGCAGTCGAGCTGGGAGGCGGCCGGCGGCCTGCAGTACGCCGCCCGCGCCGACCTGGCCACCAAGGACCAGCAGATCGCAGTCGCGGAGAAGCTGCTCGCCCTGCAGGGCCCGGGCGCCTGGTCCTGCGCGTCCGCGGGCGGCCTGACCGCCGGCGGCCCGGCCCCGGACATCAACCCGGGCGGCTCCTCGTCCAGCACCTCCAGCAGCAGCTCCTCTTCGTCCGGCAGTGCCGGCTCCGGGGCCGGCACCTCCTCCACCTCCGCCGGCGCCCCCTCCACCTCCTCCGCCGCCACCACGAAGAAGGCCCCGGCGCCGTCCCCCACCGACCACAAGACCTGGTCGCGCGGCGAGGGCCACGGCCAGTACACCGTCGTCCCCGGCGACACCCTGGCCAAGATCGCCGCCGCGCACCATGTTCCCGGCGGCTGGCACAAGCTGTACGACCTGAACAAGGACACCGTGAAGGACGCGAACGTGCTCCACCCCGGTCAGCACCTGCGCCTGCGCTGACCGCACGACGGCCCCACCACGGACTTCTCCGTTTCCCCGGCCGGGCACGCCACTGCCGGAGCGTGCCCGGCCGGGGTTTTCCGTCTCAGGAGCGGGGCCGACCCCCTGCACCGGACCCGTGGGCGGTTAGGCTCATCCCGAAAAAGAAGAGAAGTCATCTCAGAAGGAGACAACGTGCCGTCCATCGACGTCGTCGTAGCCCGGGAAATCCTCGACTCGCGAGGCAACCCCACCGTCGAGGTCGAGGTCGGCCTCGACGACGGCAGCACCGGCCGTGCGGCGGTCCCCTCCGGGGCCTCCACCGGCGCCTTCGAGGCCCTCGAACTCCGCGATGGCGACAAGAACCGTTACCTGGGCAAGGGCGTCGAAAAGGCCGTCCTCGCCGTGATCGAGCAGATCGGCCCGGAGCTCGTCGGCTACGACGCCACCGAGCAGCGGCTGATCGACCAGGCGATGTTCGACCTGGATGCCACCCCGGACAAGTCCTCCCTCGGTGCGAACGCCATCCTCGGCGTCTCGCTGGCCGTCGCGCACGCCGCCTCCGAGGCCTCCGACCTGCCGCTCTTCCGCTACCTGGGCGGCCCGAACGCGCACGTGCTCCCGGTCCCGATGATGAACATCCTCAACGGCGGATCGCACGCGGACTCCAATGTCGACATCCAGGAGTTCATGATCGCGCCGATCGGCGCCGAGTCCTTCTCCGAGGCGCTGCGCTGGGGCGCCGAGGTCTACCACACCCTCAAGACCGTGCTGAAGGGCCGCGGCCTGTCCACCGGCCTCGGCGACGAGGGCGGTTTCGCTCCCAACCTGGGCTCCAACCGCGAAGCCCTCGACCTGATCATCGAGGCGATCACGCAGGCCGGGTACGCGCCCGGCCAGGACGTCGCGCTCGCCCTGGACGTCGCCGCCTCGGAGTTCTACAAGGACGGCACGTACCAGTTCGAGGGCAAGGCCCGCTCCGCCGCCGAGATGACCGAGTACTACGAGGAGCTGGTCGCCGCTTACCCGCTGGTCTCCATCGAGGACCCGCTGTTCGAGGACGACTGGGACGGCTGGAAGATCATCACCGACAAGCTCGGCAGCAAGGTCCAGCTCGTCGGCGACGACCTGTTCGTCACCAACCCCGAGCGCCTGCAGAAGGGCATCGACAACGGCACGGCCAACGCGCTGCTGGTCAAGGTCAACCAGATCGGCTCGCTCACCGAGACCCTGGACGCGGTCGAGCTGGCCCAGCGCAACGGCTACAAGTGCATGATGTCGCACCGTTCCGGCGAGACCGAGGACGTCACCATCGCCGACCTGGCCGTCGCCACCAACTGCGGTCAGATCAAGACCGGCGCCCCGGCCCGCTCCGAGCGCGTCGCCAAGTACAACCAGCTCCTGCGCATCGAGGAGATCCTGGACGACGCGGCGGTGTACGCCGGCCGCTCCGCGTTCCCCCGCTTCAAGGGATAGGGATCACCGGCGGACCCGCCGCCGCTCCGTACGTCCCCGCACCCGGTCCCGTACCGTGGGCGGGGACGTACCGGCGAGGACGGTGAGGGGAGACACGGCGTGGGGGCGGATCGGTTCTCCACCGCGGCCCGGCTGAAGGCGATCGGTCAGGAGGCGCAGGCGCGGGTCTACCGGGCCGCGTCCCGGCCGGTCCGCCGCAACAGGCTGACCGGGCGCGCGGCCCTGCTCGCCCTCGTGCTGTGCGCCCTGGTGGTGGCCCTCGCCTATCCGATGCGGCAGTACGTCGCGCAGCGCTCCGACATCGCCGCCCAGCGGCGCGCCGCGCAGGAGGCGCGGGAGAAGGTCGAGCAGCTCCGCGAGGAGAAGGCCCGCTGGCAGGACCCGGAGTACGTACGGACCCAGGCCCGCGAGCACCTGCACTACGTGCTGCCCGGCGAGACCGGCTACACGGTGGCCGGCCCGACCGCACCCCCCGGCGGCACCGCGGCACCGCGCCGCACCGGCGGCAACGAGGCGGCGGCCCGCCGCCCGTGGTACGACAATCTGTGGGACAGCGTGGACCACGCCGACGCCGCCGCGGCGCCGGCCCGCCGCTGACCCCCGGCCCGTACGACGCCCCGCGGCGCGTTTCCCCCAGAACGCCCCCGCCACGCAGAACTCCGCATCCCCGTACCCCGTAGAACGGCTCATGGACAACGACCCGCACGACGCCCCGCGCACGCCGCCGCCCGCCACGTCGCACAGCACCCCGCCCACCGAGGCCGACCTCGCCGCGGTACGGGCCCAGCTCGGCCGCCCCCCGCGTGGAGTGCGCGCGGTCGCGCACCGCTGCCCGTGCGGCAATCCGGACGTGGTGGAGACCCAGCCGCGACTGGAGGACGGCACGCCGTTCCCGACGCTGTACTACCTGACGTGCCCGCGCGCCGCCTCGGCGATCGGCACCCTGGAGGCGGACGGCGTGATGAAGCGGATGACGGCTCGGCTGGCCGAGGACGCGGAGCTGGCCGCCGCGTACCGCGCCGCCCACGAGGACTACCTCGCCCGCCGCGACGCCGTCGAGGTGCTGGAGGGTTTCCCGAGCGCCGGCGGCATGCCCGACCGGGTGAAGTGCCTGCACGTACTGGCCGGCCACTCCCTGGCGGTGGGCCCCGGGATCAACCCGCTGGGCGACGAGACGCTCGCGCTGCTGCCCGACTGGTGGGCGAAGGGCCCGTGCGTCCCGCCTGCGGCGCGCGGACCGGAGGACGGCGCCCCCCGGTTCGGCGAGCGGGCCGAAGGACGCGCCGCTGTTGAAGGCGACGAGAACCAGTGACCGAGGACCGAGTGACCGAGGAACGAGGGAGCGCAGTGTCCAGGAGCATCGGCAGCGGGTCACAGCGCCCGGAAGCGAGCGGGCGCACCACGGCAGCCGCCATCGACTGCGGTACGAACTCCATCCGGCTGCTCGTCGCCGATCTCGACCCGGCCACCGGGACCCTGACCGATCGCGACCGGCGGATGCGCATCGTACGGCTCGGGCAGGGCGTGGACCGGACCGGACGGCTCGCCCCCGAGGCGCTGGAGCGGACCTTCGCGGCGTGCCGGGAGTACGCCGAGGTGATCAGGGAGTACGGCGTCCCGCCAGAGCGGACCCGGTTCGTGGCCACCTCCGCCTCCCGGGACGCGGAGAACCGGGACGAGTTCGTACGCGGTGTGGTGGACCTCCTCGGCGTCGAGCCCGAGGTGATCAGCGGCGACCAGGAGGCCGAGTTCTCCTATGCCGGCGCAACCCGCGAACTGACCCCGGAGCACGGCTTCGCGACCCCGTATCTCGTGGTGGACATCGGTGGTGGCTCCACCGAGTTCGTGCTGGGGGACGGGGAGGTCACCGCGGCCCGGTCGGTGGACATCGGCTGCGTGCGGATGACCGAGCGCCACCTCGTCCACGACGGGGTCCTGGCCGATCCGCCCACCCCTGAGACGGTCGCCGCGATGAACGCGGACATCGACGCGGCCCTGGACGAGGCGGCCCGCACCGTTCCGCTGGACCGGGCCCGTACCCTCGTCGGACTGGCCGGCTCGGTGACCACGGTCGCGGCCGTGGCCCTGGGTCTCGACGCGTACGACTCGGCGGCCATCCACCACTCCCGGGTCTCCCTCGAACAGGTCCGCGAGATCACCGGACGCCTGCTGACGGCCACTCACGCGCAGAGGGCGGCGATCCCGGTCATCCACGAGGGGCGGGTCGACGTGATCGCGGCGGGCGCGCTGGTGCTGCTCCGGATCATGGAGCGCACGGGCGCCAAGGAGGTCGTGGTGAGCGAACACGACATTCTCGACGGAATCGCCTGGAGCATGCTCAAGTGAGGCACCTTCGCGCCCGGTGAGCGGGGCCCGGGGTGTCCGGATCGCGGGCCCCGGGAAACCTTTGTGAAACTCTTCACATGAAGTTCCCGTTCGGTGGCCCAAGTTTCCAAGGTTTCCAGGCCCAATTCCCCATGATTCCTCGGGGTGTCCGTGTTTCGGCGGTGTTGCGCCGACAGTCGTGGCTGAACTTCGACGGTCGATCGGCGCTGCTCAGGGCCGTAGGGGCGGGTGGGGGAGGGGCGGTGGTCCGCACCGCTCCCGTACGCCCAGGTCGTGAAGCCGGGCAGTGTAGCAGAGGGTGTCCAGTACCTTGTGAAGGGGCTCACGAACCCCCCTCCGTGAAGTGCTGGATACTCGATGCATGAGCACCACGGAGCGTCCACGGATCCTCGTTGTAGGCGGCGGTTACGTCGGCCTGTACGCGGCGCGCCGCATTCTGAAGAAGATGCGGTACGGCGAGGCGACCGTCACGGTCGTCGACCCGCGTTCGTACATGACGTACCAGCCCTTCCTCCCCGAAACCGCAGCAGGCAGCATCTCCCCGCGGCATGTCGTCGTCCCGCTGCGACGCGTCCTCCCCGGGGCCGAGGTGCTCACCGGCCGGGTCACCACCATCGACCAGGACCGCAAGGTCGCGCTGGTCGAGCCGCTCGTCGGCGAGTCCTACGAGCTTCCCTTCGACTACCTGGTGATCGCCCTCGGTGCGGTCTCCCGCACCTTCCCGATCCCCGGCCTGGCCGAGAACGGCATCGGGATGAAGGGTGTGGAAGAGGCCATCGGCCTGCGCAACCACGTCCTGGAACAGCTCGACAAGGCCGACTCCACCACGGACGAGGAGGTCCGCCGCAAGGCGCTCAGCTTCGTCTTCGTCGGCGGCGGCTTCGCCGGTGCGGAGACCGTCGGCGAGATCGAGGACATGGCCCGCGACGCGGCCAAGTACTACCCGAACGTGAAGCGCGATGACATGCGCTTCATCCTGGTCGACGCCGCCGACAAGATCCTCCCCGAGGTCGGCCCGCAGCTCGGCACGTGGGGCCTGGAGCACCTGCGCGAGCGCGGCGTCGAGGTCTACCTCAACACGTCGATGAAGTCCGCCGTCGACAAGCACGTGGTGCTCTCCAACGGTCTTGAGGTCGACGCG
Organism: Streptomyces sp.; assembly: GCF_036524955.1. Lineage (GTDB taxonomy): Bacteria > Actinomycetota > Actinomycetes > Streptomycetales > Streptomycetaceae > Actinacidiphila. The sequence continues at coordinate 14,508 of NZ_DATDBG010000196.1, forward strand.
TCCACCCTCGTGTGGACGGCCGGTGTGAAGCCCAACCCGGCGCTGACCCGGTTCGGCCTGCCGCTGGGCCCGCGCGGGCACGTGGACACCGCGGCCACCCTCCAGGTGCAGGGCACCGACTACATCTGGGCGGCCGGCGACAACGCGCAGATCCCGGACCTCGCCGCCGGTCCCGGTGCCTGGTGCCCGCCCAACGCCCAGCACGCGCTGCGCCAGGCCAAGGTGCTCGGCGACAACGTGGTCTCGGGTATGCGCGGCTTCCCGCAGCAGGACTACAAGCACGCCAACAAGGGCGCGGTCGCCGGTCTCGGCCTGCACAAGGGCGTCGCGATGATCGTCCTGACCAAGAAGACCAAGATCAAGCTCAAGGGCCGGCTCGCCTGGTACATGCACCGCGGCTACCACGGCCTGGCCGTGCCGACCTGGAACCGCAAGATCCGGGTCTTCGCCGACTGGACGCTCAGCATGTTCCTCAAGCGCGAGGTCGTCTCGCTCGGCGCCATCGAGAACCCCCGCGAGGAATTCTACGAGGCCGCGCGCCCGGCCCCGGTCGTGGCGGAGAAGCCCGTGGCGGAGAAGCCCGCCGACCAGCCGCCCGCCGGCACGCCGGCCGTGGAGTCCCACCCGGAGCGGGCCGCCGCGTCCTGACCCGGCGGCACGCCGCCGCACCGCTTCGAAACCTGTAGGGCGCCCGCCATCCGTGGTGCGGGCGCCCTTGGGTGTGTCCGGCCTGGCCACGGCGGGGCCTTCCGGGCTAAGCACGGATATCGGCTGTTGTGACTTCCGGCGCAAGGGCGATGTCCGGCCGTACGCTCGGGAGCATGGCTGACGCGGCTCCCCGCCTTCTCGAACTCGCCGAACACGCCCTCTCGACTCCGTTTCCCTTGCGGCTGCGCGCCTGGGACGGCAGCGAGGCCGGGCCCTCCGGCGCACCCGTGCTCGTCGTCCGCGGGCGCCGGGCCCTGCGCCGGCTGATGTGGCGCCCCGGTGAACTCGGCCTGGCCCGCGCGTGGGTGGCCGGCGACCTCGATGTGGACGGCGATCTGTACGAGGCGCTGGACCTGCTCTCCGGGCTGTTCTGGGAGCGCGGCGCGGACGGGTCGGGGGCCGGGCGGGCCGAAACCCTGCGCGACCTGGCCGCGATGCTGCGCGACCCGGCGACCTACCGCCTGCTGCGCTCCGGTCTCGCCCTGGCCGGACCCGGGCTGCCGCCCCCGCCGCCGCACGAGGAGGCGCGCCGGCGCACCGGAATCGCGCACACCAGGCGCCGCGACAAGGCGGCCGTCGCCCACCACTACGACGTCGGCAACGACTTCTACGAACTGGTCCTCGGCCCGTCCATGGTCTACTCCTGCGCCCTGTGGCCGGAGCCCGGCACCACCCTGGAACAGGCGCAGTACGCCAAACTCGACCTGGTCTGCCGCAAGCTGGGGCTGCGCGAGGGCCGGCGGCTGCTGGACGTCGGCTGCGGCTGGGGCTCCATGGTGCTGCACGCCGCCGAGCACTACGGCGTCCAGGCCACCGGGATCACCCTTTCGGTGGAGCAGGCCGCGTACGCCCGCAAGCGGATCGCGGACGCGGGCCTCGCCGACCGGATCGAGATCCGCGTCCAGGACTACCGGGACGTCAGGGACGGCCCCTATGACGCGATTTCGTCCATCGGAATGGCCGAACATGTCGGCAGCGACCGCTACCTGGAGTACGCGCGCACGCTCCACGCCCTGCTGAAGCCCGGCGGCCGGCTGCTCAACCACCAGATCGGACGCCGCCCGGTACGGGACGAGCAGGCCTACCGCATCGACGAGTTCATCGACCGCTACGTCTTCCCGGACGGCGAACTCGCGCCGATCGGCGCGACTGTCTCACGGCTGGAGGAGGCCGGATTCGAGGTGCGGGACGTGGAGGCGCTGCGCGAGCACTACGCGCGGACGCTGCGGGCCTGGGTCGGCAATCTGGAGGACCGCTGGGACGACGCGGCAGCCGTCACCACCGAGGGCAGGGCCCGGGTGTGGCGACTCTACATGGCCGCGTCGGCGGTGTCCTTCGAGCGCAACCGGATCGGCGTCAACCAGGTGCTCGCGGTGCGCGCGGAAGCGGGCGGCGGGTCGGGGATGCCGGCCACCCGGAGTGCCTGGCTGTCGTAGCCGCAGGGTCCGGTCCCGGGGGAATCGTCCGCTCCGCTGGGGAACGGCTCGCCGGGAGCGGTTGCGGAGAGCGATTTCACGTCACTTGCGCGTGAGGTCTGATGCTGCTGTGAAAGGCGCCTGTGGTGCGCGGGGACCCGAAAGTGCGGATTGACGCACCGTCAGTAACCCCTAAAATAAGACAACATGGCCACTTGGCGGTCCTGTTGAGAACCCCCAACCCGGATACGCTCTTACTGCGCCCCGCCGGCCCGGATGGTGGAACGCAGACACGGCGAGCTTAAACCTCGCTGCCCCAGGTGGGCGTGCCGGTTCGAGTCCGGCTCCGGGCACCACCGCACGACAGGGCTTTGATCAGCGAGAACAGCCGAAAACGGACGGCTAGTCAACGTCGTGCGGGAACACGGCGGGAACGCGGACGTAATGTCCGTTTCGTGGTGAGCGTGAACGCACGTAGGGACAAGGCCGGCCGGGTCGTCAGTTTCCAGGTGAAATGGCGGCTCGGCGGCGCGCCTACGGCTCCCTGGCAGACCGAGCGTTTCGACGATCTTCCACAACGGCAAGGGCGAGAGGCTGGTCCCCAGCACCTTCTACGACCGGTGGACGACGGCGGTGAAGGCAGCGGAACAGCGCGGGCTCCTGCCGGACTTCAAGGCCCTACGTTCCAGACCTGCGGCACTCCCACGTGGCTGCGCCGCTGCCGGACGCGCACAGCCTGACGTAGGCATCGCGGCCTGGTCGACGGCGAGGTCCTGGTCCCCGAGGCGTACCGGGTGGATGTGCAGAACCTGGGTCCGCATGGACGGCGAGTGCCGGCCGGCCTGCCAGGAGATGGCGGAGCCGTGCGGCGCCCCGGGCACCCCGACATCCCCGAAGTCCGCACCCTGGCCGCCACCGTCGACCGCTGGTGGCCCGAATCGCCGCGTTCATCGACACCGGCCACAGCAAACGCCAAGAGCGAGGGCGCCAACCGCGTGATCAAGCTCGTCGCCCGCAACGCGTTCGGGTTCCGCAACGCCGACAACCAGCGACTGCGGACACGCTGCATCACCACCCGCTGAGCCCGCGGACACCTCCGTACGGCCTAACTGCTGAGGACTCGCGATCAGCCGCTCGCCGACGAAGCCTGCCCGAGGACCTCGGACAGCCCCGAGAAGCCGAAGGCCGCCTCCCCGTTGCTGTTCAAAGCCCGGGTGAGCCGGCTCAGATTGCCTTCGTCCAGTTCAGGCAGAGCGTCCAGCGCATGCCAACGCACCTCCAGAGACTCTTCGTCGTTCACCTGCGTTTCACCGCCAACAACTCGGCAACGGAAGCCCGTCGGGCGGCCGCGCGCGGCGCAGAGGCCGGATCGCGTCCCGGATCGCGTCCGCCGCGCCGCGCGTGTTCGCCGTGGACGGCACGTGCCTGCGTGGAGCGGTCCGGGCCGAGGGCAGCCGGGTGAGATCGGCGCGAAAACCGACGAGATACCCGAGTTCGTGCCCCTACTGGACACGGCCCTGGGTCCTCACTGCTTCGAGAACCGCGCGTCGCCCCACACAGCATGAAGTGGTGCGTTTATCGAGTCGGGGGCGCGCTTGGTGACCTCAACCATGATCGTCAAGCGATGAGCGCCGGTGATGAGCGGGTTGACTTCCTGCCTCCCGTCGACGCCCAGAGTGAAACCGGAGTCTACCGGGGTCTCATTGCGCTGGATCTGGAAGAAGACGGTTGCTCCGGGCGCCGTCCTGTCGTCAAGCCCCACGGTCGCCTTGAAGTGCTTCATCCCCGAGGGAATAGTAAAGGTCAAGTCGAGGCGCTGCGAGTTGAAGTAGTTCGGTGTGAATATGATGCCGTTGCCGTAGGTCTTCTGTCCCATCCCGGCGCTTCCTGTCGTCTTCCAATTCCCGAGTCCGCCGATCGGGTCGAGGCTGGAGAGGTACACCACGTCAGGTTGCGACACCGCGCCGTTTGTGTCGCCGTTATCGGGAGCAGCAGTCGTCACGGGTTCATGGCTCGGAGCGGGAGGTGTCGTGGTTTTTCGCCCGCATCTGTGACAACGTCGCAGCCGGCTGGCAGTCGTGGGACGGCGCCCTCGCGCGATGCGGACGCCCGGAGCCGCCCGGCCGAGGCGACCGTGGCGGTGGCCTCCCGCTCGCTCAGCCCGGTGTGCACCGCCGCCGTTACCAGAGCCGGCCCGAGTGCCTCGCCGAGACCGGCGTCGTACGCCCGGCAGGCCGCCCAGAACAGCCGCCCGTTGCGCGCTCCTTCGCGTGAGTCGAGCACGAACTGCACGAGCGCGGCGGCGCGTCGCTCGGCCGGGTGGCGCGGTGCGGCGGTCTCCGGTTCGTGGGGCGGCGGGGGCGGCGGGGCGACCAGCCGGAGCAGCGCGGGCGGGGCCTCGGCGAGTGTGTGGTGCGCGGTGCCGGGGGCGAGCAGGTAGCGGCCGGCGACGGTACGCGAACCCGGGCCGACGACGTAACCGCCGTTGCCGCGGACGTCGATGCCGGGGGCGAGCCGGCCCACGGAGTTGGGGACCGGGCCGGGTGCGGTCAGCCACAGGTGGCGGCCACCGCTCGGGGTCAGCACCGTGACCGTCGCGGGGACCGTGAAGCCCTGCGCGGCGGCCAGCGCGTACAGCGCGGTCACCCCGTCCGAGCCGTGCTTCACGTCGAGGTCGAGGCCGATGAGGTGGTGCGGCGCCCGCCCGCAGGCGATGCCGTAGCCGGTCGCCCAGGGCGCCACGGCGAACAGCGCGCGGATGCGTACGGGGTCGGTGGTCGCGTCGTGCACCCCGTGCCCCGGCCGCCCGCACTCGCCGCGGCACCCGGTGGCACGTGGCTCGTCGCGGTGCGGGGAGCGGACGGCGGGCAGCTTCGTGCGGGACAGCGGGATGACCGGCAGGCCGCGGGCGGCGGTGAGGAGCGCCGCGTGCAGCGCGCGGGTGTGGTCGGGGCGTGGCATGGCCTGCTCCCTGATGTTCGAACGCGTGTTCGTTTCCACTCTTCAGTGATACCGCGCCGGGCGGCCACCGTCCACCGGGTATGCGGGCGACCTGCGTCACGGCCGTGACACGGTGTTCCGCGGGTGTGCGTGAGGGGTGCCGTCAGGGGAAGATCCTCCTCCGGGCGTAGCCCGGCATTTTTGCCAAGCCATTACTCTTAATGCACAGTCGCAGCGCGCGGCCATGGAGGAGTGACATGAGGAGCAGCAACCCGGTCTTCTCCCGACGGGGGTTCACCCGCGGGAACCAGTACGCGGGCTTCGGCGCGCAGGGCACCCAGGGTGCGTACGGCGGCCAAGGCGCCCCGGGCGGCAACCCGTTCGCCCAGCAGGGCGGCAACCCGTACGCGCAGGCCCCGAGGAACCCGTACGACCAGCAGCAGCCCCTCACGCCCCAGCAGATGGAGGAGATGTACGCGGGGCCGTCCGCCGGCCCGGCGCAGACCGGCCGGATGACGATGGACGACGTCGTCATGCGGACCGGGATGACCCTCGGCACCGTCGTGCTGGGCGCGGTGCTGGGCTGGGTCGCGCTGCCGGACAGCTACGGACTGGCTGTCGGCGCCGCGCTGATCGCCTTCGTGCTGGCCATGGTCCAGTCGTTCAAGCGCACCCCGGTGCCCGCGCTGATCCTCGGCTACGCCGTCTTCGAGGGCGTCTTCCTCGGCGTGCTCAGCCGGATGTACAACGAGGCGTGGCAGGGCGCGCCCGTGCAGGCCGTGCTCGGCACCATGGCGGTCTTCGCCGGCATGCTCCTCGCCTACAGGACGCGCGTCATCCGGGTCACCGCGCGCTACCAGCGGATCGGCCTGGCCATCGCGGTCGGCTTCATCCTGGCCATGGTGGTCAACCTGCTGTTCGCCGCGTTCGGCAGCGCCAACGGCCTGGGCCTGGCCACCGGCGGCCTCGGCATTGTCTTCTGCCTGGTCGGCATCGGCCTCGGCGCGTTCTTCCTCTCCCTGGACTTCAAGCAGGTCGAGGACGGCATCCGGTACGGCGCCCCGCAGAACGAGTCGTGGCTGGCCGCGTTCGGCCTGACGCTGTCTCTGGTGTGGATCTACCTGGAACTGCTGCGGCTGATCTCGATCCTGCGCGACTGACCGCCGTACGAGCGACCGCCGTACGGGTGGTCGTCGTACGGGTGGCCGTTCGACTCACCGCCGTACGCACACGCCACGGGCCGCCCGGAAGCACGCGCTTCCCGGCGGCCCGCCGGCGTTGGGGGAGGAGTGGGAGAGGGGGCGGGGCTCAGAGCAGGTTCCGGGCGGCCCGCCGCAGGTCGTACTCGTGGACGAGGGCCTTCGCGTGGCCGTAGGAGAGGTCGTGTTCGCTGCGCAGCCAACTGACCTTCTCGTCGAAGCGGAGGAACGACGGGCCGTCGGCGACGGCCCGCAGCCAGTCGCTGACTTCACGGCCCGTGCAGTGGGGGATGCGGTCGAGCAGGTTCCGGTGGGTTTCCTCGGAGAAATGCGTTTGGGACATCGGCGCCTCCGGTCTGTGGTCCGGTCACCCCACCGTGCCCCAGTGGCGGGCCGTTGGCAACCACCCTGAAGGGGTGGATATGGGTGCGGGGCGGGGAGCGGGACGCCGGTAGGGTCACCGTCATGGCCGATCGCATCGCTCTGCACACCGCTGTGGATCGCCTCGCCGGACGACTGCGGTCACTCCCGCAACGCCGGCTCCAGGCCGGCGCCGCGGCCGAAGCACGGGAACTCGCCCGCTGGCTGGCCCGGCAGGCGCAGGCCGTGGAGTTCCCCGGACGCGAGCCGTACGAGCTGCCGGACGACGGGATGTTCGTGGTCGGCGACCAACTGGCGGTGGCGGGACACGATTTACTGGCGGCGCTGAGCGCGCGGCTCGCGGACGGTGCCGACCCCGAGCGCGTCGGAGCCCTCCTGGAGGAGGCGCTCGCGCGGGTGACGCGTACGGCCAGGGCCGTCGGCTGACTCCGGGGCGCCGGAGGGGGCAGTGCGCCGGGGGGACAGTGAGCCGGGGGTGGGGTCGTCAGAGCGAGGCGACGACCCGGTCGGCGAGCACGTACACGCTCTCCTCGCCGTACTCGAAGGTGAGCGCGTAGGCGCCCGCTATCGCCGAGCCGCCGCACAGCACCGGGACGTCGCCGCGGTCGAGCGCCTCGGACAGGCGCAGGGCGGTCTCGCGGTGGCCGGGGGTCATGCAGAGCGTGGTGCCGTCGGCGAAGACGTACACGTCGAGGGTGCCGAGCGGGCCCGGGCGGACGTCGGAGAGCGGTATGCGGGCGTCGGCGAGGTCGGCGAGCCGGTCCGCGGTCTGGTCCTGGGAGGCCACGGTCGGCGACGGCGCGAACTCCGGGCCCGAGGGGTGCGGGATCGCGCCGGGCGCCGACAGCGTCACCTCGGGCGCTTCCGGCTCCAGGCCCGCGAAATCGGCCTGCCGGGGCAGGTGGGGCAGCGCCGGCGGCACCTCGTAGTCGGGCAGGCCCTCAGCCGCCACCTCGCCGCTCGCGGCGCCGTACAGGCCGCCGCGCGGGAAGGTGCCGTCGGCCGCGGTCTCGCGGGCCTCCTGCTCGGCCCAGAACGCGCGGGCCTCGGCCAGTTCGCACTCCCGCTCGTCGGCGAGGGCCTCGGCCACGGCGGCCCGGATCTCTCCGGCGCAGGCACGCGGGCCCGGCACCCGTAGACCCGCGACCTCGCGGCGCAGCGCGGCCAGCTCGCGGCGCATGCCACGGGCGCCGAGTACGGCGGCGGACCCCGCGGCCACGGCGGTGAGACCCGCGGTGACCAGCAGGACGGTGAAGTTGGCACTCACTGAGGTACTCCCGACTGACGCGACCGAGCAATGCCCACCTGGCGGTGGGCGAAAACTTCTCCCACGCCTCACTCTGCCGGTAAACCCATGGCCTCCGCAGTGTGGAATGTCATGATTCAGCCGGGCCTGCGGCGGTGTTGCGCGCGAGTACGGCGCCCTGAACTGGGCAAACGCGGCGCCCTCGGGGAAGCAAGCTCCCTGGTGTTAATTCCCTGCGACTTATGTCACAACTCAGCGTTACGGAGTCGGCCCGGCGCGGACGGTGACGGATCCCTCAGCTCAGGCGTTCGAGCACCATGGCCATCCCCTGGCCGCCGCCCACGCACATGGTCTCCAGGCCGAACTGCTTGTCGTGGAACTGGAGGCTGTTGATGAGGGTGCCGGTGATGCGGGCGCCGGTCATGCCGAAGGGGTGGCCGACGGCGATGGCGCCGCCGTTGACGTTGAGCCGGTCCAGGTCGATGCCCAGGTCGCGGTAGGAGGGGATGACCTGCGCCGCGAAGGCCTCGTTGATCTCGACCAGGTCGATGTCGCCGATGGTCATCCCGGCCCGCCCCAGCGCCTGCCGGGAGGCCTCGACCGGGCCGTATCCCATGATCTCGGGGGAGAGCGCGGAGACGCCGGTGGAGACCACCCGGGCCAGTGGGGTGATGCCGAGCTCGCGGGCCTTGGTGTCGGACATGACGATCAGGGCGGCGGCGCCGTCGTTGAGCGGGCAGCAGTTGCCGGCGGTGACGGTGCCGTCCGGCCGGAAGACCGGGTTGAGGCCCGCCACGCCCTCCATGGTGACGCCCGGCCGCGGGCCGTCGTCCTTGGCGACGACGGTGCCGTCGGGCAGCGTGACGGGGGTGATCTCGCGTTCCCAGAAGCCGTTCTTCAGCGCTTCCTCGGCCAGGTTCTGCGACCGTACGCCGAACTCGTCCTGCTCCTGGCGGGTGATGCCCTTGAGCGCGGCGAGGTTCTCGGCGGTCTGGCCCATGGCGATGTACGCGTCCGGTACGAGCCCGTCCTCGCGGGGGTCGTGCCACTCCCCGCCGCCCTCCGCCGCGCGCTGCTCGGTGCGGGCGACGGCCTCGGCGAACAGCGGGTTCATGGTCTCGGGGTGGCTGTCGGAGTTGCCCTTGGCGAACCGGGAGGCGGTTTCGACGCCGGCGGAGATGAACACGTCGCCCTCACCGGCCTTGATGGCGTGCAGGGCCATCCGGGTGGTCTGCAGGGAGGAGGAGCAGTAACGGGTGATGGTGCAGCCGGGCAGGTGGTCCATGCCCATCTGGACGGCGACGATGCGGCCGAGGTTGAAGCCCTGCTCGCCGCCGGGCAGGCCGCAGCCGAGCATGAGGTCGTCGATGTCGCGCGGGTCGAGCTGGGGGACCTTGGCCAGGGCGGTCCGGATGACGGTGGCGGCCAGGTCGTCCGGGCGCAGTTCCTTGAGCGACCCCTTGAAGGCGCGTCCGATGGGCGAACGGGCGGCAGAGACGATGACGGCTTCGGGCATCGTGGCACTCCTCGGCGAACTGCGGGGTCTGGACTCTCTGGAAAGTTACCCGTACGTATCGCAGTGCGTCACCGGACGACCGCTGTGATGCGGACTACTTTCTGAGCGCTTGCTTATCCACCGCCTGTCCTTACCCCGATCGCGGGCGTTCTACGCCGGCCGGGGTGCCGGGGCGCCGGCCGGCCGGGGCGCGTGGATGGGCTACGCCGTCTCGTGTGCCGCGTCCTCCTCCACCACCGCGGTGTCCTCCAGCGGGTGCTCCTGCTCCAGCAGCCTGCGCCGCCGCCGCTTGAGCAGCGCCCAGCGCCCGCGCGGTCCGGAGACCACTTGAGCGGGGGTGACCTCCGTACCGGCCTCGGCGGCCGCCTCCACCGCCGCCTCGGCGACCGGCAGGAAGCCCTCGCCGCGCCGCGCGTCGGGCCGCTCGTCGGCCTCCGGCCACAGCCCGAGTGAGGCGCACAGCGTGGGCAGTACGGCCATGGCGGCCGTCGCGTACCCCTCCGCGGACGGATGGAAGTTGTCCGGGCCGAACAGCTCGCGCGGCCGGGCCTCGAACTCCGGCCCCAGCAGGTCACCCAGCGAGACCGTACGCCCGCCCAGGCCCACCACCGCGATGGTCTGCGCGGCGGCGAGCTGGCGGCTCGCCCGGCGGGCCAGCCAGCGCAACGGCTGGTAGACCGGCTCCACCGAGCCCAGATCAGGGCAGGTGCCCACCACCACCTCCGTGCCGGCCGCGCGCAGCTCCCGCACCGCGTCGGACAGCAGTCGTACCGAGGTGGGCAGCGGCATCCGCCGGGTCACGTCATTGGCGCCGATCATGATCACGGCGACGTCCGGCGGCGGCACCGACGGGTCGAGCAGCAGCGCGACCTGGCGGGCCAGGTCGCTGGACTGGGCGCCGGGCTGCGCCACGTTCACCAGTTTCACCGGGCGCTCGGCCACCGCTGCCAGGCCCGAGGCGAGCAGCGCCCCCGGCGTCTCCCGGGCGCGGTGGACGCCCTGTCCCGCGGCAGTGGAGTCGCCGAGGAAGCCCAGCCGCAACGGCGGCTCCCCGGTCCGGTACGCGAACGCCGACCCGTACCGCCCGTCCGCCCGGGGCGGCACGTCGCCCGAACCGCCCACCACCCGCCTCGCCAGCCGTACCTCCGTCAGCAGCACCCCGATCGCAGCCCCGCCCAGCAGGCTGATCCCGCCGCCGCCGTACGCCGCCGCGGTCGCGATCCGCCGTGCCACCCTCGCCCTGGACATCGAGCCGGCCACCTCCTGCGCTTTCGCCCGGTACATCAACGTGTTGCCCACCTGGGGTTCCTGTCAACGTAGATGTTGTCCACAACGTCCACGTTTCGTGTGGCCTCACACCCTCTAGGCTGGCGGCACCATCACGGAGAACCCGGAGACTACGGTGCAGTTTCACGACTCGATGATCAGCCTCGTCGGCAACACCCCGCTGGTGAAGCTCAACAGCGTGACCGAGGGCATTCAGGCGACCGTCCTGGCCAAGGTCGAGTACTTCAACCCCGGCGGTTCGGTGAAGGACCGCATCGCGCTGCGCATGATCGAGGCCGCGGAACGCAGCGGCGAGCTCAAGCCGGGCGGCACCATCGTGGAGCCCACCTCGGGCAACACCGGTGTGGGCCTGGCCCTGGTCGCCCAGCGCAAGGGCTACCACTGCGTCTTCGTCTGCCCCGACAAGGTCTCGATGGACAAGATCAACGTCCTGCGGGCGTACGGGGCCGAGGTCGTGGTCTGCCCCACCGCCGTGGACCCCGAGCACCCCGACTCGTACTACAACGTGTCCGACCGGCTGGTGCGCGAGACGCCCAACGCCTGGAAGCCCGACCAGTACAGCAACCCGAACAACGCGCTGTCGCACTACCACTCCACCGGGCCCGAACTGTGGCAGCAGACAGACGGCCGGATCACCCACTTCGTGGCGGGCGTCGGTACCGGCGGCACGATCTCCGGCACCGGGCGCTACCTGAAGGAGGCCAGTGGCGGCCGGGTCCAGGTGATCGGCGCCGACCCCGAGGGCTCGGTCTACAGCGGCGGCTCCGGGCGGCCCTATCTGGTCGAGGGCGTCGGCGAGGACTTCTGGCCGTCCGCCTACGACCGCGGCGTCGCCGACGAGATCGTGGCCGTCTCCGACAAGGACTCCTTCCGGATGACCCGGCGCCTGGCCAGGGAGGAGGGGCTGCTGGTCGGCGGCTCCTGCGGCATGGCGGTCGTCGCGGCGCTGGAGGTCGCGCGGCGGCTCGGGCCGGACGACGTGCTGGTCGTGCTGCTGCCCGACAGCGGCCGCGGCTACCTGTCGAAGATCTTCAGCGACGAGTGGATGAGCTCGCACGGCTTCCTCGACGAGGGCAGCGGCGAGGCCCGGGTCGCCGACGTGCTCGCGCACAAGGACGGCGGCATGCCGCAACTGGTCCACATGCACCCGGACGAGACGGTCGGCCAGGCGATCGAGGTCCTGCGGGAGTACGGCGTCTCGCAGATGCCCGTCGTCAAACCGGGCGCCGGGCACCCCGACGTGATGGCCGCCGAGGTCGTCGGCTCGGTGGTCGAGCGCGAACTGCTGCACGCGCTGTTCACCAAACGGGCCACCCTGGAGGACCCGCTGGACAAGCACCTGTGCCCGCCGCTGCCGCAGGTCGGCTCGGGGGAGCCGGTCGGCGGTCTGATGACCGTACTGGAGAGCGCGGACGCGGCGATCGTGCTGGTCGAGGGCAAGCCGACCGGGGTCGTGAGCAGGCAGGATCTGCTGGCCTTCCTCGCCGGACACGGAGGGGCGTGAGCGTCAGGCCGGGAGGCCCGGGCGGGGTCCGATCAGCGTTCGCCGAACTGGTACACCCGCGACACGTACGCGCAGCACGGGCTTAACAACCATCCGGCACATTGGGTGGTGTCGAAACGGCCGGGTGCACCGGCCGGAGCGGCCCAACTGAATGTGGCGCCAAGGCTTCCGGAGCGGCTCCCGGATCCATGGTGACCCTGGACGCGTACGGCCCGGCCCTGACCCGGCCCGCGTCCCGGCGGGAACCGCCGTCGTCCCGCCCTCCGGGTGCTACCCCGGGGGTGCGGCGGTTCCCGCCCTTAACCTTTTTCGCCGCGGTGACGGGTTGTACGTGGTGAAGCGTTGCACGTGGTGAGGCGCTGTCTGATGACGCGGTCCCCGCAACGGTCCGGCCGCCTCCGGTCGTCCTTGTCCCGACTCCTGCTCGGCCCATGGCCGTCGACGTGTCCGGCCGCCATGTCCATGAACGTTTCGGCCGGTTCCGACCCGTACTCCCGGTTCTGACCCGTGCGTCCGCCCCGAGGTCCTCGCGGGCCTGCAGGGCGGCGCAGAGTTCCCTGCCGCGTTCCGGGTCACGGGTGTCCATGAACTCAGCCGTGGGCGGTGGGCCACACTGGGGGCAGCCCCCGACTTCCCCGGGGGTTCCACCGTTCCCCAGGAGGCCCGTCATGCCCGACGCACCGGTGCTCACCGCCCTGTACGGGGGCACGGACCGGGCGGACGCGATCACCGTGGACGGCAGGACGTGTTCGTACGAAGAGCTGCTCGGCGCGGCCGGCGCGGTCGCGCGGCGGGTCGCCGGGGTCAAGGCGTTCGCGGTGGAGGCGACGGCGAGCCTGGAGACGGTGGCCGCCGTGGTGGGCGGGCTGCTCGCGGGCGTACCGGTCGTGCCGCTCGCGCCGGACGCGGGCCCCGACGAGCGGGAACACGTACTGCGGGACTCCGGCGCCGAGGTGCTGCCGGTGGACTTCCGGGAACGCGCGGACTTCGCGGCGGCGCCCGCCGGGGAGGCCGCGCTGGTGCTCTACACCTCCGGCACGACCGGGCCGCCCAAGGGCGTGGTGCTCTCGCGGGCCGCGATCGCCGCCGACCTGGACGCGCTGGCCGACGCCTGGCAGTGGACGGCCGCCGACACCCTCGTCCACGGGCTGCCCCTGTTCCACGTGCACGGCCTGGTGCTCGGCGTCCTGGGTGCGCTGCGCACCGGAAGCCGCCTGGTGCACACCGGGCGGCCGACCCCACAGGCGTACGCGGCGGCCGGCGGCAGCCTCTACTTCGGGGTGCCGACGGTGTGGCACCGGGTGGTACGGGACGAGGCCGCCGCACGGGCGCTGTCCGGCGCGCGGCTGCTGGTCTCCGGCAGCGCGCCGCTGCCCGCCCCCGTCTTCCACTCGCTGCGGGCGCTGACCGGGCACGAACCGGTCGAGCGGTACGGCATGACCGAGACCCTGATCACCGTGAGCGCGCGGGCCTCGGGGGAGCGGCGGCCGGGCGCGGTCGGCAGCGCGCTGCCCGGTATCGGCACCCGGATCGCGCACCCCGCCGACGGCATCGGCGAGCTGCAGGTGCAGGGGTCCACCCTCTTCGACGGCTACCTCGGGCGGCCGGAGGCGACCGCCGCCTCGTACACCGACGACGGCTGGTTCCGTACCGGCGACATCGCGGCGATCGACCCGGACGGCACCCACCGGATCGTCGGCCGTGCGTCCACCGACCTCATCAAGTCCGGGGGCTACCGGATCGGTGCCGGCGAGGTGGAGAACGCGCTGCTCGCCCACCCCGCGGTACGGGAGGCGGCCGTCGTGGGCGCGCCGCACGCCGACCTCGGGCAGGAGATCGTCGCCTACGTGGTCGCCGACGGGGTGAGCGCGGCGGAACTCACGGACTTCGTGGCGGCGCGGCTGTCGGTGCACAAGCGGCCCCGCCGCGTCCGCTTCCTGTCCGAACTGCCGCGCAACGCGATGGGCAAGCCGCAGAAGCGGCTGCTGCCGCCGGTGTGAGGCGGGCCTTCACGGGTTGTCCACAGGCGGCCGGGCGGACGCCGACCACCCCTCCGGCCCTTCGGTTACGCTGTGGAACCGCTGAGTGATCGACTCGGTGATCGACGGGTGGACAGCCACGGGGGGCTGTGATGAGTGACGCGAACGACCTCGGACGGGGGCGGGTGAACGGTCCGGCGGTCCGGCGCCGTCGGCCGGGGGACGAGACCCGGCAGGGCACCGCGCTGCCACGGACCGCCGGCGGGTTGCCGGGCTGCATATTGTCATGCAGAGTCGTATGCCAGTGAATAGGAGCCGGTGGACGGGGTCGGGAATGGGCAGCGCGAAAGGCGGCGGGCACAACGGCACGGCGGACGCTGAGAGCGGCGCCGCGGCGCGGCTGCTGAAGCTCTTCGAGGCGCAGCGGCTGACGCCCACGCAGCGGCGGATCGCCCACTGCCTGGTCCGCAAGTCCGCCGACGCGCCCTTCCTGTCCAGCGTGGAGGTCGCCGAGCTCGCCGGAGTCAGCCAGCCCTCCGTGACCCGGTTCGCCGTCGCCCTCGGCTTCGACGGCTACCCGGCGCTGCGCAAGTACCTGCGCGAGGTCGCGCCGCCCCCGGTCACGGGCGACGAGACCGCGTACAACGAGTACCAGCAGGCCGTGCACGCCGAGATCGAGAATTTGCGGCATCTGGCCGCGCTGCTCGCCGACACCGGACCGGTCAGCCGGGCCGGAGCCCTGCTGGCCGCCTCCCGGCCGCTGCCGGTACTCGGCCTGCGGGCGGCCGGCGCCCAGGCCCGCGGCTTCGCCTACTTCGCGGCGAAGGTGCACCCGGACGTACGGCTCCTCGACGAGGGCGGCACGATGCTCGGCGACCGGATGGACGGCGCGGTACGGGCCGGCGCCACCGCCCTGATCTGCTTCGCGCTCCCCCGGCACCCCCGCGAGGTGGTCGACGCTCTCGCCCACGCCCGGCAGGCGGGGCTCACCGTCGTCACGGTCGCCGAGAGCGCCTTCGCCCCGGTGGCCGCCCACAGCGATCTCCTGCTGCCGGCCGCCGTCGGCACCGGCCTGGCCTTCGACACCGCGTGCGCGCCGATGCTGCTCGGCCGGGTCCTGCTGGAATCGATGTGCGACGCCCTGCCGGACGCACAGGCCCGCCTGGAGGAGTTCGACGCGCACGCGGCGGCGCGGGGGCTGTTCCTGGACTGAGGGGAGAAAGGAGGGGAAGAGGCAGCCCCCGGTCGGTTCACAGGTGGACGTCTTGACCAGAATCTGAGATTCGCCACGCACCTCCCGAGCACCTGTCAGGCGATGTCGTGCGACGACGAGGTGAGGAGGGAGCGCGACGTGGTGCGCGGGGCCTGCACATTGACGCGGGTTGCGGTGACGGTGCGGGTGGCGGCGTACTGGCCGTGGTGGCTGGGCGTGGTCGCCGCGGCGCCCGGGACGGCCGTCACGTCTGCCGTGCCGGGTGTCGCGACGGGGCGACCCTGGCAACGCGACCGACGCGGCTGACGCGGCACTGGCAGGAGGGCGCAGCCGCAGTCCTGGTCGGTGAAGGGCCGGTCAGCCGCGGCGCAGGGGCGGCAGGCCGCCGCCGCTCTCCGCGATCAGTTCCGCCTGGGTCTGGGCGGCCCTGACCGGGGCGAAGGCGACGGTGCCGTCGGGGCGGGCCGTGTAGCCGTAGACCGCCGGGCGGGGGAGGGAGTTGTAGGCGAAGTGGTTGGAGAAGTAATAGGCGCCGGTGTCGAGCAGGGCGACGTGATCGCCGGCGCCCAGCAACGGGAGGGCGCGGCCCCGGGCGACCAGGTCGCCGGCGAAGCAGCAGGGGCCGGCGACGTGCTGGACCACCGGTTCGCCGTCCTTCTGACGGCCCTTGGCGTCCAGGGCCAGGACCCGGATCGGCCAGGCGTCGGGTACGAAGACGGTCCGGGTGGCGACCTGGGCGCCCGCGTGGGTGACGGCGATGGGCCGGCCGCCAGCCGACTTGGCGTACTCGACGCGGGCCAGCACGGTGCCGTTCTTGGCGAGCAGGGAGCGGCCGAACTCGGTGACCAGGCCGTAGCGGCCGTCGAAGAGCCCGGGGATCTCGGCGCGCAGCAGGTCGGCGTAGTCGGCGAAGGCCGGGGTGACCTCGTCGGAGCCGAAGTTGACCGGCAGGCCGCCGCCGATGTCGAGGACCGTGATCTGCTGCCGTCCGGCGGCGGCGTTGATCCGCTCGGCCAGCTCGTACGCGGCGCGTACGCCGGCGACCATCAGGCCGAGGGGCACGCCCTGCGAGCCGGTGTGGGTGTGCAGGCGGCTGAGCCAGGGGCGTTCGGCGTACGCGCGCAGCACCCACTCCTCGGCGCCCGGGTCGCGCAGCGCCACTCCGAACTTCGAGGTGGCGGTGGCTGTGCTCATCGCGCCGATGCTGCCGGCGCCGACCTGCGGGTTGACCCGCAGCCCGACGGGTGCGGCAGCGGGGGCCGTGGGGGCTTCGAGGCGGATTTCGTCGATGCGGGCGAGTTCGCTCGGGTTGTCCGCGTTGACGGCGATGCCGAGGGTGAGTGCTTCGCGCAGCTCGGCGACGGTCTTGGCGGGGGAGTCCAGCACGGTGCGGTCGGCGGGGATGCCGGCGGCGCGGGCGAGGGCGAGTTCGCCCGGGCTGGCGACCTCCGCGCCCAGGCCGCACTCGCCGAGCAGGGCCAGGACCGGTACGAGGGATGCGGCCTTCACGGCGAAGGTGTGGGTGATCGCCACGCCCGGTGTGGCGAAGGCGGCGTGCAGCGCTGTCGCCGCGTGCGTGATGCCCGTGATGTCCAGTAGCCCGAGGACGGGTTCCTCCTCGCCGACCAGTCCCTGCTCCACCGCCGCACGCAGCGCGTGTCCCCGCCGTATCCCTGGCTCGTCCGTCATGACGGCCATCCCACCACCTCGGCCCCGAGGGCCGCTACCCGGCCTCTTCCCGCCCGGGCGCCGCCACCCGGCCCCCTGCCGGCCCTTCTCGCGTCCCCTCGCGCACGCCCGTCAGGCCGACGTTGTTGACTAGGACTATTCAGCCAGTCAGGATGTGAATGAAAACCACCACTGCGAGGAGGCCGGACCGATGACGGGACCGAGGCCCGTGCGCGCGCCGCGCGGCACGGAACTGAGCACCCGGGGATGGCAGCAGGAAGCCGCGCTGCGGATGCTGCAGAACAACCTCGACCCCGAGGTGGCCGAACACCCGGACAAACTCGTTGTCTACGGCGGCACCGGCAAGGCCGCCCGCGACTGGAACTCCTTCGACGCGATGGTCCGCACCCTGCGCGGCCTCGAACAGGACGAGACGATGCTCGTCCAGTCCGGCCGCCCGGTCGGCGTGATGCGCACCCACGAATGGGCGCCCCGCGTACTGATCGCCAACTCCAACCTGGTCGGCGACTGGGCCACTTGGGAGGAGTTCCGCCGCCTCGAAGCGCTCGGCCTGACGATGTACGGGCAGATGACCGCCGGCTCGTGGATCTACATCGGCACCCAGGGCATCCTGCAGGGCACGTACGAGACCTTCGCCGCGGTCGCCGAGAAGCGGTTCGGCGGGTCGCTGGCCGGCACCGTCACCCTCACCGCCGGGCTCGGCGGCATGGGCGGCGCCCAGCCGCTCGCCGTCACCATGAACGGCGGCGTGGTGCTGTGCGTCGACTGCGACCCGCGGGCCATCGAGCGGCGCATCGAACACCGCTACCTCGACGTCCGGGCCGACTCCCTCGACCACGCCCTGCGGCTGGCCGGCGAGGCCCGCGAGGCCCGCCGCCCGCTGTCCGTCGGCGTCCTCGGCAACGCCGCCGACCTCGTCCCGCGCCTGCTCGCCATGGGCGCCCCCATCGACATCGTCACCGACCAGACCTCCGCGCACGACCCGCTCGCCTACCTCCCGATCGGCGTCGAGCTCGCGGACATGGCCACCTACGCGGCCGAGAAGCCCGCCGAGTTCACCCAGCGTGCCCGGGAGTCCATGGCCCGCCACGTCGAGGCGATGGTCGGTTTCCAGGACGCGGGCGCCGAGGTCTTCGACTACGGCAACTCCATCCGCGGCGAGGCACAGCTCGCCGGCTACGACCGGGCGTTCGCGTTCCCCGGGTTCGTGCCCGCCTACATCCGCCCGCTGTTCTGCGAGGGCAAGGGTCCCTTCCGCTGGGCCGCGCTGTCCGGCGACCCCGCGGACATCGCCGCGACCGACCGCGCCGTCCTCGACCTCTTCCCGGAGAACGAGACCCTCGCCCGGTGGATCCGCCTGGCCGGCGAACGCGTCCGCTTCCAGGGCCTTCCCGCCCGCATCTGCTGGCTCGGCTACGGTGAACGCGACCGCGCGGGCGAGCGCTTCAACGAGATGGTCGCCGACGGCACGCTCAAGGCGCCGGTCGTCATCGGCCGTGACCACCTCGACTGCGGTTCGGTCGCCTCCCCCTACCGCGAGACCGAGGCCATGCTCGACGGTTCCGACGCGATCGCCGACTGGCCGCTGCTCAACGCGATGGTGAACGTCGCCTCGGGCGCGTCATGGGTCTCCGTCCACCACGGGGGCGGGGTCGGCATCGGCCGTTCCCTCCACGCCGGGCAGGTCACGGTCGCCGACGGTACGGCGCTGGCCGCCGAGAAGATTCGGCGGGTCCTGACGAACGACCCCGGGATGGGCGTCATCCGGCATGTCGACGCGGGGTATGACCGGGCGGAAGAGGTCGCAGTGGACCGCGGGGTGCGGGTTCCCATGCGCGAGGGCGCGCCGCATGAGTGAGGCGACCTCGAGAACAGCCCGTCCGGCGAACGGCGACCGCGGTCCGGCGGAGGGGCCCCTGGCGACCGCCGGGTTCCACGAGATGTGGCGGGACCTGGCAGCGATCGGACGGTACCGCGAAACCGGCGGCTACCGCAGATACGCGTGGACCGGTGCCGATGCGGAGTGCCGTGCGTGGTTCCGGGCGCAGGCGGAGGCCCGGGAGCTGGCGTACGAGGTGGACCGAAACGGCAACCAGTGGGCCTGGCTCGGGGATCCCGAGGCGGGAGGCGCCGTGGTCACGGGGTCGCATCTGGACTCCGTGCCCGACGGCGGGGCTTTCGACGGGCCGCTGGGGGTCGTGTCGTCGTTCGCCGCGCTGGACGAGCTGCGGCGCCGGGGCGCCGTCCCCGGTAAGCCGCTGGCGGTGGCGAACTTCGGCGACGAGGAGGGCGCCCGCTTCGGCCTGGCCTGCGTGGGTTCCCGGTTGACGGCGGGCCAGCTCGACCCCGGGCGGGCGCGGGAGCTGCGCGACGGCGACGGGGTGACCCTCGCCCGGGCGATGGAGGCGGCGGGGCACGACCCGGAGCGGATCGGGGCGGACACCGAGCGGCTGTCGCGGATCGGCGCGTTCGTCGAACTGCACGTCGAACAGGGCCGGGCACTGGACCTCCTGGGGCACCCCGTCGGCGTGGCCTCCGCCATCTGGCCGCACGGCAGATGGCGCTTCGACTTCCGGGGCGAGGCCAACCACGCGGGCACCACCGGTCTGGAGGACCGGCGCGACCCGATGCTGACCTACGCCAACACCGTACTGGCCGCGCGGAAGAAGGCGCGGCTGGCCGGGGCGCTGGCCACCTTCGGCAAGGTCGCGGTGGAGCCCGGCGCTGTCAACGCGATCGCCTCCCTGGTACGGGGCTGGCTCGACTCGCGCGCCCCGGACGAGGACACACTCACGGCGCTGGTGGACGCGATCGAGCAGGCCGCACGTGAACGCGGAGTCCGCGACGGCGTCGAGGTGAGCGTGGCACGCGAGTCGTTCACCCCGGTGGTGGAGTTCGCGCACGAGCTGCGCGACCGGATCGCCGCCCTGGTCACCGCGGACGCGCCCGTCCCCGTACTGGCCACCGGCGCGGGACACGACGCGGGAATCCTGGCCGCGGCCGTGCCGACCGCCATGCTGTTCGTACGCAACCCCACCGGCGTCTCGCACTCCCCGGCGGAATCGGCGGCCGAGGACGACTGCCTCGCCGGGGTGACCGCACTCGCCGATGTACTGGAAGGTCTCGCGTGCAGGTGACGTACTGGCTGGAGCACGCCTGGCTCGGCACCCATGTCGAACCGGGCGTCGTCCTGACGGTGACCGACGGCCGTATCACCGGCGTCCGCACCGGCGTGGACACCGCGCCCCCGGACGCGACCGCGTTGCGCGGCCTGACCCTGCCGGGCCTGGCCAACGCGCACAGCCACGCCTTCCACCGGGCGCTGCGCGGGACCGTGCAGGTCGGGAGCGGGACGTTCTGGACCTGGCGCGAGATCATGTACTCCGTCGTGTTCCGCCTCACCCCCGATTCGTACTTCGAGCTGGCCCGGGCCGTGTACGCCGAGATGGCGCTGGCCGGCATCACCTGCGTCGGCGAGTTCCACTACCTGCACCACCAGTTGGACGGCAGCCCGTACGACAACCCCAACGCCATGGGCGAGGCGCTGATCGCCGCCGCGGCCGAGGCCGGCATCCGGATCACGCTGCTGGACACGGTGTATCTGCACGGCGGGCTGGCCCGGGGCGGCTACCGGCCGCTGGAGGGCGCGCAGGCGCGCTTCGGCGACGGGCGGCCCGACCGGTGGTACGCGCGCTGGTCGCAGCTCAAGGGCGGCGAGCACGCCAGGATCGGCGCCGCGCTGCACTCGGTGCGGGCGTTCTCCGACCGCGACGGCTACCGGACCTTCGCCGAGTGGACCCGCGAGGTGCCCACGCACATCCACCTGTCCGAGCAGCCGGCCGAGAACGAGGCGTGCCTGGCGGTGCACAACCGCACCCCGGCCCGGCTGCTCGCGGACTCCGGTTTCTGGGGCCCCCACACCACCGCCGTGCACGCCACCCACCTCACCGGCGAGGACATCGCCCTGCTCGGTGCCGCGGGCAGCACGGTCTGCATGTGCCCCACCACCGAACGGGACCTCGCCGACGGCATCGGCCCCGCACCCCAACTGCGCCGCGCGGGCTGCCCGTTGAGCCTGGGCAGTGACAGCCACGCCGTCATCGACCTGTTCGAGGAGGCGCGGGCGATGGAGCTCAACGAGCGTCTGCGCAGCCGGACCCGCGGCCACTGGACGGCGGCGCAACTGCTGCGCGCCGCCACCGAGGACGGCCACGCCTGCCTCGGCTGGCCGGAGGCGGGCCGTCTGGAGGCGGGCGCGCTCGCCGACTTCACCACGGTCGCGCTGGACTCCGTACGCACCGCGGGACCGCCGCCCCGGCTCGGTGCGGAGAGCGCGGTATTCGCGGCGACCGCAGCGGACGTACGGCACACCGTGGTCGCGGGCCGCCAGATCGTACGCGACGGACGCCACCGACTCGTGGAGGATGTGCCCACCGCGCTGGCCAAGGCGATCGCAGCGGCCCGCGGCTGACCCCGTGAGCCGCGGGCCCCATCCGATCCCCGTGTCCCGCGAGCCCCGCACGACCGGCCGCGAACCCCGCACCGACCCCGTCACCCGCGAGCTCCGCCAACCCACCGCGTCCCGCGCCCACCCCGTACCCCCGGAACCGGAAAGAGACGGCCATGACGGCCAGTACGGTCATCACGAACATCGGCAGCCTGGTCACCAACAACCCCTCCCTGTCCTCCGGTGATCCGCTCGGGCTGATCCAGGACGCGGCCGTCGTCATCGACGGCGACCGCATCGCGTGGGTCGGTGGTTCCAGGAAAGCACCCCCCACTGACAATCGGGTCGACGCCGGGGGCCGGGCCCTCCTGCCGGGGTTCGTGGACTCCCACTCCCACCTGCTGTTCGCCGGTGACCGCACCGCCGAGTTCGCCGCGCGGATGTCCGGCCGTCCCTACTCTGCGGGCGGTATCCGTACCACCGTCGCGGCCACCCGTGCCGCCTCCGACGCCGACCTCTCCGCCAACGTCGCCCGTTACCTGGCGGAGGCGCTGCGGCAGGGCACCACCACCCTGGAGACCAAGTCCGGTTACGGCCTCACCACGCACGACGAGGCCCGCGCCCTGCGCATCGCCGCCCGGCACACCGACGAGGTCACCTACCTCGGCGCCCACATCGTCGCCCCCGAGTTCGCCGACGCCGGCGACCCGGCCGGATACGTGGACCTCGTCACCGGCGAGATGCTGGACGCCTGCGCGCCGTACGCCCGCTGGATCGACGTCTTCTGCGAGCAGGGCGCCTTCGACGGCGACCAGGCCCGCGCGGTCCTCACCGCGGGCGCCGCCCGCGGCCTGATCCCGCGCGTGCACGCCAACCAGCTCACCCACGGTCCCGGTGTCCAGCTGGCCGTCGAACTGGGCGCGGCCTCCGCCGACCACTGCACCCACCTCACCGACCGGGACGTCGAGGCCCTGGCCGGCGCGGAGAACACGGTCGCCACCCTCCTGCCGGGTGCGGAGTTCTCCACCCGAGCCGCCTACCCCGACGCCCGGCGGCTGATCGACGCGGGCGCCGCCGTGGCGCTGTCCACCGACTGCAACCCCGGCTCGTCCTTCACCACCTCGATGCCGTTCTGCGTCGCCGTCGCCGTACGCGAGATGGGCATGACCCCCGACGAGGCCGTGCACGCGGCCACATACGGCGGCGCGCGCGCCCTGCGCCGTACCGACATCGGTACGGTCACGCCGGGCGCGCGCGCCGATCTGCTCCTGCTGGACGCCCCGAGCCACGTCCACCTCGCCTACCGCCCCGGCGTGCCCCTCACGGCGGCGGTGTGGAAGGCGGGCAACCTCCTCGCCGGGAACCTACTCCTCGACCATCAGCCCCCGCCGCAGCCGTGACAGCGTGCGGCTCAGCAGCCGTGACACGTGCATCTGCGAGATGCCGAGCTCTTCCCCGATCTCCGACTGGGTCAGATTCCCGACGAACCGCAGCGAGAGGATCTCGCGGTCGCGTGCCGGCAGCCCGGCGATCAGCGGCTTGAGCGACTCGACGTACTCCACGCCTTCCAGGTCGTGGTCCTCGTAGCCGATCCGGTCGGCGAGTGCGCCTTCCGGGTCGTCCTCGGCGGGCTGTGCGTCGAGGGAGCTGGCGGTGTACGCGTTGCTCGCCGCCATGCCCTCGATGATCTCGTGCTCCGGCAGGTCGAGCCGGTCGGCGAGTTCGCGGACCGTGGGTGCGCGGTCCAGTTTCTGGGCCAGTTCGTCACCGGCCTTGGCGAGGTCGAGCCGCAGCTCCTGCAGCCGCCTGGGTACCCGTACCGACCAACTGGTGTCGCGGAAGAACCGCTTGATCTCTCCGACGATGGTGGGCATGGCGAAGGTCGGGAACTCCACCTCGCGGCTGAGCTCGAACCGGTCGATGGCCTTGATCAGGCCGATGGTGCCGACCTGGATGATGTCCTCCATCGGTTCGCTGCGGGTGCGGAACCGGGAGGCCGCGAACTTCACCAGGGCGAGGTTCAGCTCCACCAGGGTGTTGCGGACGTACGAGTATTCAGCGGTGCCTTCCTCCAGCGTCCCCAGACGGGCGAACAGCGTCTTGGACAGGGCACGCGCGTCGACGGCGCCGATCTCCTCGTACGGGGGGATTTCGGGGAGCCCCTCAAGACCCTCTAGCTGTTCCTGCTCATGTTCCAGGCCGAGCCGGGGTGCCATGTGCTCATCCCTCTCTAGCGGCGGGTGGCTGTGCCTATGCCGTATCTCCACCCCTACCCCGTTTCCGGCCGGCCTCGCAAGTTCGGAGGCGGCACGTTGGTGTGTGACAGGTGCGACTACCGTCCCCCCCGGTGAAACGCGTATGGTCAGGAACGCGTCACAGGGATGCCTAAGGAGGCACATGGAAGGCGAAGTGCTGGGGACCGCCGGCCTGGGCAGGCTGCAGGTCACGGTCGGCCGGCACGGCGACTCCGCCGTGTTCACGCCCTCCGGAGAGCTGGACCACCACACGGCTGACCTGCTGGCGGACCCGCTGGCCGAGGCCGTGGACGCCGGGACCACCCGGCTGGTGATCGACTGCTCGAAGCTGGAGTTCTGCGACTCCACCGGATTGAACGTGCTGCTCGGCGCCCGGCTGCGGGTCGAGGCGCTGGGCGGGCGGGTGCACCTGGCGGCACTGCGGCCGATCGTGGCCCGGGTCTTCGAGATCACCGGGGCGGAAACCGTCTTCACCGTGCACGACACGCTGGACCAGGCGCTTCAGGAGTAGACGACGTTCGTACGGGGGGCCAGTGCGAGTGATCCGTGCGATCCGGACTCCGCGAGCTTTCGTGGTGATCCGGGCGTGTTCCCGGAGATCGACCGGGCAGAAGACTGTCGGACCGCTGTCGGACATCCGTGAGGTGAGGCCACGATGAGCAGTACCCGGCCCTACGCCGCCGACGGCCACGCTCCGGACGCCGGCGACCCGGGCGAGTCCGACGTGAATATCCACACGCCGGAGGCGGTGCGGCGCCTGGCGCTGTCCGGAGAGAGCGGCATCGTGCCGCGGGCCAGGGACTTCACCCGGCAGGCACTGCGGGACTGGGGCTGGCTGCCGGCGTCCACCGCGGACCGCCGGGCGGCGGCCGAGGACGTGCTGCTGGTCGTCTCCGAGCTGGTCACCAACGCCTGCCTGCACGCGGGCGGCCCCCAGGAACTGCGGCTGTGCCGCAGCCACAAGGCGCTGCGCATGGAAGTCGTCGACGGCGGCCCCGGCGACCCGGCCCCCCGCACCCCGCACCGCTCGGGGCGCCCCGGTGGCCACGGCATGTTCATCGTGCAGCGCCTGTGCCTGGACTGGGGAGTGGTCCGGCACGGCGACCGCCCCGGCAAGACCGTGTGGGCGGAGCTGGCTGCGCCGTCCTAGTGCCGCCCGTCGAAGGCGCGCGGCGAAGCGCTCCCTTCCGGGTGCCGCCCCGCGCCCGGCACCCGTTCCCACCCGGTGCACGGACCTCCGCGCACCTCTCCATCGCCGCTGGGCCGTGCGGACTACCATCAGCCCATGACCCGCGTACTTCTCGCCGAGGACGACGCATCCATCTCGGAACCACTGGCGCGCGCACTGCGCCGGGAGGGCTACGAGGTCGAGGTGCGCGAGGACGGACCCAGCGCGCTGGAGACGGCGCTGCTGGGCGCCGTCGACCTGGTGGTGCTCGACCTGGGCCTGCCCGGCATGGACGGCCTCGACGTCTGCCGCCGGATCCGCACCGAGGGCCACACCTTTCCGGTGCTGGTGCTGACCGCCCGCGCCGACGAGGTGGACACCGTGGTCGGCCTCGACGCCGGCGCTGACGACTACGTCACCAAGCCGTTCCGGCTCGCCGAACTTCTCGCGCGGGTCCGCGCCCTGCTGCGCCGCGGCACCACCGAGTCGGCCCAGCCCACCACCCACGGTGTCCGGATCGACGTCGAGTCGCACCGCGCCTGGATGGGCGAGGACGAACTCCAGCTCACCGCGAAGGAGTTCGACCTGCTGCGGGTCCTGGTACGGGATGCGGGACGGGTGGTCACCCGGGAGCAGTTGATGCGCGAGGTGTGGGACACCACCTGGTGGTCGTCGACCAAGACGCTCGACATGCACATCTCCTGGCTGCGCAAGAAACTCGGCGACGACGCCGGCAACCCCCGCTTCATCTCGACCGTCCGCGGTGTCGGCTTCCGGTTCGAGAAGAACTGACCCGCTCTTCCCATGCGCCGCCGCCTGATCTCCTCCACGCTGGCCGTCGTGCTCGTCGTGATCGCGGTCTTCGGCCTCTCCCTGGTGATCGTGGAGACCCGGACCATCGAGGCCAGCGCCAAGGACGGCGTCCAGTCCGAGGCGGTACGGCTGGTCGGCATCGTGGAGAACCGCATCCTGGCCGGGGAGTCGGTTGACGCCAAGGGCCTGGACCGGCAGATCGCGGCCAATCGCTACGCGGTGGTACGGGTCCCCGGCCGCACGGAGGTGCGGCTCGGCGACCGGCCGGCCGGGAAGGTCATCTCCTCCACGCAGCGGGGAGACTACGGCGAGACGGTCACCGTGCAGGAGTCGCGGTCCACGGTCAGTCAGGAGATCGGCCGCACCCTGCTGGTGATCTTCGTCGTGGCGCTGCTCGCGGTGCTGGCCGCGGTCGCCCTGGCGGTACGGCAGGCCCGGCGGCTGGCCAGCCCGCTCAGCGACCTCGCCTCGACCGCGGAACGCCTCGGCTCCGGCGACCCGCGCCCCCGGCACCGCCGCTACGGTGTTCCGGAGCTGGACCGGATCGCCGACGTGCTGGACGCCAGCGCCGAGCGGATCGGCCGGATGCTCACCGCCGAGCGGCGGCTCGCCGCCGACGCCTCCCACCAGCTGCGCACCCCGCTGACCGCCCTGTCGATGCGGCTCGAAGAAATCGTCGCCACCGCCGACGACCACGAGGCGGTCAAGGAGGAGGCCACCATCGCGCTCGGCCAGGTGGAACGCCTCACCGACGTCGTACAGCGACTGCTCACCAACGCGCGCGACCCGCGGACCGGGTCGGCCGTCGACTTCGACCTCGACGAGGTGATCAAGCAGCAGGTGGAGGAGTGGCGGCCGGCGTACCAGAACGAGGGCCGGGTCATGGTGCGGTCCGGAACACGGTCGCTGCGGGCGGTCGGCACGCCGGGCGCGGTGGCGCAGGTGCTCGCCACGCTGATCGAGAACTCGCTGATGCACGGCGCGGGTACCGTCACCCTGCACACCCGGGTGACCGGGAACCAGGCGGTGGTGGAGGTGACGGACGAGGGCCCCGGGGTGCCGCCGGACCTGGGCGCGCGGGTTTTCGAACGTACGGTCAGCGGCCGTAACTCCACCGGGCTCGGCCTCGCGCTCGCCCGGGACCTGGCCGAGGCGGACGGGGGGCGGCTCGAACTGCTCCAGCAGCTGCCACCGGTGTTCGCGCTCTTCCTGGCCCGGGAGATCATGCCTCGGCCTCAGCGCGAAAAGACCATAGGCTGAGCCGGCCGTCCGGCTCCGGCCGACCCCGGGCGCAGCCTCGGCGGCAGGGCTCAGCGTCGGTTCGCGCCCGCGTTCTTCCGCTTCTTCTGGTCGGACCCGGCGCTCGTGCCCGCCTTGGTATCCGCTCTGGTCGCGCCGGTGAGGAAGGACTCCGCCTGCTCCACGGCCTCCCGACCCGGCAGCGCCCGGAACACCCAGGTGCGGTACGACCAGAAGCGGAACAGGGTCGCCACCGCGATACCGGTGAACTTGAAGAAGTTGCTCTGCAACGGGCTGTCCCAGCCGAAGCCGTACGTGGCCGCGTACAGCACACCGTTCTCGATCACCAGGCCGATGGCGCTGAACAGCAGGAAGAGGCTCAGTTCCCTGGCGCGCCCGGCCTTGTCGCGGTCGCGGTAGGTGAAGTACCGGAATCCCAGGTAGTTGAAGGCGATCGACACCAGCGTGGCCACGATGCTGGCCCGTACGGTCTGGAGGTCGGTGCTGTTCCGCAGCAGGTTGAAGACGCCGATGTTCACCACCACGCCCGCGCCGCCGACCGCACCGAACTTGGCGATCTCCCGGTACATCAAGGCCAACCGGGGACGCAGTGTGCGCGGTCCGCTCATGGTGATCGCTCGGCCCTGTCTGTAGGGGGTCGGGTGCCTGGCGGGGTAGGGGTGCCGGAAGCGCGGCACGAGGCACCAGGGGTGATGCGGGTGTATCCGCTCTCATGCTAGCCGGGTGGTAGGAAGACCCGGTGTCGGTAGCCGCCATTCGTGTGGTCGTAGGGCTGGCCCGGCGCCGGATACCCTGGTACAGCCCATCCCCGGGGGCCAGCCCCCGCGCACCACTCGCGTCCCTCCGGCAGGAAAAAACGTGACATTCCCCGTAGTCGGCATGGTCGGCGGCGGCCAGCTCGCCCGTATGACCCATGAAGCGGGCATTCCGCTCGGCATCAGGTTCAAGGTCCTCAGCGACACCCCGCAGGACTCCGCCGCCCAGGTCGTGACCGACGTCACCGTGGGTGACTACCGGGATCTGGAGACGCTCCGCGCCTTCGCCGCGGGGTGTGACGTGATCACCTTCGACCATGAGCACGTGCCGACCGGGCACCTGCGCGCCCTGGAGGCGGACGGGATCGCGGTCCGGCCGGGTCCCGACGCCCTGGTGCACGCCCAGGACAAGGGCGTGATGCGGGCCAGGCTCGCGGAGATCGGGGTGCCGTGTCCGCGCAACCGCCTCGTCTCCGACCCGGCCGACGTGGCGCGGTTCGCCGCCGAGTCGGGGACGCCTCCTCGGCGAGGTTCCGGGGAAGGCTTCCCGGTGGTGCTGAAGACCGTACGCGGCGGCTACGACGGCAAGGGCGTGTGGATCGTCCGCTCCGAGGCGGACGCGGCCGAGCCCTTCCTGGCCGGGGTGCCGGTGCTCGCCGAGGAGAAGGTGGACTTCGTGCGGGAACTCGCCGCGAACGTCGTGCGCTCGCCGCACGGGCAGGCCGTGGCGTACCCCGTGGTGGAGTCCGTGCAGGTGGACGGTGTCTGCGACACCGTGATCGCGCCCGCGCCCGGGCTGCCGGACGCGTTGTCCGCGCAGGCGCAGGCACTCGCCCTGACCATCGCCCGCGAGCTCGGTGTCGTCGGCCACCTCGCGGTCGAACTGTTCGAGATCCGCCAGGCGGACGGCACCCCCGGGGTCCTCGTCAACGAACTGGCGATGCGGCCCCACAACAGCGGCCACTGGACCATGGACGGCGCTGTCACCTCCCAGTTCGCCAACCACCTGCGGGCCGTCCTCGACCTTCCGCTCGGCGACCCGCGCCCGCGCGCCCGCTGGACCGTGATGGCCAACGTGCTCGGCGGTGAGTACCCCGACATGTACCCGGCCTACCTGCACTGCATGGCCCGCGATCCGGGCCTGAAGATCCACATGTACGGCAAGGACGTCAAGCCGGGCCGTAAGGTCGGCCACGTCACCACCTACGGCGACGACCTGCCCGCCGTACGCGAGCGCGCCCGACACGCGGCCGACTACCTGCGAGGAACGATCGATGAGTGACACACCGCCGACCTCCGCGGCTCCCCTGGTCGGCATCGTCATGGGCTCCGACTCCGACTGGCCGGTCATGGAGGCCGCGGCTGCCGCGCTCGACGAGTTCTCCGTCCCGTACGAGGTCGATGTCGTCTCCGCGCACCGCATGCCGCGCGAAATGATTGCGTACGGGGAGGAGGCGGACGGGCGCGGGCTGAAGGTGCTGATCGCCGGCGCGGGCGGCGCCGCCCATCTGCCCGGGATGCTGGCCTCCGTCACGCCGTTGCCGGTCATCGGGGTGCCGGTGCCGCTGAAGTATCTGGATGGCATGGATTCACTCCTTTCGATTGTGCAGATGCCGGCCGGGGTACCGGTGGCGACCGTCTCGGTGGCGGGCGCGCGCAACGCCGGACTGCTGGCCGTACGGATGCTGGCCGCGTACGACACCGAACTTCGGGCGCGCATGCGGGAGTTCCAGCAGTCGCTCAACGAGCAGGCCACGGAGAAGGGGAAGCGGCTG
Source organism: Streptomyces sp. (assembly GCF_036524955.1). Lineage (GTDB taxonomy): Bacteria > Actinomycetota > Actinomycetes > Streptomycetales > Streptomycetaceae > Actinacidiphila. The sequence continues at coordinate 44,058 of NZ_DATDBG010000196.1, forward strand.
CGGTCGAAGGTGGCAGGGACCACGGGCTTCGGATTCGGAAAGTAGCACCCGGCTGCGATGCCGCCGCGGAGTTATCCACAGGCCTGACCTCTGACGGTGGTCCGGATCGAGTTGTCCACAGGGCCGGGTCGCGGGGTGGGCGGGTCTCAATAGAGTGTTCGGCATGGACCTTCTGAACCGTGCCCGCGACCTGCTCGCCGCCCACCCGGTCGTGGACGGGCACAACGATCTGCCGTGGGCGCTGCGCAAGCAGGTCTCGTACGACCTCGACCGGTTGGACATCACGGCGGACCAGAGCGCCCGCACACACACCGACATCCCGCGGCTGCGGGCCGGCGGCGTCGGTGCGCAGTTCTGGTCGGTGTACGTGTCCACCGAGCTGGCCGGGGGTGCGGCCGTCACCGCGACTCTCGAACAGGTCGACGTCGTCCGCCGGATGACCGAGCGTTACCCCGCCGACCTGGCGCTCGCCGTCACCGCTGACGACATGGAAGCGGCCCGCGAACAGGGCCGTATCGCCTCGCTGATGGGTGCGGAGGGCGGGCATTCCATCGACTGCTCGCTGGCCGCACTGCGGAGCCTGTACGACCTGGGGGTGCGGTACATGACGCTCACCCACAACGACAACACCCCGTGGGCGGACTCGGCGACCGACAAGCCCGCCGCGGACGGCCTCACCACCTTCGGCGAGGAGGTCGTCCGCGAGATGAACCGGCTGGGCATGCTGGTCGATCTCTCACACGTCTCGCCGGACACGATGCGCGCCGCGCTGGCCGTCACCGAGGCCCCCGTGCTGTTCTCCCACTCCTCGGCGCGCGCCGTCTGCGACCACGTGCGCAACATCCCCGACGACGTGCTCGCCGCGCTGCCCGCCAACGGCGGTGTCGCGATGGCCACCTTCGTGCCCAAGTTCATCCTGCCGGCCGCCATCGAGTGGACCCTGGAAGCCGACGCCAACATGCGCGCCCACGGTCTCCACCCGCTCGACACCACCCCGGCCGGCATGACCGTCCAGCGCGCCTTCGAAGCCGCCCACCCCCGCCCCCGCGCCACGGTCTCCACTGTCGCCGACCACCTCGACCACATGCGCGCCGTGGCCGGCATCGACCACATAGGCATCGGCGGCGACTTCGACGGCACCGCCTTCACCCCGGACGGCCTCACCGACGTCTCCGGGTACCCCAACCTCGTCGCCGAACTCCTCCACCGCGGCTGGTCCGCCCCCGACCTCGCCAAACTCACCTGGAGCAACGCGGTCCGGGCGCTGCGCGACGCGGAATCGGCCGCCGTCTCGATCCGCGCCCGCCGCGGCCCCTCGGTGGCGACGATCGCCGCACTGGACGGGCCCGTCACCGAACCGGACGGGTAGACCCGAGGGGCGCGAGCGAGCGGTCAGGCCGCCTCGGGCAGGCGGCCGGGCTGGTTTCCCCATGATGCCGGTGCTGGGGGCCGTGGCCGACGGCACCTGGCCGCGCCCGAAGACTGCGCCTGCGACACGACACCCGCCGCGGGGTCTCCCACGGCCGCGGCCCCGGCCGGCGTGGCCCCTGGTGCACTATGGCGCTGTGCGGCGGCCGGGCGAGGACGCGGACCTACCGGAGAAGCAGGAACGCGGGGTGACCCGACGGGGACGGGAGCTTCACGCCGAGGGCCGTCCCATCGCGCGGTACGTCCACCCCTCCTTGCGCCACAGCGCCGGGTCCAGGGCGTTGCGGCCGTCCAGGATGCTGCGACGGCGCGCCACCTCGGCCAGTGCCGCCGGGTCCAGTTCGCGGAACTCGCGCCACTCGGTGAGGTGGAGTACGGCGTCGGCACCGCGTACGGCGTCCAGGGCGGTGTCCGCGTAGCCGAGGGTGGGGAAGAGACGGCGCGCGTTGTCCATGCCCTTGGGGTCGTAGACGGTGACCTGGCCGCCCTGCAGCTGGATCTGGCCCGCGACATTCAGCGCGGGGGAGTCCCGTACGTCGTCGGAGTCCGGCTTGAACGTGGCGCCGAGCACCGCGATGCGCTGTCCGAGGAAGCCGCCGCCGACCGCGTCGCGGGCCATCTCCACCATGTTGGTGCGGCACCGCATGTTGACCGAATCGACCTCGCGCAGGAAGGTCAGCGCCTGGTCGGCGCCCAGCTCACCGGCCCGAGCCATGAACGCGCGGATGTCCTTGGGCAGGCAGCCGCCGCCGAAGCCGACCCCGGCACGCAGGAACTTGTGACCGATCCGGTCGTCGTAGCCGATCGCCTCCGCGAGTTTGGCGACGTCGCCGCCCGCCGCCTCGCTGACCTCGGCCATGGCGTTGATGAAGGAGATCTTCGTGGCGAGGAAGGCGTTCGCGGCTGTCTTGACGAGTTCGGCGGTCGGATAGTCGGTCACGACGAACGGCGTGCCTGCTGCGACGGGCGTGGCGTAAACCTCCCGCAGCAGTGATTCCGCGTGCTCACCGGTTACGCCGACCACGATCCGGTCCGGGTGCAGGGTGTCCTGCACCGCGAAGCCCTCCCGCAGGAACTCCGGGTTCCAGGCCAGTTCGGCGTCCGCGCCGGCCGGGGCCAGCTCCCGCAGCAGTGTCGCCAGCCGCGCCGCGCTGCCCACCGGCACGGTCGACTTGCCGACCACCAGCGTCGGCCGCCGCAGGTGCGGGGCGAGCAGCGTGAACGCGCTCTCCACATAGCTCATGTCGCAGGCGTACTCCCCGCGCTTCTGCGGGGTATTGACGCACACGAAGTGCACATCGCCGAAGTCGGCCACCTCCTCCCAGGAGGTGGTGAAGCGCAGCCGGCCGCTGGCGCCCGCCATCCCGGCCACGTGGCGCGCGAGCAACGCCTCAAGACCGGGTTCGTACATCGGGACCCGGCCCCGCGAGAGCATCTCGACCTTGCGCGGCTCGATGTCGAGGCCCAGTACCTCGAATCCCAGCTCGGCCATGGCGGCAGCGTGCGTCGCGCCGAGGTAACCAGTGCCGATGACGGTGAGCTTCAGGGGCATGGCGCAGAGCATAGTCGCCAGAGTGCGGACCGGAGCGGGGATGACGGCGGGGTCGGCGATCCGCGATGCGTCCTGGGACCGAGGGGTGGCGGTTCGCTCATGACCGGCGGCATCGGTGGACAGGGCGGCGGGGAGGGAACACGCCCCGCGCGCGGTGAGCGCCCGCAACCGTGCGGGTGTCAGCACAGCGCCCCCGTGAAAGGTGTCACCAACGTCACGTCCCCCGGGTGGTACCAGCGAGTAGGCCTCGTGGCGCGATGAGCCCTACGATCGTGATTACTTAACAGTAGTTAGCATACGGGGAGTGAGTACAGTGGCCGGATCCTCCGACTTCGACCTTTTCCGGACCTCCGAGGAGCACGACATGCTCCGGGACGCGGTCCGTTCCCTCGCCGAGTCGAAGATCGCGCCCTACGCGGCCGAGGTCGACGAGCAGGGCCGCTTCCCCGAGGAGGCGCGCGAGGCGCTGGAGGCCAACGACCTGCACGCCGTCCACGTCCCCGAGGCGTACGACGGCTCCGGAGCCGACGCGCTGTCCACCGTCATCGTCATCGAGGAGGTCGCCCGGGTCTGCGCCTCTTCCTCCCTCATCCCGGCCGTCAACAAGCTCGGCTCGCTGCCCGTACAGCTCTCCGGCTCGGAGGAGCTCAAAGCCACGTACCTCCGCGCGTTGGCCCGCGGGCAGGGCATGTTCTCGTACTGCCTGTCGGAGCCGGAGGCCGGTTCGGACGCGGCCGGCATGAGGACCCGCGCGGTGCGCGACGGCGACGCCTACGTACTCAACGGTGTCAAGCGGTGGATCACCAACGCCGGCGTCTCGGAGTTCTACACGGTGATGGCCGTCACCGACCCCGACGCCCGCTCCAAGGGCATCTCGGCGTTCGTGGTGGAGAAGGACGACCCGGGCGTCTCCTTCGGCGCCCCGGAGAAGAAGCTCGGTATCAAGGGCTCCCCGACCCGGGAGGTCTACTTCGACAACGTCCGCATCCCCGCCGAGCGCATGATCGGCGCGGAGGGAACCGGCTTCGCCACCGCGATGAAGACCCTCGACCACACCCGGGTCACCATCGCCGCCCAGGCCCTCGGCATCGCCCAGGGCGCGCTGGACTACGCCAAGGGATACGTCAAGGAGCGCAAGCAGTTCGGCAAGGCCATCGCGGAGTTCCAGGGCATCCAGTTCATGCTCGCGGACATGGCGATGAAGCTGGAGGCCGCCCGCCAGCTCACCTACGCCGCCGCCGCCAGGTCCGAGCGCAACTACGTCGGCGGCAGGGAGGAAGCTCTGACCTTCTTCGGCGCCGCCGCCAAGTGCTACGCCTCCGACGTCGCCATGGAGATCACCACCGACGCGGTCCAGCTCCTCGGTGGCTACGGCTACACCCGCGACTACCCGGTCGAGCGGATGATGCGCGACGCCAAGATCACCCAGATCTACGAGGGCACCAACCAGGTCCAGCGCGTCGTGATGTCCCGCAACCTGCCGTAGCGGGCACCGGTCCCACCCGACCCCGCCCGCAAGGACCCGCCGACCGACCCCGGCCTGAGTGGCCTTGGCCGGTAGCAGGCGGGGAGGCGGAGGACTGGGAGGGCGTGACATGGCGCTCCTGCTCGACACGGACGCGGTGGCCCGGTGCGACCGGGTGGCGGCGATGCGCGCGGCGATGAGCGCCGGTCCCGACCTGTTCGGCATCGCCCTGGCCACCCTGGAACTCCTCGGCGAGGCCGCCACCCGAACACTCCGCGGACCGGGCCCGGGCCCGGACCGCGGCCTCGTACATGGGCGTCGCCGCCACCGCCTGCCGTTCGCAGGGGCGGCTCGCGCTGCTCGCCCGCACCCTGGGCCCGGGGAACTGGGGCCGGATCTGGACGGGTGAGTGGGACCAGGTCCTGGCCGAGGCACAGGAGGCGGGCCGGCTCGCGGAGAAGACCGGCGAGCACTTCTGGGTGCGGCGAGCTGACCGATGCCTCGGCACAGGGCGCGGGCGGAGGCTGAACGGCGCTGCCAGGCCCGCGCGGCTGAATGACGCCGGGCGGGACCGCGAGCCTGCGTCGCGGTCCCGCCCGGGACGGCGAGCCTCGAAGCAACATACGCGCACCCGCACGGAAGGAAACGGTCATGCCCGCCATCACCACGCAGGACGGTACCCGGATCTTCTACAAGGAGTGGGGTGGCGGACGGCCGGTGGTGTTCTCCCACGGGTGGCCGCTGAATGCCGATGCCTGGGACAGTCAGGCCCACCTGGTCGCCTCGCACGGGTATCGGGCGATCGCGCACGACCGGCGTGGTCACGGCCGGTCGGACCAGACGTGGGA
>NZ_DATDBG010000197.1:0-15944 GCF_036524955.1 Streptomyces sp.
CCCCCCCCCCCCCGGGACGATCCGGGCCCCGACGGGCCTGGTCGCCGCGGAGGCCCCCCCGAAGCGGGCCACGGCGGTCCTCAGTCGGCCTCGCGGGCGGCCTCGGTCGGCCCCGGTGGTTGGCCTCGGCCCGCTCAGTGGACCTCGCGAGCCTCAGCGGACCTCAGCGACCTCAGCGGTCCGAGTCGCCTCAGTGGCCGAAGTCGAACCAGTTGACGTTCACGAAGTTGGCCGGCTGGCCGCTGGTGAACGTCAGGTAGACGTTGTGCGTGCCGGTGACCCCGGTGATGTTGGCCGGGACGGTCTGCCAGCTCTGCCAGCCGCCGGTGTTGGCCAACGCGAAGCTGCCGATCGGCGGGCTGGTCCTGCTGTCCAGCCTTACTTCCACCAGCCCGCTGACACCGCCGGCCGCTCCGCTGGCGACCCGCCCGTAGAACTGGGTGGCCGCTGCGGAACCGAAGTTGACACCCTCGTAGAGCGCGTAGTCGCCGTTGGCGATGGAGGCGACGTCCTGGCCGCCGCCGGTGTCGGTGCACGGCTCGACGGTCACCCCGGACTGGCTGTTGAACGACTCCGCCTGTATCGCGCTGTACGCGTCGCGGTTGCCGGGCGGTGGGGTGGTGGTCGGCGGGGGCGTGGTGGTGGGCGGAGGCGTGCCCGAACCGCTCTGGTAGACCGCCACGTAGTCGACCACCATCGGGTGGCCCGGCACGGTGGCGGCGTCGGGTCCGCCGCCGAACGCGTCGGGGAAGGCGCCGCCCATGGCCACGTTGAGGATCAGGAAGTAGCCGTGGTTGGTGGCGTTCGTCCAGGTGGTGGCGTCGACCTGGGTCTGGCTGACGGTGTGGAAGTTCACGCCGTCCAGGTAGAAGCGCATCCGCTCGGGGCTGGCCGAACGGTCCCACTCGACCGCGTAGGTGTGGAAGCCGGCCTGACAGGTGGTGCCGGAGCAGGCGAGCTGGCCGCCGATGCCGGAGTTCTCGTTGCAGGGGCCGCCGGGTGCGGTGCCGCAGTGCATCGTGGCCCACTCGTTGTTCATGCCCTGGACGTTCTCCATGATGTCCAGTTCGCCGATACCGGGCCAGTTCCAGTAGTTGCCGCGGTAGGGGGCGCCCAGCATCCAGAACGCGGGCCAGTAGCCGCGTGCCGCCGCTCCGGTGACGTTGGGCATCTGCAGCCGGGACTCGACCCGCAGCTTGCCCCCGGCGGGCGGCTGGAAGTCGGAGCGCCGGGTCTCGACGCGGCCCGAGGTCCAGTTGCCCGCGCCGTCGCGCAGCGGGGTGATCCGGAGGTTGCCGGTGCCGTCGAGCGAGACGTTGCTCGTGCTGGACGTCATCGTCTCGACCTCGCCGGTACCGAAGTTGGCGGGACCGCCCGGGTAGCTGGTGCCGGTCGTGTACTGCCAGTCGGCGGTGTTCACGCCGCTGCCCGCCGGACCGTTGAAGTCGTCCTTGAAGACGGACGTCCAGCCCGGCGGGTCGGGCGGCGCGGCGGCGTGCGCGGGCAGGGTCACGACCGCGGCAGCCGTGGCGGGCAGCAGAAGCAGCCCGGCGGCGGCGATGAGCAGGCGCCGTACAGGGCCGTGTCTGGCGGGGGTGGGGAGCATGGAGACCTCTCTCTGCCGTGGGGGGTCAGAAGGTGCGAGAGCGCTCTCAGCGCGTGCTGCCCGGACAATGTGCCCGTCTGCGGACCGTAGGGCAAGAGATGAACTCGAATTGACCTGGGCGAAGAGGCCGCCTTCACAAGCCGAAGCCGCTGCGAACCCTGCGCATATGACGAGGCGTCACCGAACGGATACATGTACCGGGTTGGCGAGAGCGCTCTCATACGGGAAGGGAACGCCCGGCACAGCGCGCGGGGCGGCTTCGGTTACAGCGCGCGCAGCCCGTTGATCACTTCGCGGAGGATGCTCTCGTCCGGCAGCTCGGCCGGCGGCACCGGCTTGTGGATGTGCACGTGCGATGCCTCCAGCAGGTCGCCGACAAGCACGCGTACCACGCCGACCGGGAGGTCGAGGTCGGCGGCGAGTTCGGCGACGGAGGTGGCCTGCTGCCGGCAGCGCTCGATGATGTCGAGGTGCTCGGGTGACAGGGTGTGGTCGTCCAGGGCCGCTTCGTCGTCGGCCTCGGTCTCGGTCACGACCAAGGCGATCAGGTCGAGCTTCGCCTCGGCGGCGTGGCTGGTACGGCCCCGCGTCATCGCGTAGGGCCGTACCACCGGGCCTGCCGCTGCGTCGTACCAGCGGTCCGATTCAGATGTCATGTCGCCCTGTCACCCCGTTGTCAGCTCACCGGTCAGCCGCTGAGCGCCGTGCCGCTGTCCTGCCGCGGCGCTGTGCCCAGGTGTGCTCCTACCCGCTTCACCAGAAGAGCCATCTCGTACGCGACCTGCCCGACGTCGGAGTCCGCGTCCGCCAGCACGGCCAGGCAGCTACCGTCGCCGGCCGCGGTCACGAAGAGGAACGCCTCGTCCAGTTCGACCATGGTCTGCCGGACGCGGCCGGCCTCGAAGTGCCGGCCGACGCCCTTGGCCAGGCTGTGGAAACCGGACGCCACGGCGGCCAGATGCTCGGAGTCCTCCCGGGTGAGTCCCTCCGAGGCGCCGATGGCCAGGCCGTCCCCGGAGAGCACCAGGGCCTTGCGGATGCTGGCCACGCGGACGACCAGATCGTCGAGGAGCCAGCTCAACTCGCGTGTCGGGCTTGTTGGTGCGGTCATCGACCGTTCCCCTCATCAGGTGTCGTTCTCGGTACTGATGTCGATGTGTCGTACTCGGCGCCGTGGCCGGCGCCGGGAGTGGCAGCGGGGCTGCGGCCGACGGCGGTGTCGGCGGTCGGGGGGGCGGCGGAGTCGGCGGTCGGGGGGGCGGCGGAGTCGGCGTCGGCGATCTCCCGGCCGCGCTGCCAGCCGCGCTGGAGTGCGGCCATCCGGTCGCGCACCTCGTCGGCCGACCACTCCCTGCCGCTGTCGCCGCTCCGCGTGTCCGGACCGGACGCGGCCCGCAACTGCGGTGCGAGGCTGGCCTGCCGGACGCGGCGCGGGAGCACGATGCCGGGTTCGGGTGACGCGGGTTCGGCCGCCGTGGGGCGGCTGTCCGCCGCGGGCTGCGGGACGGGCTGTACGGGCGAGACGGCCGGCCGGGAGTGGGCGGTCTGGGGGGCGGCGGGCGCGGTCTGCCCCGACGTGGACGTGACCGGCCGGCCATGGTCGGAGACCAGGACCGGCGCGGTGCGGCGGCTGCGGCGGCGCGGCAGTGGTAGCGGCCCGTCGAAGTCCGGCGCCTCGCCCGGTGGTACGGCCGACTCGTCCGGGTGGTCGGCGTGCTCCGCGTGTTCCTTGTGCGCCTCGCCGCCGACACCGTCCAGCCCCCACGTGCGGAAGGTGTGCTCGGTGCCGGTGGCGGGCTGCGCGGCGCGCGGCACGGCCCGTTCGCCGATCCGGGTGGAGCCGGTGTCGTCGCCGGTCTCGGTGAGCAGAGCGGCCGGGATCAGCACGACCGCGGTGGTACCGCCGTACGGGGACTGGCGCAGCGAGACACGCACGCCGTGCCGCTGGGCCAGCCGGCTGACCACGAACAGGCCGAGCCGGTCGGTGTCGGACAGTTCGAACTCGGGCGTCTCGGCGAGCCGCAGGTTGGCTTCGAGCAGCGCGTCCGGGGTCAGTCCCAGACCCCGGTCGTCGACCTCCAGCACGAAGCCGTTGGCGACCGGCTCGCCGTGCAGCCGGACCTGGGTGTGCGGGGGCGAGAACACCGCGGCGTTCTCGATGAGTTCGGCGAGCAGGTGGGTGAGGTCGGCGACCGCCGCGCCGCTGACGGCCAGCCGGGGCAGGCGCCGTACCTCGATCCGCTCGTAGTCCTCGACCTCGGAGACGGCGGCCCGGACCACGTCCATGAGCTGTACCGGCTTGCGCCACTGCCGGGAGGGGGCGGCGCCGGAGAGGATGACCAGTCCCTCGGCGTGCCGCCGCATGCGGGTGGTCATGTGGTCGAGGCGGAAGAGGTCGGCGAGTTCCTCGGCGTTCTCGGTACGGCGCTCCATCGCGTCCAGCAGGGTGAGCTGGCGGTGCAGCAGCACCTGGCTGCGGCGGGCGAGGTTGACGAAGACGTCGGAGACGCCCTTGCGCATGTCGGCCTGGCGGACGGCGGCCTCGACGGCGGCGCGCTGGAGGGTGTTGAGGGCCTTGCCCACCTGGCCGATCTCGTCGTCCGCGTACTGCAGGCGCGGCACCTCGGTCTCCACGTCGACCTGTTCGCCGGCTGCCAGCCGCCGCATGACGCGGGGCAGCCGGGTGCCGGAGACTTCCTGGGCCTCGCGGCGCAGTCCGGTCAGGTCGCGGATGAGGCCGCGGCCGATACGGACCGAGACGATCAGGGAGGCGATCACCGCGGCCAGGCCGAGACCGCCGGCCGCCAGGGCCTCGATCAGCAGCGTGCCGGAGACGGGCCGCGCCACCTTGCTGAACTGCGCGGACGAGGTGGCGTTCAGCTTGCCGAGGTCGTCCATGGCGGTGGCCGCGGCGGTGGGCCACGACAGGTGCGCGGCGACCAGCGGCGCGTCGGTGGGGCCGGCTGCGATCACCTTGTCCTGGGCGGCCCGCAGCGACGTGCCGGCGGCGCCCTGCCAGTACGTGTCGTAGGGGGCGCGGATGGTGTCGTCGAGGGCTTTCAGGCCGATGTCGTAGGAATTGCGTTCCCGGGCCACCGCGGAGGTGAAGGAGGTCAGTTCGGCCTGGCTGGTGTGTCCGGTGGTGATCGCCGCGGCCATCAGCGCGTCCTCGCGGCTGAGTTCCTCACGGGCCCGGTTGAGGCCGACGACCGCCCGCCGCTCGGTCTCCAGTGTGATGTCGGTGAGCAGGTTGAGGCCGTCGAAGAGGTCGAAGGCCGGGTTCGTCAGCGCGTTGTAGGACTCGTAGGCGTCGTTGCGGGTGATCCGCTGGTTGACGATCCGCTGCCGCAACGAGGCAAGGCCCTCGACCGTGTTGAGGAAGACGTCGAGCCGGCCGCGGGACCGGCTGTCGAGCGCGCTGCGGACACCGGAGGCGGCCAGTTGGGTGCGCAGTTTGGCGATCGACTGGTCGGTGGTGCGTTCCTGCTTGTCGTAGGCGATGCGGGCTTCGGAGTCGCGGGTGTTGGCGACATAGATCAGCGCGGCCCGGCGCTCGTGCTGGATGCTGTGGATGGTGTCCTGAACGGGGTAGACGACGTTGACGAGCACCCGCCCGATGTCCGGTCGTGCGAACACCGCGCGGCCGGTGATGGTGGCGGCGAAGGCCCAGATGACGGTGAGTGACACCAGTGGGATCAGCAGCAGCGCCACGATCTTCCGGCGGATCGTCGTACCGCGAAAGCGCATGGCCTCCCCAACGTCTCCCCCGCGGCGGGGGCGTCTGTCGCGTTTAAACGGCGCGAGCCTACTACTGCCACAGCGGTTACTCGAAAGTCCGTCCACTGGCTTGGGTTGGTCTGGCCTGATACGTACCCCTGAATGCAAGGGGAAATTTCGGGGCAGGCACTTTACATGGAGCTTGAACGCCAGAGCCTGTGGGAGGAAGAGCCGGCGGCCTCGGCGCGGCTGCCCGATCCGGTACGGGCGGCGGCCGTACGGGCGGTGCTCGTCGTGGCGGTGGCGCTGATCGCGGCGGTGATCGAGCTGCTGCTGGTCGCCGGGCACTCGTGGCTGACCGCGCCGATGATGCCGTTCACCGTGCTGATCAGTGTGGCCGCGACCTGGGCGGTGCTGGACGTGTGGGTCACCCGGCAGGTGTGGAACCAGCGCAACGGGGTGGTGTCCAGCCCGAGCAGCGCGGCGCGGGCCCGGCGAGGGGAGCAGCGCGGAGCCCCGCCGGCGGCGGCCCGTGGCCGGGAGGGCGGGCAGGCCGAGGGGCAGCCGGGGGCGCCGACCGGGACGCCGGCGGGCGGGCAGGTGTGCGGGCAGCCTGGGGGCGGCCCGCACATACCCCGGCCGCACGGGGTCTGATCAGGAGGGGACCGCCTGCGCCGGCTCGGGCGGGCGGCGGAACATCCGCGTGGCGGTGATCTCGCCGTGCACCGGCTCGCCGTGCGGGTCGGGTACGGGCAGCCCCGGCCGCAGGTGTTCCTCGACGCTGATGTACTTCAGGCCCGCCCGCAGGTCCGCGTCGTTGCGCAACCGCACCACCAGCGGGAATTCGGCGAGCGCGGTCGTGTCGAACAGCCCCGTGGTGTAGATGAGCTGGACACCGAGCGCGTCGGCGACGGCCCGCTGGAGCTCCAGCAGGTAGGTGGCGTTGGCGCGGCCGATGGGGTTGTCCAGGAACAGCGTGCCTGCGTGCCGCTGCCGGTCCCGGCCGCGGTCGTTGCTGCGCAGCGCGGCCATCGTGCAGTACAGGGCGATGGCGGCGGTGAGCAGTTGGCCGCCGGAGAAGACGTCGCCCATCTGCCCGACGGGGACGCGTTCGGCCCGCAGCACGGCGTCCGGTTTGAGGATCTCCACGGCGATGCCCCGCGGTTCGAGCGCCGCGGCCACGCCGCGCAGCAGCAGGGACATGCCGTCGCGGCGCAGGTCGGAGTTCTTGCGTACGGCGGAACGGGTCGCCTCGTCGATGACCTCTCCGAGGCGTTCGGTGAGGACGGCCTGGTCCGGGTCGTCGAAGCGGATGCGCAGGAATTCCTGGCCGGACCACTCGCCGAGCCCTTCCGGCAGCCGGGACAGACGCTGCGCGGAGCGCAGGGTCGCCAGCGAGGACTCCACCAGGCCGCGCAGCCGGTCCACGATGCTGTCGCGGTTGCGCTCCAACTGGTCGAGTTCGTCGCTGAGCACCCGCAGCCGCGGGGCGAAGGCCGCGGCCCAGGCCGCCGCGTGGTCCGGCAGAGCGGCGCCGGGCAGCTCCCTGATCTGCTGCCGGGCGGGGGTGCGTACCTGCTCGTAGCGGACCGCGTTGGCATGCCGGACGAGGACGTCGGCGGCCTCGCGCAGCTGCGTCTCGGCGGCGGACAGGTCGGCGGCGCAGCCGCGCAGGGCACGGCGGGCCTCGGCGGCGGCCCGCCGTGCCTCCTCCAGACCGCCCGGATACGGTTCCGGCTCGTCGTCCTCCGCGTTCTGTGCGAGGTCGCGCAGCAGGTCGCGGAGGATCGCGGCGGTCTCGTCGAAGCCGCCGGCCGCGTCCTCGGCGGCGCGGTGGGCGCGGACCACGTCGGCGTGGGCGGCGCGGGCCTGCTCCAACGCCTCGCTGCGGGCGGCGAGTTCGGCATTGGCGGCGCGCAGCAGCCGCTGGGCGTGCTCGGCGTCGCGGGGCTCCAGTCCGGCCGGCAGCCCGGTGTGGGATGCGCCGCTGCCGGGAGCGAGCCGTTCGGCCTCGCCGCGCAGTCGGCCGAGTTGCTCGCTGGCAGCGGACTGGCGGGACTCCAGGGTCTGGACCAGCCGCTCGGCGCGGGCCGCGGCGGCCTGGCGGGAGGGCCCGTCAGCACCGTCCGGACCTTCCAGCAGCCGGGCGGCGCGGCCGCGGACCTTCTGGGTGAGGCGTTCCAGTTCGGCGAGGGCGGCGTTCTCCGTACTCTCCGCGCGGGCCTGTTCGGCGCGGAGGTCGGCGCCGACGCCGACCTTCTCGTACACCTGGGAGGCCGCGCGGTACGCCTCGCGCAGCGCGGGCAGCGACTCGGCCGCGGGTTCGGCGGCCTCGTGGTCGCCGTCCTCGGGCGCCCCGGCGATCTCGGAGCGCTCCGCGCGCAGGACGCGGGCGGTACGGCGGGCGTCGTCGGAGGCGCGCTGGGCGGCGCGGCGGTCCTCGTCGGCGGCGCGGGCGGCGGCGAGGCACACCTCGGCCCGGGCTTCGGCCTCGGACGCGTCGGCGGCCAGCTCCCGTGCGCGGCGCTGCCAGTCGGCCCGTTCGCGCAGCCGGTGGGCGAGGCCGGCCAGCGCGTCGGCCCGGCGGCGGGCCTGCTCGGCGGCGGCCCTGCGGGTGTCGCTCTCCCCGGCGGCCTCCGCGCCGGCGGCTTCCGCCGCGGCCCGCTCCTCCCGGGCCGTGGCCAACTCCTGCCGGGCCCGCCCGGCCGCGTCCCTGGCCGCGCTCACCTCCGCGGCCAGCTCCGCGAGCCGCCCCCGCGGGCAGCCCGCCCGCCATGTCGCGAGCCGTGCGGCCAGCGTGCGGTCGTGTGCCAGCCGGGCCGCCAGCACCCGGATCTCCTCGTCCCGGGCGGTCGCCCTGGCCCGCAGCTGCTGCCGCTCGCCGTCGGCCGCCCCCTCGTCGTGCATCGCGGGGTTCGGCGGCACGAGGAAGACGCCCGCCGAGCCGCCGACCGCCGGGGGTGACGCGAGCAGCGCAGCCGCCGTCCCGACCGCGACCGCCGACCGCGGCAGCAGCGCGGCCTGCCCCAGTACGTCCTTGGCCCGCGTGTACGTGCCCGGGTCGGTCACCACCACCCCGTCCACCAGCTCCGGCCGGGCCGCCAGCACCACGGCGTGGTCCGCGGGGTCCACGGCCTGCGCCAGATACCGCCATCCGGGCAGCGCGGGAATCCCGTGCTCCCCCAGGTACTCCACGGTCGCCAGTACGTCGGGCCCCGGCGGCAGCAGTCCCCCGTCCCCGAGGGCGCCCAGAATCCGCGCGTCGTCCGCCGCCGCGGTCCGCAACTCGAAGAGCTGCCGCTCGGCGGCCCCCACGGATTCGTCCAGCAGTTCCCGCAGCGCCTCGGCGAACGCGTCCAGCTGCGCCGCGGTGAGCGGCCCTCCGGCCTCGCGCGGTGCGCCCGCCGGGGCGGCCGTGCCCGCGTCCTCACCACCCGCACCGGACGGACCGGCGCTCCCGGACGAACCGGTGTCGCCCCCGGACGAACCGGAAGCCGGGGCCGTACCGGTGTCCGGCACGGCAGCGCCCGGCGCATCGGCGGCCGTCGCGGCGCCGGAGGCGTCGGTCGCGGGGAGGCTGAGGAGGGCGGTCAGGCGGGGATCGGCGGCGAGGGCGGTCGCCGCGACCGTGGCGGCGGTGCGGCCCGCTTCCGCCGTCGTGAGGGCGTCGGCGGCGCGGGCTGCGGCGAGTTCGGCGCGGGACTCGGCCGATGCCGCGTCGCGTGCGCGGGCGCCGGCCGCCGCGGCCGCCCCGGCGGCTTCGCGGGCGAGGGTTTCGGCGGTCTTCTCCGCGTCGGAGGCGGCGAGGGCCGCTCGGGCGGGGTCGGCACCGGGGGCGGAGTCGTCGAGCCAGCCCGCCCGTACCGCGTCGGCTGTCTCCTGTTCGACCTCGGCGAGGCGTTGGCCGAGGTGCCCGCTCTCGCTGCGGGCGCGCTGCGCCTCGGTGGCGGCGGCGGTCGCGTCACGGTGCGCGGTCTCGGACCGCGTCTGGAGCGCGGCGGACCGCTCCTCCTCGGCGTCGGCCTGCTGCTCGGCGCGGGCGGCTGCGGCGTGCAGGGCCCGTACGAGGTCGGCGGCCGCGCGGGTGCGGGCGGCGAGCGCGGGGGCGGCGTCCCGTTCGGCCTCGCGAATGGCCGCGGTGACCCGGGCCAGCCGGTCGCCCGCGGCGCGCTGCCGCAGGACCGTCTCGGCGGCCTGCCAGGCGGCGTGCAGCGTGCGGGCGTCGCCCAGTTCCCGTCGCAGCGCCGCCGCACCCTTGTCCGCGGCGGCCAGGGCCAGCGAGGCGTGCCGGTAGGCCAGTTCGGCGGTGATGAGGGCGCTGCCGCCGCGCGCCTGCTCGGCGTCGGTGACGGAGTGCGCCGCGCGGGCCATCTGCTGGGCGAGTTCGGTGGTCCGCCCGCGCTCCTGCTGGGCGCGGGCGGAAAGCCGCCGCGACAGGCCGCGGGTGCGGCGCTCGGCCTGGGCGTGGACGGCGCGGGCCTGGTCGCGGGAGGCGCCGGCCTCCACGATGCGCTGGAGCAGGTCGAGCGAACCGGCCGTGAAGTCCCGTTCCGCGGTGAGCTCTGCGCGGCGGCCCAGCTTGCCCGCGAACCCGTGCACCAGATCGGCGAGGCCGTCCGTGTCGCGGGTGTCGGTGACCGCGCGCAGCAGCAGATCCGTGAAGTCGGAGTCCTTCTTGACCGCGAAGAGGCCGGCCGCCTCGCCCTCGTCGGCGTTCATCTCCCGCTGGTAGCGGAAGAGTTCGGGATCGAGGCCGAGATCCCCGAGGTGTTCGTTCCAGCGGTCGTGGATCTCCTCCCAGACCACCTCGAGGTGGGGGTACGCCTTGCCCGCCTCGGTGAGGGCGTCCTTGAACCCCTTCATCGTGCGGCGCCGCCCGCGCGCACCCGAGGTGCCCTCGGCGGGCGGCCGTACCGCCGTGGTCTCGGCGACCGGCAGCGAGTCCAGGCCCAGTCCGGGCCCCGGCCGGAACGAGTACCACGCCTCGGCGAACTTCCGCGGATCGGACGAGACCTGCCGCCCGCGCCACTCGCTCACCTTGCCGACGACCACGAGTTCGCCGGTGAGCGTGTGCTGCCACTCCAGGGCGACATGGCCGCAGTCCTCGGCGAGCAGGAACTTCCGCAGCACGCCGGAGCTGGCACCGCCCAGCGTGTTGCGGTGGCCGGGCAGCATGACCGAGAAGATCAGCTTGAGCAGTACGGACTTGCCGCCGCCGTTCTCCAGGAAGAGCACGCCGGCCGGCGCGGGGCGACGCGGCGGTCCGGTCGGCTCGTCCGCGAAGAACTCGCCCTGCGCGGGCGCGGGGTGCGGCACCGGTTCGCCGACGCCCCGCAGGTCGAGCACGGTGTCGGCGTAGCGCGCGCCGGCGGGCCCGATGGAGTAGAGGCGGAGGCGGGACAGCTCGTACATGCGGGGGCTCTCGTGGCTCAGTCGGTCGGGGAGAACGGTCAGGAGTAGGTGTGGAAGGGCAGTCCGGCGTCGGCGGCCAGGCCGTCCGGCCCCGCGTCGCCGTCCGCGGCCGGCACGAGGGTGCCGGTGCCGTCGCCGACCGGGACGATGCCGAGGTCGAGGAGTTCGGCCATGGCCGCGGTGCCCGCCATGTCGCGGACCTGCAACTGGTAGCGGGCGGTGGTGCGGTACGTGCCGCCGTTCTCGTCGCCGGTGCGCTGGAAAAAGCCGGAGTCGACGAGGAAGGCGAGGGCCTTGCCGATGATGCCGGTGGTGGAACTGGCCAGGCGGCGGGCGTCCTTGGTGGCTCCGGTGGCGCTGCGCCGGGTGTAGACCCGCCAGGCCGCTTCCAGGCCCGGGGCGTCACTGGCCGGGTCGGTGTTCTCTCCGGACTCGTCCGCGCGTTCCTCCAGGCGGCGGCAGGCCTGGCGGACGAAGGCGTCCACGCCGTGGACGGTGATACGGCCGATGTAGCCGTCGTCGGCGAGGTCTTCGGGGCGGGGGTAGGCGAGCGCGGCGGCGGCGAGGTGCGCGAGGCCGTGCAGGAACCGGTCGCCGGCGTCGGACGCGGCGCGGCGGGCGTAGTCGCCCATCCGCACGGCGAACACGGAGTCCTCGGCGGCGGCCACGGCCATGCCCGCGCGGGGCGAGACCTCGAGCACGATGAGGCCGAGACCGGCGGCCACGGCGTCGGCGAGCCGGGCGAACGCGGGGTCCTCCCGGTGCCGCCGCACCAACTCGGCGTACTCCGTGTCCCGCGCCGGCACGAGCTTGGGCTGGAGGCCGAAGCCGACCAGGCGCGCGGCGTCCGCCACGTCCACCGCGTGCACGGAGGACCCGCTCTCCTTGCCGCTGGGCTGCGCAGCCTCGGCCCGTACGTCAGTCACGAAACCGTTTCCCTCTCGTGTGTTTGCGGTCTGCCCGGCGCCGCCGGACACCGTCGCCGTGGTCGGTCGCCGCCGCGACGGACGGGGAGGCGCGCGGGAGGGTCGGTGCGGGGTCGGGGCCGCGCGGTCATGCGGGCGCTCCGGCGGTGAGGCGGGCAGTGCCGAGGATGAGGTCGGCGCCGCCGAATTCGGGGTCGTCGAGGACCGTGCCGTCGTCGACGGCGAACAGGAGGTGGGGTTCGCCCTGGCGGTGGGCGGTGCCGACGGGGGGTGAGGCGGCGTGGACGGCGAGGAGGGCGACGAGGTAGGGGAGTTCGGGGTCGCGCAGGCGTGCCTCGGCGAGCAGACCGGAGAGGCGGCGGGGGGCGTCGTGCGGGAGGTCGAGGAGTGCGAGGGCGGACTCCAGTTGCTCCTCGGAGAAGCGGGAGTCGTCCGGGGTGGCGACCAGGTCGGGCTCGGGCATCTCCGCCCCGAGGTGCTCACGCTCGACCGGCGGGGTGAGCAGCAGCTCGACCAGGTCGGCGACCCGTACCGCCGCAGGGGTGCGCAGCCCCGCCCCGCGGGCGAAGTACGCGTCGGTCACCCGCGACGCCTGCTCCACGGACAGCGGCAGCAGCGGCGCGACGAGCTGCCCGTACAGGTCGAGTCCGGCCCGCGCGGGGGGCGTGGCGAACGCCTGCCGGTCCTGCTCGGCGCGGAACAGCGGTCCGGCCTCCAGCAGCCGGGACTGCAACTGCGTGTGCCGCCGGATGCAGTCCTTGACGATGTCCACCAGTTCGGCGGCCCGGCGCCTGTGCTCGGGCTCCTCCGCCTCGTCGCGCGCCTTGCGGATGTTGGTGAGGATCGCGTTCTCGTGCCGGTACCGGTCCGCGACATGGTCCAGGGCCTCGGCGATCATGTCCGGTACGCGCCGGAGCCAGTCCACCGCCCGCACGTCGCGCCGGGTGGCCTCCAGGGTGCGCCGCAGCGTCTCCGCGTACTGCACCGTGCGGTAGCGGGCTTGTTCGGCGGCGAGTTGGGCGTCGGCCAGCCGCCCGCGGCTGATCAGCACCTCCAGCTTGACCTCGGCTGCTATCTGGGCGCTGGTCACGTCCGTGTCGAGCGCGCCGACCAGGACGTTGACCGCCTCGTCGGTGGTCCGCAGGTAGACGCTGCCGCCGGGACCCGGCACCTCCTCGATCAGCTTGAAGTCGTAGTCCCGCCGCACGTACGCGCCGTCCGGCCCGAACGTGCCGTACACCGCGCGGAATCCGCGGTCCGCGCTGCCCACGTTGATCAGGTTCTCCAGCACCCAGCGGGCGACCCGGGCGTGCTCGGCGGACGCGCGGGTCGGCGCCTGGGCCGCGACCCGGGGCAGCAGCCTGCCCACTATCTGGTCGTGGTCGGCGCCGGTGTCGAAGTCCATGGTGAGCGTGACCAGATCGATCGCGGCGAGCGCGATCTCCGCCATCGAGTAG
Source organism: Streptomyces sp. (assembly GCF_036524955.1). Taxonomy (GTDB): domain Bacteria; phylum Actinomycetota; class Actinomycetes; order Streptomycetales; family Streptomycetaceae; genus Actinacidiphila. The sequence continues at coordinate 13,119 of NZ_DATDBG010000197.1, forward strand.
ACCGAGTACTCGCCCGCGAGGTTGGCCTTGCGCACGTCGAGGTCGTGCAGCGGCGCGGTGCAGGCGAGTGCCTTGAGCCGGCGGGCAAGGCCCTCGTCGGCGGCCGGGCCCGGCGCGGGGCGCGTGGCGCCCGGCAGCGAGTACGCAGCGGTCGTGGTCACGTCCCACACACTAGGCGGTGCCACCGACAACGAACGAAACGGCACGGACCCCCACGGGGCGGGCGGATGCCGGTGCGGGATGCCATGATCGGATCGGGGGCAGGAGAAGGAAAAACGGGGGACGGAAATGGAAAGCGGAGTACGGATGCGGTCCCGGCGGTGCACACGGCCACGCGACCGGACGGATCACCAGGACGGGATCACCATGGCGAACGCGGTCATCGATCTCAACGCCGACCTCGGCGAGGGCTTCGGCCGCTGGCGGCTCACCGACGACGACGCACTGCTCGCGGTCGTGACGAGCGCGAACGTGGCGTGCGGGTTCCACGCGGGCGATCCGGCGACGATGCGGCGGGTGTGCGAACGGGCGGCCGAGCACGGGGTACGGATCGGCGCGCAGGTCTCGTACCGGGACCTCGCCGGTTTCGGGCGCCGCGCGATGGACGTACCGCCGGACGAACTCACGGCCGAGGTCGCCTACCAGATCGGCGCCCTGGAGGTGTTCGCGCGGGCCGCGGGTTCGGCTGTGGCGTACGTGAAGCCGCACGGCGCGCTGTACAACCGGGCGGTGCGCGACGCCGAGCAGGCCGCGGCGGTGGTGGCGGGGGCACGGCTGGCCGGCGGGCTGCCCGTACTGGGGCTGCCCGGCTCGCAGTTGCTGGCCGCGGCCGAGCGCGCGGGACTCGGCACGGTCACCGAGGCGTTCGCCGACCGGGCGTACACGGCGGAGGGCACGCTGGTCCCGCGCCGCGAACCAGGTGCGGTGGTCGAGGCGGCGGACGCGGTGGTGGCGAGGTCGGTGGAGATCGCGCGCACCGGGCGGGTCACCGCCCTCACCGGCGAGACGGTCACCGTCGGCGCCCGTTCGCTGTGCGTGCACGGCGACACCCCGGGCGCGGCGCGGCTGGCCGCCCGGGTCCGGGAGGCCCTGGAGGCGGCGGGGCTGCGGGTGGAGGCGTTCGCGTGAGGATCGACGGCGAACCGGCGGGGGCGGCTGGGCCGGCGCCGAAGGACGGCGACGAGGCGGGGGCGCGCCGATGAGGGTACGGGTGCTGCCCGCGGGTGCGGACGCCGTGCTCGTGGAGACCGAGGACGGTGAGCGGGCCGAGGCGCTGCACGCGGAGTTGCTGCGCAGGCGGGCGGCGGGCGAGTTCGCCGAGGTCGCCGAGATCGTGCCCGCGGCCCGTACGGTGCTGGTCACCGGGCTCGCCGATCCGCGCGGGTTCGCGGCCGGGGTGGCCCGGTGGGAGGTGCCGCCGGTGGAGCGCGGGGGCGGGGACCCGGTGGAGCTTGCGGTGCGGTTCGACGGGCCGGATCTCGCGGAGGTGGCGGGGCTGTGGGGGGTGGGCACGGGCGAGGTCGCCGAGCTCGTCACCGGGACCGCGTTCCGGGTCGCCTTCTGCGGATTCGCCCCGGGCTTCGGCTACTTGACGGGCCTTCCGGAACACCTGCGGGTGCCGCGGCTGGACACTCCCCGTACCGTCGTTCCCGCCGGGTCGGTGGCGCTGGCCGGGCCGTACGCCGGGGTCTACCCCCGGCCCTCCCCCGGCGGCTGGCAGATCATCGGTACGACGGACGCCGTCGTGTGGGACCCGGACCGGGACCCGGCAGCGCTCCTGACACCCGGCACCGACGTGCGTTTCACGGCGGCCCCGTGACCACCACCCTGCGCGTTGTCCGTGCCGGCGCCCTCACCACCGTCCAGGACCTCGGACGCACCGGTTACGCCCATCTCGGCGTGCCGCGCTCGGGCGCTCTCGACCCGCCCGCGCACCGCCTGGCGAACCGGCTGGTCGGCAACCCGGAGAGCGCCGCCACGCTGGAGACGACGGTGAACGGCTGCGCGGTGCGGCCGTCGCACGCGGTGGTCGCCGCCGTGACGGGTGCGCCGTGTGCGGTACGCGTCGCGGGCCGGCCGGCGGCGTGGGGCGCACCGGTGCGGGTGCCGGCCGGGGCGCGGCTGGAGGTGGGGGCGGCCACGTGCGGGCTGCGCAGCTATCTGGGCGTCGCCGGGGGTGTCGGCGTCGTACCGGTGCTGGGCAGCCGTTCGACGGATCTGCTCTCCGGTCTGGGGCCGCGACCGCTGTCCGACGGCGACGAGTTGCCGGTCGGCGGCGCCCACGGGCCGAGCCGTTCGGCGGACGCGCTGCCGTACCCCGGCCACGGGCCCGAACTGGTGCTGCCGCTCGCGCCCGGCCCGCGCGACGACTGGTTCCCGCCGGGGGCCCTCACGACGCTGGTCACCGGCGCCTATTCGGTCTCCCCCGCGTCCAACCGGATCGGTCTGCGCACGCTGGGTCCGGCCCTGGAACGGGCCCGCGGCGGCGAACTGCCCAGCGAGGGCATGGTGCTGGGCGCCGTCCAGGTGCCGCCCGACGGCCGACCCGTGGTCTTCCTCGCCGACCATCCGACCACCGGCGGCTACCCGGTGATCGGCGTCGTACCGGAGAACGCGCTGCCGGCCGCCGCCCAGTCGCCCCCGGGGACCCGTATCCGTTTCGTGCTGATACGGCCGGCGCGCCTGATGTGACGGCGGCCTGCTGTGTGCGGCGCGGGTGGCCCGGCGGTCACCACGGCAGCCGCTGCGGGGTGAGGCCGGCCGGGAGCGCGGCGCCGTGCGCGGTGAGGAACGCGGAGACGGCGGCCGGCCAGGTGTAGAGCTCGG
>NZ_DATDBG010000198.1:0-2356 GCF_036524955.1 Streptomyces sp.
CGGCCCGCCTGCCAGGGCGGCTGCGGGCCGCCTGGGACCGGCCGCTGACCGCGTACTACGTGATCCTCGGGGCCGGGCTGCTGATCACCGTGCTGGGCCTGGTGATGGTCTACTCCGCGTCGATGATCCAGGCACTGCGCAGCGGCCTGCCGTCCACGTTCTACTTCCGCAAGCAGCTGCTCGCGGTGGCCCTCGGCTCGGTGCTGCTCTACGCCGCCGCCCGGATGCCGGTACGGACGCACCGCGCGCTGGCGTATCCGCTGCTGCTCGGGGCGGTGTTCCTGATGATCCTGGTGCAGGTGCCCGGGATAGGGCAGACCGTCAACGGCAACACCAACTGGATCTCCGTCGGGGGCCCGTTCCAGCTCCAGCCCAGCGAGTTCGGCAAGCTCGCCCTCGTGCTGTGGGGCTCCGACCTGCTGGCCCGCAAGAACGACAGGCACCTGCTGGTGCAGTGGAAACACCTGCTCGTACCGCTGGTGCCGGTCACCGTCCTGCTGCTCGGCCTGATCATGCTCGGGGGGGACCTGGGCACCACGATGATCCTCACCGCGATCCTGTTCGGCACGCTGTGGCTGGCCGGCGCCCCCGCCCGGCTGTTCGCCGGCGTGCTGGCCGGCGCCGTGTCGCTGGCCACCCTCGCCGTGGCCACCAGCCCCAACCGGATGGACCGGCTGCACTGCATCGGCGCCAGCGACCCCGGCAGCGGGTGCTGGCAGGCGGTGCACGGGATCTACGCCCTGGCGTCCGGCGGCTGGTTCGGATCCGGACTGGGTGCGAGTGTGGAAAAATGGGGTGAGCTTCCCGAGCCGCACACCGACTTCATCTTCGCCGTGACCGGGGAGGAACTGGGTCTGGCGGGGACGCTGTCGGTGCTCGCCCTCTTCGCGGCACTAGGCTACGCGGGTATCCGCGTGGCGGGTCGCACGGAGGACCCCTTCGTCAGGTTCGCAGCGGGTGGCGTGACCACCTGGATCACGGCTCAGGCCGTGATCAACATCGGTGCGGTGCTCGGCCTGCTGCCGATCGCCGGAGTCCCGCTCCCGCTGTTCTCCTACGGAGGCTCCGCCCTCCTGCCGACCATGTTCGCGATCGGGCTGCTGATCTCCTTCGCCAGAAGCGAGCCGGCGGCGCGGGCGGCCTTGGCCACGCGGGGGCGCAACTCCCTGACCGGGGCAATGACACGGACGATGCGACGGCGCGCCAGACGGCGGCCGTCCGGAGAGCGGTGAATTTCGGTGCATGTCGTACTCGCCGGTGGGGGGACCGCCGGCCACATCGAGCCCGCGCTCGCGCTCGCCGATGCCCTGCGCAGGCAGGACCCGACCGTGGGCATCACGGCACTGGGCACCGAGAAGGGCCTGGAGACCAGGCTGGTGCCCGAGCGCGGCTATGAGCTGGCGCTGATCCCCGCCGTCCCGCTGCCCCGCCGCCCCACCCCCGAACTGATCACCGTTCCCGGGCGGCTGCGCGGCACCATCAAGGCCGCCGAGCAGATCCTGGAGCGCACCAAGGCCGACTGCGTGGTCGGCTTCGGCGGATACGTGGCGCTGCCCGGCTACCTGGCCGCGAAACGGCTCGGCGTGCCGATCGTGGTCCACGAGGCCAACGCCCGGCCGGGCCTGGCCAACAAGATCGGCTCCCGGTACGCGCACACGGTCGCCGTCTCCACGCCCGACAGCAAGCTGCGCGACGCCCGCTACATCGGCATCCCGCTGCGCCGCAGCATCGCCACCCTCGACCGGGCTGCCGCCCGGCCCGAGGCCCGGCACGTGTTCGGCCTCGACCAGAACCTGCCCACCCTGCTGGTCTCCGGCGGCTCCCAGGGCGCCCGCCGGCTCAACGAGGTGATCGCCACGGTCGCCCCCCGGCTCCAGCAGTCCGGCATCCAGATCCTGCACGCGGTCGGCCCCAAGAACGAACTGCCCCGGTCCGACAACATGCCCGGCATGCCCCCGTACCGCCCGGTGCCGTACCTGGACCGGATGGATCTCGCCTACGCCGCCGCCGACATGATGCTCTGCCGGGCCGGCGCGATGACCGTCGCGGAACTGTCCGCCGTGGGACTGCCCGCCGCCTACGTGCCGCTGCCCATCGGCAACGGCGAGCAGCGGCTCAACGCGCAGCCGCTCGTCAAGGCCGGCGGCGGCCTGCTGGTCGACGACGCCGAACTGACCCCCGACTGGGTCCTCGGCAACGTCCTCCCCGTCCTCACCGACCCGCACCGCCTCTACGACATGTCCCGCGCCGCCGCCGAATTCGGCCGCCGTGACGCGGACGAGCTGCTGCTCCGCATGGTGTACGAGGCGGTGGCCGACCGTCGCTAGCGCCGCGCCGGTCAGGGTTGGCCCGGGCA
>NZ_DATDBG010000199.1:0-17437 GCF_036524955.1 Streptomyces sp.
CCCCCCCCCCCCCCGCCGGTTCGCCGGACGTCGCAGGTGCGGGCGGGCGTCAGACGCTCGCCGGGTCCTCCTCGACGAGGAGGTTGCGGGTGCGGTTGGGGTCGACCTGGATGCCGGGGCCCATCGTGGTGGAGACCGCGGCCTTCTTGACGTACCGGCCCTTGGCCGCGGACGGCTTGAGGCGCAGGATCTCGTCGAGGGCCGCCGCGTAGTTCTCCACCAGCCTGGTCTCGTCGAAGGAGACCTTGCCGATGATGAAGTGCAGGTTCGAGTGCTTGTCGACGCGGAACTCGATCTTGCCGCCCTTGATGTCCGTGACCGCCTTCGCCACGTCGGGCGTCACGGTGCCGGTCTTCGGGTTCGGCATCAGGCCACGGGGACCGAGCACGCGGCCGAGGCGGCCGACCTTGCCCATCAGGTCCGGGGTGGCGACGACGGCGTCGAAGTCCAGCCGGCCCTTCGCCACCTCGTCGATCAGTTCGTCGGAGCCGACGATGTCGGCTCCCGCGGCCTCCGCGGCCGCAGCACGGTCACCGGTCGCGAAGACCAGGACCCGGGCGGTCTTGCCGGTGCCGTGCGGAAGGTTCACGGTGCCGCGGACCATCTGGTCGGCCTTGCGCGGGTCGACACCCAGGCGGAAGGCGACCTCGACGGTCGAGTCGAACTTGGTGGTCGCGGTCTCCTTGGCGAGGCGGACGGCCTCCAGGGGCGCGTACAGACGCTCCCGGTCGATCTTGGCGTCCGCAGCGCGGAGAGACTTGCTGCGCTTGCTCACGGGGTACTCCTACAGTTCGGATTGAAGTCGTGGTACGGGCCGAGCCAGCCCTTCCACTGAGGGGTGGACCAACACCCCTCGGGTCGTACGGGACGAGCGTCAGCCCTCGCCTTGTTCGCTCGGGCCTCCTGATCACTCGCTCCGCGGACGGCCTCGTTCCTCGGCCGGCCACTGCGCGAGCTCGTGCGTCAGCCCTCGACCGTGATGCCCATGGAGCGGGCGGTGCCGGCGATGATCTTCTCCGCCGCGTCCAGGTCGTTCGCGTTCAGGTCGGGGAGCTTGGTGGTGGCGATGTCCCGCACCTGGTCGCGCGTCAGCTTCGCGACCTTCGTCTTGTGCGGCTCGCCGGAGCCCTTCTCCACACCCGCGGCCTTGAGGATGAGCTTCGCGGCCGGCGGCGTCTTGGTGATGAAGGTGAAGGTACGGTCCTCGTAGACCGTGATCTCCACCGGGATCACCATGCCGCGCTGCGACTCGGTGGCCGCGTTGTAGGCCTTGCAGAACTCCATGATGTTCACGCCGTGCTGGCCCAGCGCGGGGCCGACCGGCGGGGCCGGGTTGGCCGCACCGGCGTTGATCTGGAGCTTGATCAGCCCCGTGACCTTCTTCTTCTTGGGAGGCATTGCTCTCTCCGGGTCCTAGTGAGAGGTTGCCTGCCTGCTGGCAGGCATACCGCACCACGATAACGGGTATTGCGATGAGCCCTGAAACCGAGCAGGTCGGGGCCCGTAGGCCCGTGGTCAGCGCAGCGGCGCGGGACCGTGAGGACGTTCCCGGCCTCCCGACGCGCCGTGGAACTCACCCGCCGGCCAGCGGGTCGGCCCCGGCGCCCCGTGAACAGGACAGACCGGGCCGGACCGGGCCGATCAACCCCCGGTCCCGAGAGGGCCGCGCGACCCGGACAGGTCAGTGTGCTGTCAGCCACATGTCAAAAGTGAGAATCTTTGGCATGAACACTTCCATCGAAGGTTACTGCTTGGTACGAAGGGTGCGGCAGTGATCCCACCGATGGAGGTCCCGTTGCGACTGACCAAGTCCTTAGCCGCCGTCTCGGCGTTGATACTCGCCTTCGTGGTCGCCCTCTTGGGCATAGGTCCGGCACACGCTGCCGGACCTTCGTACGTGGCTCTGGGGGACTCGTACTCGGCCGGTAACGGCGCCGGTAACTACGACGGCGCCAGCGGCGGCTGCCACCGCAGCTTCAGCGCCTACCCGTACTTGTGGAAGAACCAGCACGCCCCGTCCTCGTTCGCCGACACCTCGTGTTCCGGTGCGGTGACCACGGACGTGACCAACAGCCAGCTCGGGCCGCTGAGTTCGTCCACCGGACTGGTCAGCATCTCCATCGGCGGGAACGACGCCGGCTTCGCCGACGTCATGACCGTCTGCGTGACCGGCTCGGACACCGACTGCGTCAACCGGGTCAACCAGGCCGAGGCCTACGCGAACAACGTCCTGCCCGGCCGCCTCAACACGACCTACAGCGCGATCCGGGCCAAGGCCCCGAACGCCCGGGTGGTCGTTCTCGGCTACCCGCGCATGTACAAGCTGAACACGTTCTGCATCGGTCTGAGCGACACCAAGCACCGGAAGATCAACGAGGCGGCGGACGTGATCGACTCCGTCATCTCGGGCCGCGCGGCGGCGTACGGCTTCTTCTTCGGCGACGTGCGGACCACCTTCAACGGCCACGAACTGTGCTCGGGCGACGACTACCTGCACGACCTGGCCCTCCCGAGCTGGGAGTCCTACCACCCCACCGCCCTCGGTCACTCCGCCGGCTACCTGCCCGTACTGAACGCGCAAGACGGCATCTGAGCCATCGGACCGCGATCGCGACAGGGCCCCTGCCCGGCGGGAAACCGCCGGGCAGGGGCCCTGTCGTCAGAGCGGAGGCTAGTTCTTCTGGATCTGGTCGAAGCTCAGCTCGACCGGCGTCTCACGGCCGAAGATCTCCACCAGGCCCTTGACCTTCTTCGAGTCGGGGTTGATCTCGTTGATGGTCGCCTGGAGGGTGGCGAAGGGGCCGTCCGTGACGGTGACGGAGTCGCCGACCTCGAAGTCCAGCACCTGGACCTCGACCTTGCGCGGCACCGCGGTGCCCTCGGCGATCGCGGCTGCCTCGGCCGCGGCCTCCACCTCGGGGGCGAGCATCTTGACGATCTCGTCCAAGGTCAGCGGGTACGGGTCGTACGCGTTGCCGACGAAACCGGTGACGCCGGGGGTGTTGCGGACCACGCCCCACGACTCGTTCGTCAGGTCCATGCGCACCAGGACGTATCCGGGCAGCTTGTTCTGCCGGATCGTCTTGCGGTCGCCGTTCTTGATCTGGACGACCTCTTCCTGGGGCACCTCGGCCTGGTAGATGTACTCCTCGACGTTGAGCGAGACGGCGCGCTGCTCCAGGTTGGACTTCACGCGGTTCTCGTAGCCGGCGTAGGTGTGGATCACGTACCACTCACCGGGCAGCGTGCGCAGCTCCTCACGGAACGCGGCGACCGGGTCGACCGGCTCGGCGGCGGTCTCGCCCGCGGCGCCCTCGTCCTCGGCCGGCTCCTCGTCGGAGGACTCGATGTGGACGGCGTCGTGCTCGGCGGACTCGCCCGCGGCCAGGTCCGCAGCCTCGGCCTGGCCGATGTCGCCGTCGGCCGCCTCGACGATGTCGAGCGCGGTGTCGTCGCCCTCGGCGGACTGGTCGGCGGCAGCGGCGTCGTACACGTTCGGGTCAGACACGGTGACTGCTTCTTCCTGACTTCAAGGGGTGGAACATGCGGACAGGCGCCCGTAGACCGGCGCGTGCCGCGGGATCAGCCGAAGACGTACGAGACGAGCTTCGAGAAACCCCAGTCAACCACGCTCACGAAGGCGATGACGACGACAACGAACACAATGACCACGGTGGTGTAGGTGATCAGGTCGTTGCGGTTCGGCCAGACGACCTTGCGCAGTTCCGCGACGATCTGGCGGTAGAAGAGAGCAAGACGGCCGAGAGGGCCCCTTTTGCCGCGCTTGCCACCGCGACGGGGCTTCCTCTCGCTCTCCTTGTCATCCTGAGTCGCGCCAGGCTCAGGAACCTCGATGGAGTCCGTGATCTCAGTCACTCGTCCTCACCTGACTCCGGGTCGTGGCCATGCCGCGCCCGTCGCGCGGTACGGCGAGTGCTTACCTGCCCACGCCCATCACTGGACGTGTGGAGCAGGGCCGGAGGGACTTGAACCCCCAACCGCTGGTTTTGGAGACCAGTGCTCTACCAATTGAGCTACGACCCTAAGCTGCTCCCCCAACGTACCGCAGCGATGCCGCCGGGAGGGCCACCGACCGATGAGTGTACGTGTTCGGAGGCGGTCCGTCGAACGCCTTGCACCGGCAGGATATCCGCGGCCTCGTCAGCCGTCGGCCGGTTGTCCACAGACTCGGCGGGATCGCGGGGCGGGCCGGGCGGCACGGCGAGTTGTCCACAGGCCCGGGCGCACTCCGGTGCCGGGGACCTGCGAGGTCTGGGACCATGCAGGTATGAGCGCAGCTACCCCCTTCGTACCCTCAGCGACGCAACGGCGGGTGTCGGCCCGTGTCGGGTCGATCTCCGAGTCCGCGACCCTCGCGGTGGACGCCAAGGCCAAGGCCCTCAAGGCCGCCGGGCGCCCGGTGATCGGCTTCGGCGCCGGCGAGCCCGACTTCCCCACGCCCGGCTACATCGTCGAGGCCGCCGTCGAGGCCTGCCGCAACCCCAAGTACCACCGCTACACCCCGGCCGGCGGCCTCCCCGAGCTGAAGGCCGCCATCGCCGCCAAGACGCTCCGCGACTCCGGCTACGAGGTGGACGCCTCCCAGGTGCTGGTCACCAACGGCGGCAAGCAGGCGATCTACGAGGCCTTCGCCGCCGTCCTCGACCCGGGCGACGAGGTGATCGTCCCCGCGCCGTACTGGACCACGTACCCGGAGTCGATCCGGCTCGCGGGCGGTGTCCCGGTCGAGGTCGTCGCGGACGAGACCACCGGTTACCGGGTCTCGGTGGACCAACTGGAGGCGGCCCGCACCGAGCGCACCAAGGTCGTGCTGTTCGTCTCGCCGTCCAACCCGACCGGCGCCGTCTACAGCGAGGCCGAGTCCGAGGCCGTCGCCCGCTGGGCCGCCGAGCACGGCCTGTGGGTGCTCACCGACGAGATCTACGAGCACCTGGTCTACGGCGACGCCCGGTTCACCTCCCTCCCGGCGATCGTCCCCGAGCTGCGCGACAAGTGCATCGTCGTCAACGGCGTGGCGAAGACGTACGCCATGACCGGCTGGCGGGTCGGGTGGATCGTCGGCCCGAAGGACGTGGTGAAGGCCGCCACCAACCTCCAGTCGCACGCCACCTCCAACGTCTCCAACGTCGCGCAGGTGGCCGGGCTCGCTGCCGTCTCCGGCGACCTGCAGGCGGTCGCCGAGATGCGCACCGCCTTCGACCGCCGCCGGCAGACCATCGTGCGGATGCTCAACGAGATCGACGGCCTGGTCTGCCCGACCCCCGAAGGCGCGTTCTACGTGTACCCCTCGGTGAAGGCGCTGCTCGGCAAGGAGATCCGCGGCAAGCGTCCGGCCACCTCCGTCGAGCTGGCCGCGCTGATCCTGGACGAGACCGAGGTCGCCGTCGTCCCCGGTGAAGCCTTCGGCACCCCCGGCTACCTGCGGCTTTCCTACGCGCTCGGCGACGAGGACCTGGTCGAGGGCGTCTCCCGGCTGCAGAAGCTGCTGGGCGAGGCGCACAGCTGAGCCGGGAGGCCGAATTCCCCGGGCGAGCCCCCGTTCGGAGAAAGTGGTTCCGAGCGGGGGCCCGGGTATAGCAGGATCTTGGAATGGCACGCGAGGTACGTACGACGGCGCGCGAGGTTGGCCGCCTGCCCAAAGCTCATCTGCATCTGCACTTCACGGGGTCCATGCGCCCCAGCACACTGCTCGACCTGGCCGACAAGCACGGCGTGCACCTGCCCGAGGCGCTGACCTCCGGCGAGCCGCCCAAGCTGCGCGCCACCGACGAGCGCGGCTGGTTCCGCTTCCAGCGGCTCTACGACATCGCGCGGTCCTGCCTGCGCACGCCGGAGGACATACAGCGGCTGGTCCACGAGGCCGCCGAGGAGGAGGCCAAGGACGGCTCGGGCTGGCTGGAGATCCAGGTCGACCCGACCTCGTACGCGCCCAGGCTCGGCGGCCTGATCCCCACCCTGGAGATCATCCTCGACGCCGTGCACACCGCCTCCCGCGACACCGGCGTCGGCATGGCCCTGGTGGTCGCCGCGAACCGGATGAAGCACCCGCTGGACGCCCGCACCCTGGCCCGGCTCGCGGTCCGCTACGCCGACCACGGCGTCGTCGGCTTCGGCCTGTCCAACGACGAACGCCGCGGTCTGGCGCGCGACTTCGACCGCGCCTTCGCCATCGCCCGGGACGGCGGCCTGCTCGCCGCCCCGCACGGCGGCGAGCTCGCCGGCCCCGCCAGCGTCCGTGACTGCCTGGACGACCTGTACGCAGAGCGTGTCGGCCACGGCGTCCGCGCCGCCGAGGACCCGCGCCTGCTGCGCCGCCTCGCCGACAGCGGCATCACCTGCGAGGTCTGCCCGGCCTCCAACGTCGCCCTCGGCGTGTACGACAAGGCCGAGGACGTACCGCTGCGCACCCTCTTCGAAGCCGGCGTCCCGATGGCCCTCGGCGCGGACGACCCCCTCCTCTTCGGCTCCCGCCTGGCCGCCCAGTACGAGATCGCCCGTGAGTCCCACGCCTTCACCGACGAGGAACTCGCGGAGCTGGCACGGCAGTCGGTACGGGCCTCGCGCGCGCCGAAGGATGTGCGGGACCGGCTGCTCGGGGGGATCGACGCGTGGCTGGCATGACGCCGACAGGGCCGGCGCCGGGCACGTGGGCCCTGTCGGCCGGGCCGGCCGTCGCACCGGACGTGTTCGAGCGGGTGCGGGCGGAACCCGCGAGCAAGGCGGCAGGTGACCCCTAAAGGGTCACTCCGACCATGACCGGCTCGTTGACCAGCGTCACCCCGAAGGCTTCACGGACGCCGTCGCGCACCTCACGGGCGAGGGCGAGCAGGTCTTCGGTGGTGGCGGTGCCCCGGTTGGTCAGCGCGAGGGTGTGCTTGGTCGAGATCCTGGCCGGCCCGGTGCCGTACCCCTTCGTGAAGCCGGCCTTGTCGATCAGCCAGGCGGCGGACGTCTTCGTACGGTCGGCCCCCGCGGGGTACGCGGGCGGTTCCACGTCCGGGCCGAGCCGCTCGCGCGCCCGCGCCAGGAACGCCGCGTACTGCGCCGTGCTCAGCACCGGGTTGGTGAAGAAGGAGCCCGCCGACCAGGTGTCGTGGTCGGCCTCGTCCAGCACCATGCCCTTGCTCCTGCGGAGGGCGAGCACGGTCTCGCGCGCCTTCGTCAGCGGCACCCGGTCCCCGGGTTCCACGCCCAGCGCGCGGGCGGTCTCCGCGTACTTCACCGGCGCGGACAGCCCGTCGGCGTCCTCCAGTTCGAACCGCACGCGCAGCACCACATAGCGCTCGGGGTGCTCCTTGAAGCGGCTGTGACGGTACGAGAATCCGCACGCGGCATTCGGCAGCGTCACGGTCTGGCCGCTCTCGCGGTCGTACGCGACCACTTCCGTAATGGTGCTGGACACTTCCTGTCCGTACGCGCCCACGTTCTGGATCGGCGTCGCCCCCGCCAGCCCCGGAATCCCGGCCAGGCACTCCACCCCGGCCAGCCCCGCGGTCACCGTCTCGGCCACCGCGTCGGTCCACACCTCGCCCGCGGCCAGCTCCAGTGTCCGCCCCCTGAGCTCCAGCCCCCGGGTCGCGATCCGGATCGCGGTCCCCGGAAACCCCCGGTCGCCGATCACCAGGTTGCTCCCGCCGCCGATCAGCAGCACCGGCTCTCCCCGCGAGTCGGCCGCCCGCACCGCCTCGACCAGCTCCCCGTCGGTCCCCGCGGTCACCACCCGCCCGGCCGGCCCCCCCAACCTGAACGTGGTGAACGCCCCGAGCAGAACCTCTTCCTGTACGCGCACGGGCCCCACTCTATGCGGGAGTGGGCGCGGGTCTCGTGCACGGGCGTGCGGACGCCGACGGTCGGGAGCGGAGGTGGGGGCGCGCGCGTCCCCACCCGCCCTCCGCAGTCGCCGAGGGCGGCACCACGCACAGGTGGACCGCCATACCCTCACACCCGCACGGGTGGCGCGGGCGGGAAACCCCCAGGAGCGCCCGCGCCCCGCGGAAGGGGGAGGGGCAGGAACTCCCGGGAGGACTCGCACCGCACCCCCGGGAAGAGCCGGCACCGCACTCCGGGGAACCCCGAGAGGCTTGGCACCGCACTCAGAGAAGAGGCCGGCACCCATCTCCCCCGGAGGGACCCGCCTCCTAAGCCGCAGGCTCCAACGTACGCGCCGCCTCACCCGAGCCCTCCGGAAGACCCGCCCGCCGACGCGGGTAGAGCAGCGCGGCCACGACGGCCGCACACAGTATCGCCGCCCCCACCCACAGCGCCGGCACAAGCCCGTCCACGAACATCGCTCCCGACCCGTACCCCCCGTTCGCCGCGAAGATCGACCCGAGCAGCGCGATCCCGAGCGCTCCCCCGACCTCCCGCAGCGCGTTGTTCGCCCCGGAAGCGATCCCCTGTTCGGCTCCCCGTACCGACCCCATCAGCAGATTCGTGGCCGGCGCCACGAACATCGCCATCCCGGTCCCGCTGATGACCAGTGCCGGCAACTGCGCCGCGTACGACACCTCCGGCGAGAGGACGAGCGCGAACCACCCCAGCCCGATCGCCTGGAGCGCCAGCCCGGCCGCCACCACAGGCCGCCCTCCGATCCGGTCGGAGGCGATCCCCGCGATCGGCGCGACGATCATCGGCATGCCGGTCCACGGCAGCATCCGCAGCCCCGCCTCCGTAGGCCCGTAGCCGATCACGGTCTGCAGGAACTGGCTGAGCAGGAAGATCGACCCGAACATCCCGGTGAGCATGAGCATGCTCGCCGCGTTGATCGCGGAGAACCCCCGTTTCGCGAACATCCGCATCGGCAGCATGGGCCGCGCGGCGGCGAACCCGTGCCACACGAAGCACCCGATCAGCACGACCCCTCCGATCAGCCCGCCGAGCACCACCCCGCTGGTCCAGCCGTGGGTCGACGCGTTGACCAGCGCGTACACGATCCCGAACAGTCCGAGGCTGATCAACGCGGTCCCCTTGGCGTCGAGGCGCGCGTGCGGCGCGTACGACTCCGCCAGCCGCAACCGGGCCAACGGGAGCAGCGCCACCCCGATCGGCACGTTCAGCCAGAAGATCCAGTGCCAGGAGATGTGTTCGGTGAGGCCACCGCCGATGAGCGGCCCGCTGGCGATCGCCAGGCCGTTCACGGCGCCCCAGATCCCGTACGCCATCCCGCGGCGTTCGGCGGGCACCGCCGCGGTGAGCAGGGTGAGGGTGAGCGGCATCATGATCGCCGCTCCCACGCCTTGTACGGCCCGCGCCGCGATCAGCGCGTCGATCCCGGGCGCGAGCGCCGCCGCCGCGGACGCCCCGGTGAAGATCGCCAGCCCGACGATGAACAGCCGCCGCCGCCCGAACCGGTCGCCCAGCGCGGCACCGAACATCAGCAGGACGGCGAAGGTGAGCGTGTACGCGTTCACCGTCCACTCCAGATCCGACAGCGCCCCGCCCAGGCTCTGCCGGATGGACGGCAGCGCTGTGGTGACGACGAGGTTGTCGAGAGCCGCCATGAATCCGGCGACGCTGGTGATGACCAGCGCCCAGGCGGCACCGGCCGGTCGTGGTGCGGATAGCTGGTTCATTGCTTTCCCCTGTTTGTTAGTTATTGATTACTAACTTTCGCGCGCAGAAAAAGCCCACTCACCGATCCGGAGACCGACATCGGGTCCCGTAGGCCCGCTTGCCCCGTCACTCGGGCAGGGGGGCCTCGGAGAATCCCTCCCAGACGCGATGGCCGGCCGGAAACCCCAGCGACACCAGCGTGTTGATGAGCATCCCGTACGCCAGGAAGCTCGTCGTCTCGTCGGTGTCGGCCCCCAGCTCCAGGTGGATCGTGTCCCAGAGCTCCTGCCAGCTCCGCCGGACGGCCGCCCCGAACTCGTGATCCCCGGCCGCCTCGGCGGCGGCCACCGCGGCGTACATCTGCATCTGCATCAGCAGCCGCTCGGGATCGTCGTGGATCAGCTTCTGGTACGCGTTGGCCATCGCCGTCAGCTTCTCCTCCGGCGCCAGCCCCTCGGCCGCGTCGACGAAGACCTGCCGGGTCGACTCCAGGCAGCGTTCGGCCGCCGCCAGGAAGATGGCCTGCTTGTTCGGGAAGAGCCGGAAGAGATACGGCTGCGAGACGCCGACCCGGCGGGCGATCGCCTCCGTGGACGTGGCGTTGTAGCCGCCGTGTGCGAACGCGCTCATCGCCGCACGGATGACGCTCTCCCGCCGCTCTTCCGCGCTCATCCGGACCATGGAACTAAGTTAGTGACCAATCACTATCCTGGTCAAGCGGTGCGCGGACCCGGCCGGTCAGTGGCTACCGGCCAGTTCCCCGCTGAGCCTGCCGTGGAGGCGCGCGCTGGGCGCGTTCAGCCCGGTGATCTCCACCTTCTTGCCGCGCTGCCCGTACGTGGCGGTGATCACGTCCAGCGCGGCGACCGAGGAGGCGTCCCGGACGTGGGCGCCCGACAGGTCCATGACGACCCGTCCCGGATCGCCGGCGTCGTCGAACCGGCCGATCCAGTCCGCGGAACGCGTGCGGGTGCGCCCGCTCAGGCGAGCCGCACCACCGCGCGCGACATGCCAAGCACCTTCTGGCCGTTGGCCATGGCCAGAAGGTCCACCCGGACCTGGTGGTCGTCGAGTTTGGCGGCGACCTTCGCGGTGACGTCGACGACCGCGCCCTGATCATCGTCCGGTACGACGACCGGCCTGGTGAACCGTACGCCGTACTCCACCACCGCCCCCGGGTCACCGACCCAGTCGGTGACCACCCGGATGGCCGAGGCCATGGTGAACATGCCGTGCGCGATCACGTCGGGAAGCCCGACCTCGCGGGCAAACCGCTCGTTCCAGTGAATCGGGTTGAAGTCTCCTGACGCGCCCGCGTACCGCACGAGCGTCGCCCGCGTCACCGGGAAGGTCTGCGCGGGCAGTTCGGTGCCGACCTCGACGTCCTCGTACGCGATCGTCGCCGCCATCAGGCTCCCTCCCCCTTCGCCGCCGACGCGTCGTCGGCCTCGTCCACCGCCCGCGCGACCAGCTTGGTCCACGCGGTCACCACGTGCTCGCCCGACTCGTCGTGCACCTCACCGCGGATGTCCAGGACGTCGTTCCCGGCCATCGACTTGATTCGCTCGATCGTGGAGGTGACGGTCAATCGGTCTCCGGCCCGCACCGGACGCGTGTAGGCGAACTTCTGGTCGCCGTGCACCACCCGGCTGTAGTCCAGCCCGAGTTCGGGGTCCGAGACCACCACCCCCGCCGCCTTGTAGGTGATCGCGAAGGCGAACGTCGGCGGCGCGATCACATCGGGGTGGCCGAACGCCTTGGCCGCCTCCGGGTCCGTGTACACCGGATTCTCGTCGCCGATCGCCTCGGCGAATTCGCGGATCTTCTCCCGGCCCACCTCATAGGCGGCGGTGGGCGGATAACTCCGCCCCACGAAGGACTGGTCCAGGGCCATAGGCACCTCCGGTACGGGTCCGGTACGGAAACGTCGGTACGAGCAGATGCGGTACGAGCGCCGTCGGTTCGCGCAGGGTCGGTCCGTACCGCGTCGGCACATGCCGCGAGGCCGCCCCCGGCAGTGCTACGGGGACGGCCTCGCGATGGGGCTACGGTCTGGCGTACGCCTGCGGCGCACACCAGCGTGAAGTGCGTGGAGCGTCGGCTCCGGCCGGAACAGCCTGCACCCGTCGTCGGCGTCAGCGCGTCTCGCGGTGCGGGGTGTGCGCGTTGCAACGCGGGCAGTGCTTCTTCATCTCAAGACGGTCCGGGTCGTTACGCCGGTTCTTCTTGGTGATGTAGTTCCGCTCCTTGCACTCCACGCAGGCCAGCGTGATCTTCGGGCGGACGTCGGTGGCGGCCACGTGAGTGCTCCTTGACGAACGGGTGAAATGAACACAGAAAGAGTAGCCGATCGAGGGACCGAACCCGCAATCGGCTACGGAGAGTAGCGGCGACCGGACTTGAACCGGTGACACAGCGATTATGAGCCGCTTGCTCTACCGACTGAGCTACGCCGCTATGACGAACTGGCCCCCGCCTGCGCGGCGGGGAACCGATCCATCAGAGCCCCAATACGGAATCGAACCGTAGACCTTCTCCTTACCATGGAGACGCTCTACCGACTGAGCTATTGGGGCGAGCGAGGAAGACATTACACGGTCCGCAGCGATACGTGAAATCCGTATCCCCTGGGGCACATCGGACGCTCCAGGCCTTGTCCTCGGGGCAGGTTGCGACCCGGCGGGCCGGGAGACCGGCCGCAGCCGCCGGCGGCGGGGAGCTTCCGCAGGTGGACCGGCGGAGGAGGTCGAATCCGCACTGGCTGCGGGGTGGGAAACACCCCACGGGTGCCCGCCCCCTGCGGAAGGCGGAGGGGCTCCGCCCCCCCGGAAAGCCCCACCCCGCTTCCCCGGCGAGCCCCGCCGCGTTGCCCGGGTGGCGAGCCCTACGCTCGGTTCGCGTGATCTTGCCTCCCGCCGCCCCGCGCAGCGGCCCGCCCCGGAGGAGCACGATGACCGACGGCCCGCACGACAGCCCTCAGGTGAGCCCTCGCCAGAGCCCGCACGACGCCCCGGGCGCCACCCCCCGCAGCACCGACCCCCGGGGTACCGACTCCGCTCCCGCGGACAGGAACACCCTGCTGCTGTGCGGCGCCCGCCTCACCGACGGCCGCACCGTCGACGTACGGCTGAGCGGCCCTCGGATCGAGGCCGTCGGCACCGCGGGCAGCCTCGCCGCCCCGGCCGACCGCCCGGCCGACGGCACCCGGATCGACCTGCGCGGCTACCTTCTGCTGCCCGCGCCCGCCGAACCGCACGCACACCTCGACCTGGCCCTCACCGCGGCCGGCCCGCCCCCCGGCGACACTCCGGAGGTACAGCGCCGCGCCACCGAGGCCGCCCTCCTCCAACTCGGCCACGGCGCCACGGCGTTGCGCAGCCACGTACGGATCGGCGACGTACCGGGCCTGCGCGCGCTGGAGGCCGTCCTCCAGGCCCGCCAGGCCCTGCTCGGTCTGATCGAGGTGCAGGCCGTCGCGGTACCGAGGGTCCTCACCGGCGCCGCGGGCGCGGACGGTCTTTCGATGCTGCGGGACGCGTTGAAAATGGGCGCGTCGGTGGTCGGCGGCTGCCCCGACCTCGACCCCGACCCGAGCGGGTACGTGGAGGCCGTCCTGTCGCTGGCCGCCGAGTTCGGGGTGCCCGTCGACCTGCACACGGCCGCCGCCGACCCCGGCCGGCTCGCCCGCCTGGCCGCGATGGCGGGCGGCCTGCGCCCCGGCGTCACCCTCGGCCCCTGCCACGGGCTCGCCGCGCTCCCTCCGGAGGCCGCCGCCTCGGCCGCCGCCCGGCTCGCCGCCGCCGGTATCTCGGTGGTCGCCCTGCCGCAGGGCGGCTGCGGCGTCCTGGACCGCGGGGGCGTCGCTCCGGTACGGCGCCTGCGGGCGGCCGGCGTGCGGGTCGCGGCGGGCAGCGGCGCGCTGGGCGACCTCGCCAACCCGGTGGGCCGCGGCGACCCCCTGGAAGCGGCCTTCCTCCTCGCCACTCACGGAGAATGCGCCCCCGACGGGTCGTACGAGATGATCAGCACCCAGGCCCGCGCCGTCCTGGGCCTGCCCGAGGTACGGGTCGAGGCCGGCTTCCCCGCCGAGCTCCTCGCGGTCCGCGGCGACAACGTCGCGGCCGTCCTCTCGCTCGCCTACAGCCGCGTCGTCATCCACCGTGGCCGGGTCGTCTCCCGGACCAGCGCCGTACGCGAATACTGTGACTCCGCGAACGCCGCCCTCGACCTGCCGCGTCAGGCGCACCGCCAGGCGTAACGTCGCGGCATGCGTACGGTGATCGCAGGTGGACACGGAAAGATCGCCCTCCGGCTGGAGCGTCTGCTCACGGCCCGCGGGGACAGCGCGGCCGGGCTGATCCGCAACCCCGCCCAGGCCGACGGCCTACGGGCGGTGGGCGCCGAGCCGGTCGTCCTCGACCTCGAATCGGCCGACGTGGACGAGGTGGCCGCGGTGCTGCGGGGCGCCGACGCGGCCGTCTTCGCGGCGGGCGCGGGCCCGGGCAGCGGCGCGGCCCGCAAACGGACCGTCGACCACGCGGCGGCCGTCCTCCTCGCGGACGCGGCCGAACGCGCCCGCGTACGCCGTTTCCTCGTCGTCTCCTCCCTGGGCGCGAACGCGCACGCGACCGGCGCGGACCCCGTCTTCACCGCCTACCTCCGCGCGAAGGGCGAGGCCGACGACGCGATCCGGGCCCGTACCTCCCTGGACTGGACGTTCCTGCGCCCCGGCACGCTCACCGACTCGCCCGGGACGGGCCTGATCGCCCTCTCCCCCACCCACGCCGGCCGCGGTCCCGTCCCCCGCGAAGACGTCGCGTCGACCCTGGCCGCCCTCCTCACCGCCCCCGCCACGGCCGGCCTCACACTCAATCTCACCTCCGGAAGCACTCCGATCGCGGAGACGATCGACCAGGTGATCGGCCGCTGATCCGGCCCTGGTCGGCACCCGATTCACGGTGAGACACAGTGGTGGGTGAGTCACTTTTCGATCACCCGCGCACCGGGAACGACCGAAGGGCCTGCGCCCAGCAAAAGCGCTGGTCACAGGCCCCTCAGAGGTGTGGCGGCACGTGGATTCGAACCACGGTAGGCTAAGCCGACGGATTTACAGTCCGCTCCCATTGGCCACTCGGGCATACCGCCATGGGATGGCGCCCCGGAGGGTTCCGCAGGGTGTGCGGCTCCGTGGCGACGACGTAAACGATACCCGATGTGCGGGGGTGGTTCGCCACTGGATTGATCAGCTGAGCGGGGGGCGTAGCGGCCCTGGACCTGGGCGGGTGGTGGGGGCGCGATTCGGACCGAGCGGTGCGGCAGGGCCTAGGCTGGCGGGTGGCGGCCACAGGGGTTGGGCCGCGGATCGACGGAACGTCGATGGAACCGATCAAACCGATCGAACCGATCAAACCAGTGCAACCGATGCACACAGCCAAGGAGCCCACTGAAGATGGCCGACTCCAGTTTCGACATCGTCTCGAAGGTCGAGCGGCAGGAGGTCGACAACGCCCTCAACCAGGCCGCCAAGGAGATCTCCCAGCGGTACGACTTCAAGAACGTCGGCGCGTCGATCTCGTGGTCGGGCGAGAAGATCCTCATGGAGGCGAACTCCGAGGAGCGCGTCAAGGCGATCCTGGACGTCTTCGAGACCAAGCTGGTCAAGCGGGGCATCTCGCTGAAGGCGCTGGACGCGGGCGAGCCGCAGCTCTCCGGCAAGGAGTACAAGATCTTCGCGTCGATCGAGGAAGGCATCTCGCAGGAGAACGCCAAGAAGGTCGCGAAGATCATCCGCGACGAGGGGCCCAAGGGCGTCAAGGCCCAGGTGCAGGGTGACGAGCTGCGGGTCAGCTCCAAGAGCCGGGACGACCTGCAGGCGGTACAGGCCCTCCTCAAGGGCAAGGATCTGGACTTCGCGGTCCAGTTCGTCAACTACCGCTGAGCCCCATGTCCGGGCCGGCCGCCGTTCCCCCGCGGCCTCCGGCCCGGCAAGGCCCCGGAGCTTCGCCGGCCCTCGGGACGCCTGCGGCCCCGTAGACCCGCGGCCCAGCCGTCCCCCCGCCCCAGTAAGCCGATAGGCTGCCCGGCCTAGCCAGTTCTCTCTCACAGAGAACACAAGCGAATCCGCGTAACGGGGGAGTCATGGGTTCCAAAGGAGACCTCACGCTCAGCCTGATCGGGCTCAGCGATCTGGCCCACGATCTCAAGTCGATCAAGCAACGGATGGATGACACCGGTCAGGTCGACCGCGCGCTCGGTCACGGGGAACTCGGCTCCGCCAGAGCGCTGGACGCCCTCAACGGCTTCATGGACGGTTGGCGGGACGGCCGCAAGGAGATCGACGGCGGCCTGGACAGCGTCGCGAAAATGGCGCAATCGGTCGTGGACCAGATCACCAAGACCGACGAGGAACTGAAGAACGCCCTGCTCAAACACGAGCAGCAGCATCCGGGAGACGGCGTCCGATGAGCGGGCCGACCGCGACCCAGCCCGTGCACGGCGTGAACATCCTGGTCCCGAGTTCCTGGTACGAGTTCGACATCCACCCCGCGACGCGCGATCAGGCGATCCGCGACGTCGTACGCGCCCGCGTACAGGAGCGCCCCGAGCTCGCCGAAAGCCGGGCGGAGCTGGTACGGACCCTGCGCCGGGTGGCGGACGAGGCCTGGAACAGCGGGGTCCTGTACTTCGGTGCCATGGCAGAGGTCGACGACGAGGCGCCGCTGACGGCGAGCCTGACCGTCTCGGTGGTGGGCGCCCACGAAGAAGACAGCGAAGGCAGGGGCGGCCTCGGACCGATCATGGCGGCCCTGAAGCAGCTCCCGCCCGGCCGACGGCCCACCGACCCCTGGCGGCGGGTACGTCTGGTTGACCTGCCGGACGCCGGCACCGCCGCCCGCAGCGAGGGCATCGAGGACGTGGTGCTCCCCGACGACACGCGCACCGTCCGCATGGCCATGGCACAGACCTTCGTCCCGTTTCCGGACGGCGACCCGCGGGTCGCCGTGATCAGCGCGGCGACCCCCCAACTCGCTCTCGCGGAACCCATGCTGGAGCTCTTCGACGGCATCTGCGCCACCTTCCGATTCGTCCGGCAGCCGTCGCCCGACCGGTCCGAGAAAGCGAGCTGAGCAGAGCCATGGCGCGACCCACCGACTGGCACAACCTGGACCTGCACGAGGACCCGACTCCGGGGGACGTGTACGAGATCCGCGCCCAAGGCCGTCGTTTCCAGACCTTCGCGGACGATGTCGCCACGGTGCAGGGCCTGCTCAACAACGCCGCGAAGGACCACACCCTGGACGAGTGGAACGGCAAGGCGGCGGAGGCCTTCCGCGGGCAGATCGGCAAGCTCCCCGGGCAGTTGACCAAGCTGCACGACTCCTACGGGCAGGCCGGTGACGCGCTGGTGACGTTCGCCCGCTCGCTGGAGACCGAGCAGTCGACGGCCGACGGTGCGCTCGCCAAGGCCCGCCTGCTGCGCGGCGACCTCACCCGGAAGCAGGCGGAGCTGGGCCGCGCGAAGGAGGCGGCGACCCGGGCAGGCGCTGCCAAGTCCAAGCTGGAGAACCCGGGGTCGCAGAGCGGCGGCGTCCCGCCGCCCGACCCGGACGAGGTCCGCCGGGCCACCCGCAACGCCCAGCAGGCCAACACCCACCAGCAGCAGGTGGCGGGCCAGCTGGCCGGTATCCAGGCGCAGTTGGCGGAGCTGAAGTCCAAGGCCGAGACGGCGGGCCACAACCGCGACACGGCGGTGGGCGTGCTCACCACGCAGCTCGACCAGGCGTCGGACGCGGGCATCCACAACAAGAAGTGGTACGAGAAGGTCGGGGACGCGCTGGTCAAGGCGTGGAATCTCGTCATCCCG
>NZ_DATDBG010000200.1:0-18840 GCF_036524955.1 Streptomyces sp.
GGCCACCGCCCGGTGGCCCCTACGGCGCACCGCCGGGTCCGGAGACGGGCAACACCCCCAGGAGAACCGGTCACTTACCCACTGATCCGCACGGGCGCGGAGGTCCCCCCGCCGAAAGCAGCGGGAGGGCGGGAGCACCCCCGCGCCGCCGGGCGCGGGGGTGCCCGTACGACACGGGGAGGGGGAACCCTGTTTGACCGCCGGGTGGCCGACGTGATTCAGTCACCCCGTGAACGGACGCGGCAAGGCCTTGCACCGGAGGGTCCATCTGGACCTCCTCCGGTACGCTGGCTGCGTGTGTACCGCCGCGCGTTAGCCCGCGCTCCCGGCCTACCGTTCACCGCCGCGTCAGAGGAAGCCCCCCGGCTCGGGGCCCCGGCGCGTCCTTCCCCCGGGTGGTACCCCTTGTCGACCCGCACTGTTTCCGCGCCCACCGCAGCCGATCTGCTGGCCTTCGCCCGCCGCGTCGCCGCCGACCGGACCCTGGTCGGCGATCTCCCCCTCGACCCCGAAGGCCGCACCTGGGTGCGGCTGGAAGCCCCCGGTGGAGCCGAGGCGTGGCTGATCGGCTGGCCCCCCGGCGCCGAGACCGGCTGGCACGATCACGGCGGCTCGTACGGCGTCTTCGTGACCGCCGCGGGCGAACTGACCGAGCAGTCGCTGTCCGTGCCGCTGCCCTCCGAGGGCTGGCGCTCCCTGGAACTGGCCGAGGACCTGGACCGCCACCGGGTCCTGCCGGAGGGCGAAGGGCGGGCGTTCGGCCGTCACCACATCCACCAGGTCGTCAACCGCTCCGAGACCGGCCACGCCGTCTCCGTGCACGCCTACTACCCGCCGCTGCCGCTGATCCGCCGTTACAGCCGCAAGGGCAGCACGCTCCGGCTGGAACTCGTCGAACACCCCCAGGAGTGGTGATGACTTCCCGCCCGACCACCGACGCCCGCCCGACCGCCGCCGCCCCCCGCTCGATAACCGACCATCTCGCGGCGGTACGGGCGGGTCTCGTACGGCTGGACGCCCGCGCCGCCGCCGACGCCGCCCGCGACGGCGCGCTGCTGGTCGACATCCGCTATGCCGCACTGCGCGACCGGGACGGCACGGTGCCGGGCGCCGTCATCGTCGAGCGCAACGAACTGGAGTGGCGGCTCGACCCATTCGGCACCCACCGCCTCCCGCAGGCCACCGGCCACGAACTCCAGGTGATCGTCTTCTGCAACGAGGGCTACGCCTCATCCCTCGCCGCAGCCTCCCTCCACGCCCTCGGCCTCCACCGCGCCACCGACCTCATCGGGGGCTTCCAGTCCTGGCGCACCACCGGCCTGCCCGTCACGCCACCCGACGGCGCCCCCACCGCGCTGACGCCCCACATCGCAGCGGCAGCCGCGGGCGGCCACTGACCGCCGCGGGCGGACCCGCGCTCGACCACGATGCGCACGGGACCTCCCCCCGGCGAAGGCAGGGGGAGGGCGGGAACACCTCGCGCCGTCAGGCGCGCGTCACCCCACCGACTCGATCGTCACGTCCTCCCGGCGCACCCCGGATGAGTCCGCGTCGATGGAGCGGCGCAGCGCCTCGTGCAGGCGGGCCGGGGTCAGGACACCGAGGAACCGGGCGCCGTCGACCACGGCGATCCACCCCGCGTCGTACTGCAACATCGTGCTGAACGCCTGCTTGAGCGTGGCACCCACCGGCACCCACGCCTCCATCCGCCGGGCGTGATCGCGTACCGTACCGCCCTTCGCCTCGGCGAGCGCCTCCGCCTGGACCCAGCCGTGCAGCTCGCCGTCGGAGTCCAGGACGACCGCCCAGCGGGCGTCCTCGCCGCGCATGGTGGCCGCCGCCTCGGGAACCGGGTCGTCCAGCCGCACGGTCGGGGGCTGTTCGAGGTCGGTGGGCTCGACCGAGGTGACCGAGAGCCGCTTCAGACCGCGGTCGGAGCCCACGAACTGGGCCACGTACGGGGTCGCGGGGGCACCCAGGACGGTCGCCGGTGTGTCGTACTGCTCGATACGGCCTTCGCCGTACACCGCGATACGGTCACCGAGCCGTACCGCCTCCTCGATGTCGTGGGTGACGAAGAGCACCGTCTTGCGCACCCGGGACTGGAGGTTGAGGAACTCCGTCTGCAGCCGCTCGCGCACCACCGGGTCGACCGCGCCGAACGGCTCGTCCATCAGCAGCACCGGCGGGTCCGCGGCGAGCGCCCTGGCCACGCCGACCCGCTGCCGCTGGCCGCCGGAGAGCTGGTCGGGATAGCGCGGCCCGAAGGTCTTCGGGTCGAGTCCGACCAGGTCGAGGAGTTCGGCGGCCCGCTCGCGGGCCGCCGCCCGCTTCCAGCCGAGCAGCGCCGGCACCGTCGCGGTGTTCTCCAGCACCGACTTGTGCGGGAAGAGGCCGACTTGCTGGATCACGTAACCGATCCGCCGCCGCAGCTTCACCGGCTCGATGTCGGCTATGTCCTCGCCGTCGAGCAGAATCCGGCCCGAGGTCGGCTCGATCAGCCGGTTCACCATCTTCATCGTGGTCGTCTTGCCGCAGCCGGACGGACCGACCAGGGTGACCAGTTCACCCGCGCCCACCTGGAACGACAGGTCGTCCACGGCGATGGTGCCGTCGGGGTAGCGCTTGCTGACGTTCTCGAATCGGATCATGGGTCCTCACTGATGGGCTTGCCACCGTACTCTGCTCGCCATGTGTGGCGGGAGTGTTGCGGGTGGATGGCAGGTGGCCTGGATGCCACCGCGCGGCGCTAGGCTCGGCCGCGTGATCGGTTCAGGCATGCGGCACGACTCGACGGGGGAGGTGGACACGCATGGCATCCGAGAACTGCCTCGTCGCGAATGACTGGATATGCGGGGAATACCTCCGTAACTACCGCCAGGAGCTCACCGACGCGACGGTCCAGCACATCTGGATCACCGCCGTGTCGGTGGCCATCGGCCTGCTCGTCGCCTTTCCGCTGGCACTCATAGCCCGCCGCTGGCGGGTACTGGCCGGACCCGTCCTGGCGGTCACCACCATCTTGTACACCGTGCCCTCCCTCGCGATGTTCGCGCTGCTCCTGCCGGTCTACGGTGTCTCGCCGTCACTTGTGGTCACCGGCCTGGTGCTCTATTCGCTGACCATTCTGGTACGCAACATCCTCGCCGGTCTGGACGCCGTGCCACCGGACGTACGGGAAGCGGCCCGCGCGATGGGATACGGCCCGCTGCGGCTGCTGCTCACCGTGGAACTGCCCCTCGCGCTGCCCGCGGTGATGGCCGGGCTGCGGATCGCCACCGTGTCCACCGTCGCGCTGACCACGGTCGGCGCGATCATCGACTACGGCGGCCTCGGCAACCTGCTGCTCAAGGCCATCGGCAGCAACTTCAAGGCACAGGTGCTCGCCGCGTCCGTCCTGTGCGTGGTCATCGCGGTCATCGCGGACGTGGCCCTGCTCGGCGTGCAGTGGCTGCTCACCCCGTGGACGCACCGCGGGCGCGGCAAGGCGCTGAGAACGGCAGAGGTCGTCGAGGCGGAGAAGGTGGCGACGGCATGAGCGCGGTGACCGGAGCCTGGCACTGGCTCACCACGAAATCCCACTGGACCGGTTCCGACGGGGTGGTGCACCGACTGGTGGAGCACCTGTACTTCAGCGGCGTCTCGCTCGGCATCGCGCTGGTCATCGCGCTGCCGATGGCCGTGACCCTCGGCCACTTCGGCAAGGGCGGCGGCCTCGCGGTCAACGTGTCCAACATCGGCCGGGCCGTCCCCACCTTCGCCGTGCTCACCCTGCTGCTCGTCGCGATCGGCTCCGGCAGCGACTGGCCGGTGATCATCTCGCTGGTGCTGTTCGCGGTGCCGCCGCTGATCACCAACGCCTACGTCGGCATGCGCGAGGCCGACCGCGACGTCGTGGAAGCCGCCCGCGGCATGGGGATGACCGGGAGTCAGCTGTTGTTCCGGATCGAACTGCCCCTGGCCTTCCCGCTGATCTGGACCGGCATCCGGTCCGCCGCCGTCCAGGTGGTGGCCACCGCCACGCTCGCCGCCATGGCGGGCTTCGGCGGTCTCGGCCGGATCATCACCGCCGGTTTCAACCGGCAGATCACCGCCCAGGTGGTGGCGGGCGCGGCGCTGGTCGCCGTGCTCGCCCTGCTCGTCGAAGGGGTCTTCCTGGCCCTGCAACGGCTGCTCGACCCCATGCGCCGGCGCAACCGGCCCGGCGCGAAACCACTGTCAGGAGTGCTGAATCCATGAACGGACGCGTACGCGTCGCCGGTACGGCTCTTGCCGCCGCCCTGCTGCTGACGGGCGTGGCCGGCTGCGGAGGCGACAGCCTGGAGGAGAACGGTGCCGAGTCGGCGTCACCGTCGAGCAACGGCGCTGACCCGGGCTCCGGCGGCGGCAAGGGCGACCTGGTGATCGGCTCCGCCGGTTTCACCGAGAGCGCGGTGCTCGCCGAGCTCTACGCCAAACTGCTCTCGGACGCCGGCTACCACACGTCGGTGCAGACCCTGGCCAACCGTGAGCTGTACGAACCCGCCCTGGAGAAGGGCCAGATCGACGTGGTCCCGGAGTACGCGGCGACCCTCGCGGAGTTCCTCAACGCCAAGAAGAACGGCCCCAGCGCCAAGCCGGTCGCCTCCGGTGACGTGAACGCCACGGTGGCGGCGCTCACCACACTCGCCACCCCGCGCGGGCTCAAGGTGCTGACGGTCGGTCAGGCCGTGGACCAGAATGCCTTCGCGGTCAGCAAGGATTTCGCGAGCAAGCACAACCTCAAGACGCTTTCCGATCTGGGTGCGTCCAAGCTCAAGATCAAATTGGCGGCCGGTGACGAATGCCCCGACCGGCCGTTCTGCGAGCCCGGTCTGAAGTCGAAGTACGGAATCGACATCACCGGAATCGACCCCAAGGGCGTCGGCACCCCGCAGGCCAAGCAGGCCGTCAAGGACGGCACCGACCAGCTGGTGCTGACCACCACCACGGACGCCACGCTGGAGCAGTACGACCTGGTGCTGCTCACCGACGACAAGCACCTGCAGAACGCGGACAACGTCCTGCCGGTCGTCAACGCCAAGGACGCCGGCGACCCGGCGATCGCCGCCGCGCTGGACAAGCTCACGGCGGTGCTCACCACCGCCGACCTCACCGAGCTGAACAAGAAGGTGGACGCCGAGCGGTTGAAGCCGGCCGATGTGGCGGCGGACTACCTGAAGTCCAAGGGCCTGAGCAAGTAACGGTTCGCAAGTGATCACGGAGGGCATTCCCCGGGCACATGGGGAACACATCGTGCCGCGGTGAATGCCCTCCGTATTCGATGCCTCATCGGAGGGCAAACCCCTTGAAAATTAAGGCCCCCGCCGCCCCACGGCCGCTGCGCGCACGCTAAATTTCTGGCCATGCCCCGTGGACGCCATCGCCATTCCCCGCCGCTGCACCGGATGTTGCCGCCGCTGACCGTCGCTGGCTGCGCCGCGGCACTCGCCGCCGCCTCCCTGCTCGCCGGTGATACGGCCGCGTTGCGGGTGCTCACCGCCGCCACCGCCCTGACCGCCTGCGCGGGCGCGGCCCTCGCCCGCACCTGGGACCGCTCCGCCGGCCGCCGGGTCGCCGAACTGACCACGGCGCGGGTGCGCGACGAGTGGCGCACCGACGAGCGCATCGCCGAGGTGGAGACCGAACTGGAGGAGTCCCGCGAGATCCGCGGGCGGCTGGAGAAGAAGCTGCGCGCCAAGCGGGCGGAACTGGCCCGGCTGCGCACCGAACACGCCGAACTGCTGCGGCGGTACGCCACCGCCGAGAGCGAGCGGGCCCGCGCGCTGGAAGCCCGCCGCCGGCTCCAGGTGGAGGGCACCCGGCAGCCGCTGGCCCTCGGCGCGGGGCCGTCCCCGGTCGGCCCGGCTGCCTTCCTCAAAGCCGAGCAGGCGTTGCGGGACCTGTCCCGCAACGCGGCGAAGCAGCGGGCGCAGGCCACCGTCGAGCACGCTCGACGCCGGGACGTCGCCGTCCCGGACGAGCCGCAGGGCCGCCACGCCGCCTCCGCCGAGGGGCCCGCGGGCGCCGCACAGACCGCGGCGGGGCTGCCGGTCCGCGAACACCGGCTGGTCCCGGCCGTCGCGGCGGCGGTCCTCCCGTACGCCCAGCCCGTCCGCCCGGCCGGCACCGTCGGACACCGCGCTGTCGGCGGCTTCGACTTCTTCGGGACGCAGAAGCTCCCCGCCCTGCCCGCGTCGTCGGCGAGTGGGCACCCCTCGGTGGACCCGGACACGGAACCGGACCCGGCGGTGGCCGCGGACGGGCACGGAGTCGCGCGGTCGCCCGAGCCGGGTGCGCCCCGGCAGAGCCCCGAGCACGCCCAGGCCGCCGAAGCTTCCGCCGAGATCATCGATCTGACGGCCCACGACGAGACCGAGCAGCTCGACCTGTCGGGTCTGCGCGCCAAGGCCTGAGCGGCCGGGACCCGGGCTCCGGGCCCCGGGTGGACGCGGCGCACTCACCGCCCGCGTGACCTGCCTGCGTACCCGTGACCTGCCTGCGTGACCTGTTTGACCTATTTGTCGACGTCGCCCACGACGAAGAACATCGAGCCGAGAATGGCGACCATGTCGGCGACGAGCGTGCCCGGCAGCAGCACGGTCAGCGCCTGGATGTTGTTGTACGACGCGGAGCGCAGTTTCAGCCGGTAGGGGGTTTTCTCGCCCTTGGAGACCAGGTAGTAGCCGTTGAGGCCGAGGGGGTTCTCGGTCCAGGCGTAGGTGTGGCCCTCGGGGGCCTTGAGCACCTTCGGCAGGCGCTGGTTGATCGGGCCCGGCGGCAGCTCGGCGAGCCGGTCCAGGCAGGCGTCGGCGAGGTCGAGCGCGTTGTGCGTCTGGTCGAGCAGCACCTCGAAGCGGGCCAGGCAGTCGCCCTCGGCCCGGGTGACGACCCGCAGGGTGTCGCGCAGCTCTCCGTAGGCCAGGTACGGCTCGTCGCGCCGCAGGTCGAAGTCGACGCCGGAACCCCGGGCGATGGGTCCGCTGACGCCGAAGGCGTGCACGTCTCGTTGCGCGAGCACGCCGACCCCGCGGGTGCGGCCCCGGAAGATCTCGTTGCCGAGGACCAGGTCGTCGAAGCGTCCCATCCGCGAC
Organism: Streptomyces sp.; assembly: GCF_036524955.1. Taxonomy (GTDB): domain Bacteria; phylum Actinomycetota; class Actinomycetes; order Streptomycetales; family Streptomycetaceae; genus Actinacidiphila. The sequence goes on from NZ_DATDBG010000200.1 coordinate 7,113, forward strand.
CGCACCCCGGCCACCGCCTGCCGGGCCCGCCCCAGCCAGCCGTTCGGAAGGTCCTCCTTGAGGCCGCCGACCCGGTTGAACATGTAGTGCATCCGGCCGCCGGAGACCTCCTCCATCACCCGCTGCAACTCCTCGCGCTCGGTGAACGCGTAGAAGATCGGCGTGATCCCGCCCAGCTCCAGCGGGTACGAGCCGAGGAACATCAGATGGTTCAGCACCCGGTTCAGCTCCGCGAGCAGGGTCCGGGTCCACACGGCCCGCTCGGGCACCTCCATACCGAGCATCCGCTCGACGGCGAGCACGACCCCGAGCTCGTTGGAGAACGCCGACAGCCAGTCGTGCCGGTTCGCCAGCATCACGATCTGCCGGTAGTCCCGCACCTCGAACAGCTTCTCCGCGCCCCGGTGCATGTACCCGATGACCGGCTCCGCGCTGCGGATCCGCTCCCCGTCCAGCACCAGCCGCAACCGCAGCACGCCATGTGTCGAAGGGTGCTGCGGGCCGATGTTCAGCACCATGTCGGTACCTTCGGCGGCCCCACCGATCCCGATCGTGGTCTCCGTCATGCGGCCATTCTCGCAGGGCCGCGGCGCCCCGCGTCCGCCGAGAGCGGATTCGCCGGGAGCGAGCGGGCGTTCCCGGCCCGGGGGGAAGGGGCAGGGTGGCGGTATGGATCTTCTGGTGCTGGGCGGGACGGAGTTCGTGGGGCGGGCCGTGGTGGACGAGGCGGTGGCCAGGGGCTGGGGGGTGACCGTGTTCCACCGGGGACGGCACCCCGCGCCCGAAGGGGTCGAGGTGCGGACGGGGGACCGGGAAGGAGATCTGGCGGCGCTGCGCACCGGGAGCTGGGACGCCGTGGTCGACACGTGGTCGGGCGCGCCCGCCGCCGTGGCCGCGGCGGCGGAGGTGCTGGGCGACCGGGTGGGCGGCTACGCGTATGTGTCGAGCCGGTCGGTGTACGCGCACCCGACGCCGGCCGGCGCCGACGAGGACGCGCCGCTCGTCGCGGGCGGCGACGGCGACTACGCGGCGGCCAAGCGCGGCGGGGAGATCGCCGCGGAGGAGGCGTACGGGGAGCGGGCGCTGCTGGTGCGGGCCGGGCTGATCCTCGGCCCCGGCGAGAACGTCGGACGGCTGCCGTGGTGGTTGAACCGCATCGCCCGCGGCGGCGAGGTGCCGGCGCCCGGTCCGCGCGAGCTCCCCGTGCAGTACGTGGACGCGCGCGATCTGGCGAACTGGACGCTGGACGCGCTCGCCGCGCGGCGCGGCGGCCCGTTCAACCTGGTCGGCGAGGCCGGCCGTACGACGATGGGCGGGCTGCTGGACGCCTGCCTACGGGTCACCGGCGGGGACGCGGTACTGCGGTGGGTGCCGCCCGAGGTGATCGAGGCAGCCGGGATCGAACCGTGGACCCAGCTGCCGGTGTGGGTGCCGCCGGGGGAGCTGCACGACACGATGCACAGCACCGACGTCGGCCGGGCGCTGGCCACGGGGTTGCGGTGCCGGCCGGTCGAGGAGACGGTCGCCGACACGTGGGAGTGGCTGTGCGGCCGGGGTGGGGTGGCGCCGCAGCGGCCCGACCGGCCGGCGGTGGGGCTGGACGCGGAACTGGAGCGCAGGCTGCTGGCCCGGCTCGCGGAGTGAGGGCTCGCCGCGGGAGTCCCCGCGGTGCGGTCGCGGAGCCGCGTCGGCAAGTGCGGTCGCCGGTCAGCGCAGCAGGTGGGCGCACTCGGGTCCCACGGGGGTGGCGAGCCAGAGGAAGCGGCCGAGGCCGGCCTCGTCCGTGAGCTCGGCGGCTTCCGAGGCTTCGGAGAGGGCTCTCACGTAGGCCGCGGGGTCCTGGGAGGCCAGGGCGAGGGGTGGGCGCTGCCCCGAGATCCCGAGGGCGCGGAGCGCCGACCGCTGGGTGAGGAGGGTGCCCGGGAGGGCGTCCATGGCGACGTGGGCGGTCAGGTCGCAGCTGCCGTCCGGGATGGGCGGGACCTGCCGCCCACCCCGGTAACCCGTCAGGGTGCCGTACGGGGGGCGGGTCCCGCGGGTGTGCCCGTAGTCCACGGCCACCGCGAGCCCCGCGGTGAGCGAGGCGACGGTGGAGGCCCAGGCGGTGTCGCGGGGTGCGCCGATCTCCGCGCGGAGTCCTTCCGCGGGGGACGGTGCGAGGTCTTCCGGTCCGCGCGGGTGACCCGCGCGGACCGGCGCGGGGTTCTCCCGCCCTCCCCCTGCCTTCGGCGGGGAGACCCCCAACCCGTGCGAATGCGACGCGGAGCGCCGGTCCCCCTGTGGGCGGTCCCCGCGGTCGGCGGCTGCCGGTCCGTGCGAGACCGGGGTCGGGTGCCGGTCCTCCCGCGGTTCCCCCGGGCGAGCCCGCCGGCCCGGGGCGTGCTCCCCGCTGCCGGCGGCCCCCGGTGCGTGGCCCTCCGCCCCTGCCTTCTCCGGCAGCAGGGGCCACCATCTCCGCAGCCACTCCGCGTCCTGTCCCCGGACCGGCTCCCCGAGGCGTTCCCTGCCGTCGGGGTGGACCAGGAGGTAGCGGGGGGTGCCGTGGGCGTCCGGCGCGGCCACGTCGAGGGGGACGTTGTCGAGGAACTCGTTGGCGAAGAGGAGGCCGCGGAGAGAGGGGGGCGCGGTGGCGTGCCAGGTGACGCGGGGGTCCAGACCGGCGGGGCGCGGGGCCTTTTCGACGGCGTGGACGCGCAGACGGCGCAGGGTGTCGGCGGGGAGCGCCGCGAGGACGCCCTCGCACAGCTCGCCCGCGCCCGCCCCGACGTCGGCGAAGTCCAGCGGATCCGGGTGCCCCAGGGCCTGGTCCACCCTGCGGAGGAGTTCCGCGACCGCGCGGGCATAGGACGGCGACGCGTGGACGGACGTGCGGAAGTGGGCCGCGGGGCGCTCGCGCACGAAGAACCCCGCGGGACCGTAGAGGGCGCGGTCCATCGCGACGCGCCAGGGCAGCCATTCGTCGTCCACGGGGTGAACGGTACGTGAGGATTGTGGTGGGACCGGTCACAGGGGAACCGCGCTGACCTGGTGAAGCGTCGAAGGTCAGGGCGGGGTGTCACCGGGGGCCGGTAGGGTTCCGGAATACCACAGCGCCGGATGGGCCACAGCGGTGCGTGGGCGGCAAGGCAGTAAGAGGGAGTGGACAGCGGATGACGGCCGGACACGACGGCACCCCGGAGAACGACGACCCGTTCGCGTATCTCTACCGGTCCGAAGGCGGCGACCAGCCCGAACCGGCCGGTGGCGGGCCGCGCTCGCCCCGCACCTCGTACAACCAGGTGCAGCGGGTCGGCGAGCGCCGTCCGGCGAACCCGGGCCCCCAGCAGAACCCGCCGCGGACCGGCGGTTACGGCTACCCGCAGCCGCAGTCGTACGACCAGTACGGCGGCGGCACCCAGCCGTACCCGCAAGCGCAGCAGCAGGCGCCCGGCACCCGCGAGTACACCCGCCAGCCCCCGGGCGGCGGTGGCCACCGCGGCGGCCACCAGTCCGGTGGCGGGCCCGACGCCCGGAGCCGCAAGGGTCTGCTGATCGCGGCCGTCGCCGTGGTCGCCGCCGTCGCCATCGGCATCGCCTTCGCGATGACCAACGGCTCCGGGGACACCAAGGAGAAGACCGCCGACCCCAAGCCGACGCCGACCGCGCAGGTCACCACCACCGCGCCGAGCACGGAGCCGACGCCGTCCGCGACGGCGACCCCGTTCGCCTCGTCGAAGATGGACGCCTCGAAGCTGGCCCTCGTCGGGGGCGCCCAGCAGAGCACCCAGTGGCCGGGCGCCAACGCCGCGGGCGGCATGTACGTGGACCACCTGTCCGGTGTCGGCGCCTCGGTGGAGTGGAGGGTCACGGTCCCGGAGGACGGCGCGTACACGTTCTTCATCAGCTACGGCAACGCGGGCGACGACGCCACCCTCACCCTCGGCGTGAACGGCAAGCCCCGCTCCGACGCGGTCAACCTGATGAACTACGGCGACTACACCGACTGGGCGAAGGCGTGGAACAACCACACCTACTCCTGGGTGGACCTGAAGAAGGGCGAGAACACGCTCTCCCTGACCTGCGCGCCGGGCAACCAGTGCGGGGTGAACCTCGACCAGGTGTGGCTGAAGCAGGGCCAGGTCTCGGACTAGGGCCCGTCGGACGCATGGCGCCGTCCGCCCGCGGGGCGGGCTCGCGGTGTCCGGTGCGTACGAACGCACGGCGGAGGGCCGCCCTCGTGGCGGGCATGGTGGTCGTGGTGTGAACCTCCTCGGACGGTCCCGGCAACGCGGCGGGCGTGCGTGCCGGGCGCGCCGCGGGGCAGGCGGGATGTGTGAGACAGGCCCTGGTGCCGCGGCATTCAGGGTTCGCCCGTCAAGGAGCGTCGTCCGGCGGCGGTGCGTCGCAAGGCGCCGGATCGGCCCCGTAGGCGGCCTGTCCGGTCGGTGCGGCAACGCCGCGAGGTGACCTGCCGGGCGTCGCGACGGGGCACATCTTGACGGACGCGGCTGACATGGCTGACGCGGCACTGGTCAGGGCGTGGCAGCCGTCACCTCCACCCGGTTGCGCAGCTTCTCGTACGTGGCCCGGTCGTACTCCCCGGCGGCCGGTGCCACCACCGTCGCCGCGGAGACCGCGACGGCCCGGGCCAGTCGGTCCGGCCATGGCAGCCCCTCCACCAGGGCGGACAGCAGCCCGGCCACCGCCGAGTCGCCGGCCCCGGCCGGATTGCCGGCCAGTCGGCCTCCGGGCGGCGGCGCCTGCCAGTCGCCCTCGTCGGTGACCGCGAGCATCCCCCGATCGCCGAGGGACGCGGCCACCGCCCTGGCCCCCCGCCGCCGCGCGACCCGGGCCGCCCGGGCGGGCTCGGAGTACCCGGTGAGCGCCATCAGCTCGTCCGCGTTCGGCTTGATCAAGTCGGGCCGCGCGGCCAGCCCGCGCCGCAGCGGCTCCCCGCTGGTGTCCAGCAGTACGTAGACCCCGGCCGCCCGCGCCTCCCGTACCAGGTCGGCGTAGGCGCCCACCGGCAGGCCCCGCGGCAGGCTGCCGCACAGTGCGACCGCGGTCGCCTCGCCGGAGGCGAGCAGTTCCCGGTACGTGCCCAGGAACGCCGCCCACTCGGTGGTGCTCACCGTGGGCCCCGGTTCGTTGAACATCGTCGTGTCCCCGGTCGCGTCGTCCACGACGCCGACGGTCCGCCGGGTGGCGCCCGCGATCGGCACGAGCGCGTCGGTGAGCGGGACCGGGCGGCCTGCCGGGCTGGCACGCGGGGCCTCGGCGAGCCGGCGGCGCAGTTCCTCGCCCACCGGGCCGCCGGCGAAGCCGGTGACGACGGTGCGGTGGCCGAGCGCGGCCAGCACTCTGGCTACGTTGATTCCTTTGCCGCCGGGCCGTTCCGCGGTGTCGAGGACCCGGTGTGTGGTGTGCGGGCGCAGGGAGGAGACCCGGTAGGTCACGTCCAGCGCGGCGTTCAGCGTGACGGTGATGATCACGCGTCGATGATGACAAAACAAAGGCGGTCGGCCCAGACCGGGTCGACCGCCTTTACGAAGCTGTTCACCCGGTGACGGTTGCCGACGCACGGAAAAGACGTCGCGCGCCTGCCTGCCGCGGCGGTGGGGATCTCGCGTCTGCCCGTCACTCCGGTCGGGATCTCCTGCCCGCCTGTCAGCCCGGCCGGACCCGCCTGCCTGTCGCGGCGGTCGGGATCTCCTGCCCGCCTGTCACTCCGGCGGGGACCCGTGTCTGCCTGTCGCTCCGGCGGGGATCTCGCGCCCGCCTGTCACTCCGGCCGGACCACCCACGTGCCCTTCCGCATCACGCCCACCACGTCGTATGCCTCGTCCAGCACCACCAGGTCCGCGTCCTTGCCGGGCTCCAGCGTGCCGATCCGGTCGGCCAGGCCGAGCAGGCGGGCCGGGTTGGTGGACAGGGCCCGTACGGTGTCGGGCAGCGACAGGCCGTCCAGCGTGACGGCCCGCTTGAACACGGTGTCCAGGGTGAGCGTCGACCCGGCGATCGAGCCGCCCTCCACCAGCCGCGCCACGCCGTCACGGACCTCGACCCGCATCGGACCGAGTTCGTACAGCCCGTCGCCGAAGCCGGCCGCGTCCATCGCGTCGCTGATGAACGCGACCCGCTCCGGGCCCGCGCTGCCGAAGGCGAGTCCGAGGACGGCCGGGTGCAGGTGCGTACCGTCGTTGATCAGCTCCACGGTGACCCGCTCGTCCTCCAGCAGCGCCGCGATCGGGCCCGGCAGGCGGTGGTGGAGCGGCGGCATCGCGTTGAACAGGTGGGTGGCCACGGTCACGCCCGCGTCGATGGCCGCGCGGGTCTGCTCGTACGAGGCGTCGGTGTGTCCGATCGCGGCGACCACGCCCAGCTCGGCGAGCAGCCGTACCGACTCCGTCCCGCCGGGCAGTTCGACCGCCAGCGTGACCATCCTGGCGTGGCCGCGGGCCGCCTCGACCAGCTTGCGGACGTCCGCCGGGTCGGGGTGGCGCAGCAGCCCCTCGTCGTGCGCGCCCTTGCGGCACGGCGAGATGAACGGCCCCTCGTAGTGGATGCCCGCGAGGTCGCCCTGCTCGACGAGTTCGGACAGCAGGCCGGCCTGCCGGGTGAGCACGTCCAGGCGCTCGGTGACGGTGGAGGCGACCAGCGTGGTCGTGCCGTGCGCGCGGTGGGTGCGGATCCCGGTGAGGACGTCGTCCGCGGTCCCGGAGGTGAAGGACGCACCGCCGCCGCCGTGGTTGTGGAGGTCCACGAAGCCGGGGACGATCGTGTACCCCTGCCCGGCCAGGTCGTACGTGACCTGCTCGGCCTGCTCGTTCGCGGCGATCGACGCGCCGTCGACGGTCAGCCGGCCGCCTTCCGCCACGCCGGACGGCAGGACCACCCGGGCACCCGTCAGCACCGTGCGCCGCGTTGTCGTTACGGGGGCCATCAGGCGGTTACCTCCACGGAGATCAGATCCCAGGCGAGCAGGCCCGCGCCCAGGCAGCCGGCGGTGTCCCCCAGCGCGGCGGGTACGACGAGGGGCGGTTTCTGGAAGGTGACACGTGCCTCCACGGCCGCCCGCAGCGGGCCGAAGAGGGTGTCGCCGGCTTCGGCCAGGCCGCCGCCGATGATCACGACCCGGGGGTCCAGCAGGGTGAGGCCGGTGACCAGGCCGTCGGCGAGCGCGTCGACCGCTTCCCGCCAGACGGCGCTCGCGGTGCGGTCCCCGGCGGCGACGGCTCGCGCGCAGCCGGCGGCGTCCGCGTCCGGGTCTCCGCCGGCCGCGGCCCACGCCCGGGTGATCGCGGCGGCCGAGGCCAGCGCCTCCAGGCAGCCGCGCTGCCCGCAGGCGCACTCCGGTCCGCCGGGGCGGACCACGATGTGGCCGATCTCACCCGCGCAGCCGTGCGCGCCCGCCTCGATCCGGCCGTCGATGCCGATCGCGCCCGCGATGCCGGTACCCACCGGGACGAAGAGGAAGCGGTCGGCGCCGCGGCCCGCGCCGATCCGGCCCTCGGCGAGCCCGCCGGTGCGGACGTCGTGGCCGAGCGCCACGGGCAGGCCGCCGAGCCGCTCGGAGAGCAGCGCCCGTAGCGGGACGTCCCGCCAGCGCAGGTTGGCGGCGTAGACGGCGCGCCCGTCGGCCTCGTCGACGATGCCGGGGACGGCCACACCGGCCGCGGCGGCGCCTTCGCCGTATTCGCGTACGCCGTGGTCGCGCAGCTCGGCGGCGAAGTCGAGGATCGCGGTGACCACGGCGTCGGGACCGCGGTCCCGGCCGGTGGGGCGGCGCGCCCGGTGCAGCAGCGCGCCGTCCGCGGCGACCAGGGCGGCCTTCATCCCGGTGCCGCCCACATCGAGGGCGATGACGTGTCTCACGGAAGACAGTCTCGCGGCTCACCCCCAGAAAGGTCTAGTCCACTCGCGGGGGAAGATCACGGTTCCCGGTCTTCTCGCCGTTCTGCCGGAGCCGCATCCGTGACTCCCGCCACCCGGCCGGCGAACCGATGTCACGGACGGTGCAGACCTCGGCCCTGGCCGGGCGTGACCTCGGCGATCCGCTCACCCTGCGGCGACGTGGTGTCGCGTGACCCTGATGCGACGGTCACCGCCGCGCAGGCCATGCGGAGGGACCCGGAGCACCGCGCATCTCGTACAGTTCCTGAACCGGCTGCCGGAGGTGGTCCGGGCGGGAAGGGAGTGGGTGTGATGGGGGAGGCGGACGAGGGGTCTGCCGGGGCTTCGAAGGCGCCCGCGCGGTCCGGGGCTCCGCGGTCCGGGGCTTCCGGCCCTTCCGAGGCTTCCGGTCCTTCCGGTCCTTCCGGTCCTTCCGGCGCGGAGGCCGCCGAGGGGCAGGGCGATTCGGGCGGACTCTCGGAGCGGGACCTGGCCGTCCTCGACATCGCGGGCCGAACGTTCAGCGGCCCCGGCCCCCGGGAGCGGGCGATCCGGGAACGGCTCGGCATCTCGCCGACCGCGTACTTCCAACGGCTCAACGCCCTGCTGGACGATCCCCGCGCCCTGCGCCACGCCCCGGTCACCGTCAACCGCCTGCGCAGGGAGCGTGAGCGGCACCGGGGTGAACGGTAGGCGGACCGCGGGCGGACAGCTCCGGAACAGCAGGTCGTGCCACCGTACGCCGGGCATGCGCCCGGTGGGCGCGGGTAGGGTCGGCACCATGGCCTCCGCCGACTTGCTCACGCCCCATACGCCCGAGGGAAAGGAAGGCCTCGCGGCGCTGCTCGCGCGGCCCGAACGAGCCGTGGTCGCGCTCGACTTCGACGGCACCCTCGCCCCCATCGTGCCCGACCCCGAGCAGGCCCGCGCCCACCCCGGCGCTGTACCGGCGCTGGCCCGGCTCGCACCGCACCTCGCAGCGGTCGCCGTCGTCACCGGCCGCCCGGCGGGCGTCGCCGTACGCTACGGCGGCTTCGCCGGGGTGCCGGGCCTGGAGCACCTCGTCGTGCTGGGCCACTACGGCGCCGAGCGGTGGGACGCGCACACCGGCGAGGTCCGCGCCCCGGGCGCGCACCCGGGCGTCACCGCCGTACGCGCGGAGCTCCCCGGCTTCCTCGACCGCATCGGCGCCTGGCACGGCACGTGGATCGAGGACAAGGGCGGACGCGCGGTCGCCGTCCACACCCGCCGCACCGAGGACCCCGACGCCGCGTTCGAAGCCCTCCGCCTCCCGCTCGCGGAACTGGCCGAACGCCACGGCCTGATGGTCGAACCCGGTCGCTTCGTCCTCGAACTGCGTCCCCCGGGGGTGGACAAGGGCGTCGCCCTCGCCGCCTACCTCCGCGAGGTGGACGCCGCCTCCGTCCTCTACGGCGGCGACGACCTCGGCGATCTCGCGGCCTTCGCCGCCGTCCACGCCCTCCGCGACGAAGGCCTCCCCGGCCTGCTCGTCGCCGCGGCCGGCACCGCCGAGACCCCCAAGGAGGTTCTCTCCGAGGCCGACCTCACGGTCCCCGGCCCCGAAGGCGTCGTCACCCTCCTCAACGCCCTCGCCGACGCGCTCGGCTGAGCCCCCGCGCCGGCCGCTCACGCCGCCGGCGAGCGCCTGCCGTCCGGTCTGTGCGTGCCGTCGGTCAGACCTTGACGATCTCGACGGACGGTCCGCACAGCAGGGAAAGGTCCTCGGGGTCAGAGGTCAGCAGGGTCACGGGCTCCGGTGCCGCCCGTGCGACCGCGGCGAGGGCCGCGTCGATCGCGTACTTGTGGCCGTGCAGACCGTGAGCGCGCAGCAACTCGGCGGCCCGATCGGTGACCTGCCGGGTGGCATCGTGGATGTCGATACGGGAAAGGACCCACGTGATACGTGCCGGGTGGACGCGTTCGTAATCCGCCTCCAGCGTCGTCATCGCGCTCGTGACCACGCGAACTCCTTCATCAGCGGCGGCCATGATCAACGAGACGACCGTACGGTCCTTCAGGTACAGCTTCGACAGTCCCTCGCAGTCGAGCACCAGTGTGCCCGGCATCAGGCTGCAGCTCCGCCGGCCCTGCGGTGGTCGTGGCGCAGCAGGGCGCGGGCCGCCTCCACCTCGGCGTCGGTGAGTTCGTCGTGGTCGGTCTCGAAATCCGCCACGATCTCGCGCAACTTGTCCATTGCCACCCGTTGCTCCAACGCCTCGGCGACGTAGGCCGAGAATCCGCCCGCGCCGACATGCTGACGCACGGTCTCGGCGAGTTCCTCGGGCAGACTGATCGAGTACTTCTTGCTACCGCTCATACCGCCGATGCTACCAATGGTGGTAATCGCGTGGCGCCGCGTTACTTCCGTCAGGCGCGCAGGGCCTCCAGCTGGTCGAGGAACCAGCGGGTCGGGGGGAGGGCGGTGGCGGCGTCGGCGAGGCGCTTGGTGCGGGCGGCGCGTTCGGCCTCGGGCATGGTGAGCGCGGTGTTGAGAGCGGCGGCGGTGGCGCTGATGTCGTAGGGGTTGACGACGATCGCGTCGTCGGCGAGTTCCGCGTGCGCTCCCGCCTCGCGGGACAGCACGAGGGCGACGCCGTGGTCGGAGACGACCGGAACCTCCTTGGCGACCAGGTTCATGCCGTCGCGGATGGGGTTGACCAGGGCGACGTCGGCGAGGCGGTAGGCGGCCAGGGAACGGGGGAAGTCGTCGTCCACCTTGAGGATGACCGGCAGCCAGTCCCCGGTGCCGAACTCCGCGTTGATCTCGGCGGCGAGCCGGAAGACCTCGGCGGTGTAGTCCCGGTAGAGCGCGAGGTCCTGGCGGGAGGGGTAGGCGAACGCGACATGGACGACGCGGCTGCGCCAGCCGGGGTGGTCGTGCAGGAGCAGGCGGTAGGCGAGCAGGCCGCGGACGATGTTCTTGGAGAGCTCCGTACGGTCCACCCGGACGATCAGCTTGCGGCCGGGCCCGACCTCCGAGCGCAGCACGGAGATCCGCTCGCCCACGTCCTCCCGGTGCGCCCGCTCGCGCAGGAAGTCGCCGTCCGCACCGAGCCCGTGCACGCCCAGCCGTGTCGTACGGCCCCGGTGCACCACCGACCGGCCGTCCTCGGACAACGACGCACCCAGCACCGACACGCAGCACGCCGCGAACGCGTCCGCCCACCGCCGGGTGAGGAAGGCCGCCCGGTCCGCGCCGAGGATGCCTTCGAGGACCCGCGCCGCCACATCGTCCGGCAGCAGCCGGAAATAGTCCGGCGGCGCCCACGGGGTGTGCGAGAAGTGGCCGATCCGCAGGTCGGGGCGGCGCTCGCGGAGCAGGGCGGGCACCAGCGCCAGGTGGTAGTCCTGCACGAGGACGGCGGCGCCGGGTGCCGCCTCCTCGGCGAGCGCGTCGGCGAAAGCGGCGTTGTACCTCTCGTACGCCGCCCACTGCCGGCGGAAGTCCTCGTCGAAGGCGGGTTCCAGCGGCGTCTGGTACAGCAGGTGGTGGACGAACCACAGCACGGAGTTCGCTATCCCGTTGTAAGCGGCCTCGAACACCTCCGGCTCGACCGCGATCATGCGTGTGCCCGGTTCGGCGACCCCGCGCCGGACCGCCTCGCGGTCGGCGTCGGACAGCGCCGCGCACACCCACACCGCGCCCGCGTCGGGACCGATCGCGCTCAGCCCGGAGACCAGCCCGCCGCCGCCGCGCCGGCTCGTCAGCGTGCCGTCGTCGCCGACGGCGTACGAGACCGGGCCGCGGTTGGAGGCGACCAGGATGTGCGCGGCACGCGATGCGAGGGCCATGCGGCGAGCCTAGCCGTGGAAGTCCTGTCTCAAACGTCCCACG
>NZ_DATDBG010000201.1:0-20929 GCF_036524955.1 Streptomyces sp.
GACCGCTCCGCGTACACGCTGCCCGCCGAGGCCTCCGGCCGCAAGGCGGTCACCCTGGCCCCCGGCCAGTACATCGAGTTCACACTGCCCGCCGCCGCCAACGCGATCACCGTGCGCTACAGCATCCCCGACGCCCCGGGCGGCGGCGGCAGCACCGCGCCGCTGGGCGTCACGGTGAACGGCAAGCACCGCGCCACCATGACGCTGACCTCGCAGTACGCGTGGCTCTACAACCAGTACCCGTTCTCCAACGACCCGCAGGGCGACCTGATCCACCCCGACTGGTGGATCACCGAGTGCGCCTGCGTGCCCGCCGCCACCACGCCCGCCCCGGTGATCGCCAAGCCGTACCGCCCCAGCCACTTCTACAACGAGCAGCGCCTGCTGCTCGGCCGCACGTACCGCGCCGGCGACACCGTGCGACTCACCGCGCCGGCCGGGACCACCGCCGCGGCGACCACCGTCGACCTGCTCGACTCCCAACTCGTCGGCCCCCCGCGGATCGTCCCCGTCGCCGCCGACGTCCTGGCCTTCGGCGCCGACCCGTCCGGCCGCCGCGACTCCGCCGACGCGTTCGACAAGGCGATCGCCTTCGCCCGGCGGGCGCACCTGACGGTGTACGTGCCGCCGGGCACGTACCAGGTGAACCGGCACATCATCGTGGACCGGGTGACGATCGAGGGCGCCGGCGACTGGTACACCGTCATCAAGGGCCACCAGGTGGACCTGCCCGCCAAGGCGCCCGACGGTTCGGTGCACACCGGCGTCGGCTTCTACGGCAAGGACGCCTCCCTGGGCGGCAGTTCGGACGTCCACCTGTCGGGCTTCGCGATCGTGGGCGACGTCCGCGAGCGCGTCGACACCGACCAGGTGAACGGTATCGGCGGCGCGCTCAGCGACTCCACCGTCGACGGCCTCTACATCCAGCACACCAAGGTCGGCATGTGGTTCGACGGGCCGATGCGCAATCTGCGGATCACGCGCAACGTCATCGTCGACCAGATCGCCGACGGCATCAACTTCCACACCGGCGTGACGGATTCGGTGGTCTCCGGCAACTTCCTCCGCAACACCGGCGACGACGCCCTCGCGATGTGGTCGGAGAAGGCCGGGAACACGCGGAACACCTTCGACCGCAACACCGTGCAGACCCCGGTCCTGGCCAACGGCATCGCCCTGTACGGCGGCACCGACAACACCGTCTCCCGCAACCTGATCGCCGACCCGGTCCGCGAAGGCAGCGCCCTGCACATCGGCGCCCGCTTCGGCGCCGAACCGTTCACCGGCCACCTGTGGATCACCGACAACACCACGGTCCGCGCGGGCACGTACGAGCTGAACTGGAACATCGGCCTCGGCGCGATCTGGTTGTACGCGCTGGAACGGGACATCGACGCGGACGTCCAGGTCACGGGTGACGCCTTCCTGGACTCCACGTACAACGCGATCATGCTGGTCAGCGACTTCCCGGTGAAGGACCTCTACTCCATCAGGAACGTCCTTTTCAAGGATCTGAGGATCGACGGCACCGGCACCTCGGTGCTGAGCGCCCGCACGGCCGGCTCGGCCTCCTTCGAGAACGTGGACGCCCGCAACGTCGGCGCCGTCGGCATCAACAACTGCGGCTCCTTCCACTTCACCCCGGCCGGTTCGGAGTTCACCGTCACCGACCTCGGCGGCAACGACGGAGGTGGCACGACCGGCCCCTGGCTCGCCCCCTGGGAACTGCCCAACACGATCACCTGCGACGACCGGCCGCCCGTGGTGACCCCGCCGGCGCCGTCGGGGTGGTGAGAGCGGGAGCCGGGTGGTGAGAAGAGTGTCCGGGCGGTTCCACGGCGGCAGGTCCGGCCGTCGGCTCGCCTGTGCGTTCGGCGTCCCCGGCGACTACAGCCGCGGGTGCAGCAGGGTCGAGGGGGCGTGCGGGCGGGCCGGGCGCGGGACGTCCGGCGCGGGGAGGCTGGGCAGCGGGTTTCCGGGCAGCCCCGAGAGGAGGAGGGTCCAGGGCGCGGGGGCGCTGCGGGGCCGGCCGGCAGGGGCGCGGCAGCCTCCCTCGCCCCCCGCGCTGTCCCCGCCCCCCGCACTGTCCGCACCGTCCGCGCCTCCCGCACTCTCCCCGCCCTCCCCGCTCTCCGCGCCCTGGGCGCCCCCTGCTAGCTCCGCTCCCTCCGGGCTCTCCGGGCTCTCCGCACTCCCCGGGCTCCCCGGGCTCCCCGGGCTCCCCGGGCTCTCCGCAGTGTCCGCTCCCCCCGCCTCGTACGGCACCGTCCGCAGCCCCACCGCCGCCAGCGTGGCGTCCAGCGTCCACAGGGTGTGCGGGGTGCGGCCCGCAGGGACGGCCAGCCGACCGCCCTCCGCGAGGGACCGCGCCGCCAGCCCGTAGAACTCCTCCGAGTACAGCTTCGCCGAGGCCGACACCCCGGTCCCCGGCTCCGGCAGATCCGCCACGATCACGTCGTACGGCGCGCCTCCGGGCCCCCCGTCGCGTGGAGGCCGCCGTCCCCCCGCCCGTCCCCGCAGCCACTCGAACAGATCCCCCGTCGCCACGCGCACCCGCCGGTCGCGGAACGCATGGCCGTTCAGCCCGGCGAGCCCGGGGTCCGTCCGGGCGAGCCGGACCAGCGCCGGATCCACCTCCACCACCGTGACCGACCGCACCCCCGGATACCGCAGCACCTCCCGCAGCGCGAGCCCGTCCCCACCGCCCAGGATCAGCACCCGCCCCCGCGGCCCGGCCGTCATCGCCGGGCCGGCCAGCGCACGGTGGTACGAGGCCGCGTCCGCGCCGCACACCCGCAGCCGCCCGTCCAGGAAGAGCCGCAGCCCGGCGGCCTCCCCCCTGTCACCCCTGTCCCCTGTCCCCGTATCCCCGGTGAGGACGATCTCCTGTACGGCGGTCCGCTCGGCGACCCGTACCTGCCCCCCGTACACCGCGCGGCGGGCCGCCCGTTCGAAGGGGCCGGCCGCCGCGGCGGCGCCCGCCAGCACGGCGAGCACGCAGACGTTCGCGACCAGCAGCCGGCCGCGCGCCCGTATCGACAGGTCCGCGCGGAAGAGCCACAGTACGATCGCGCCGCCGGCCACGGCGTTGACCGCTCCAGTGGCGAGCGCGCCGGTGAGCTGCCCGGTGTGCGGCAGCAGGAGGAAGGGGAACGCAAGGCCGCCGACGAGCGCGCCCACGTAGTCGGCGGCGAACAGGTCGGCGACCGCGCCGCCGGCGTCCTGGCGGCGGATGCGCTGGACGAGCGTCATCAGCAGCGGCACCTCGGCGCCGATCAGCAGCCCGATCGCGAAGGCGCAGCCGACCATGGCGAGCCGGGCCTGCCCGTACCACGCGAAGCACGCGTACAGCGCCATCACCGACAGACCGCCGATCAGCGCGAGCACTGTCTCGACGGCGGCGAACCCGGCGGCGGCGCGGCTGCGCAATCGTTTTGCCAGCAACGATCCGCAGCCCATCGCGAAGACCATCACGGACAGCACGACGGACGCCTGCGTGATCGAGTCGCCGACCAGGTACGAGGCGAGGGCGACGAGTTCCAGTTCGTAGACCAGGCCGCAGGCGGCGCAGATGAAGACGGCGGCCAGGACGAGGGCGCGGGCAGCAGCGGGCGGCACGGGGAGGGTGGCGGAGGCGGGAGCGGGCGGCACCGGGAGGGTGGCGGAGGGCGGAGCGGGGGCCGTGGCCGAAGTGGCGGCCGTGGCCGAAGTGGCGGCGGGCGTCTCGGCTGGAGTCTTGGCTGGAGTTGTCGCGCGGGCAGGCGGGTGTGCGGCCCGGGGTCCCGTCCGCGGTGCACCCTGCCGTGCCGTCTCCGGTGCCTCGGGCGCTTGGGCCGCCCGGGGTGCCTGGGCGGCCTGCGGTGGCTCGGGTGCCGGGGCGGCCCGCGGCGCCTCCGGAGCTTCTGGTGCCTGGGCCGCCCGCGGTGGCTGCGGTTCCTGGGCCGCCTCCGGTGCCTCCGGTTCCTGGGCCGCCCGCGGTGGCTCGGGAACCTGGCTGCGGCCGTGCCGGTCGATCATGAGTGCACGCTACGTCAGGCCAGCGCCGCGATCCGTCACCCACAGGCGTGAATCGGCGCGTCAAACCGGCGCGGTGAGGCGGGTTCTGGTGGTGACGAGCCGCCCTTCCTGCGGATACGCATGCCACGTACGCCAGCGCACGCTCCCCTCGGCGCACTGCACCAGCATCGCGGTGAAGGCGTGCGGATCGCCGGGGAACGTCCCCGCGAGGCACCGCGGATGATCGGCCACCAGCGCCAGCAACTCCTGTGCCCGCCCGGCGAACGAGGCCTGCGACAGGGTCTCGGTCCGCGCCGCGAACTCGTAGTCCCACACCCCGACCCGGCGGGCCACCCCGAACGGCAGCGGCGCCTGACTGCCCGGCAGGCACGCGACCGTCTCCGAGCAGTCGCCCCGCCCGGCGTCGACCAGCACCTGGTGGGACGCGCCGAGCAACCGTAATTCGACCTTGGCGCGCAGCCCCAGCGCATCGCCGACCTCCAGGTCGAGTACGGCGAGCGCGGGCAGCGCCTCTTTCCCCAGGCACCAGGCGAGGTCGCCCGCGCGGGTGTCGGTGTAGGCGGTGTTGAGGGTGGTGAGCATGGATCGGCTCCGCAAGCACGCAGTGAGGAGGTGAACTCAGGCACGCAGTGGACAAGCACGCGTTGGAGGATGGGCCGACCCGCACCCGCCGGTCGGGGGTGCATCGGCTCGTGCCCACGTGAGGCCCACGGAAGGCCTCGTCGGCCGACGTGTGGCCCACGAGGGGTCCATGGACCCGCTGAGGGATCCGGTATTACGGAATCATGAAACGCGAGGGCCCATCAGCGTTTTTACCCATCTGTACGTACTTTCCATCCCTTGGAGCGCTTGCGAACTCACATGCTCAGGTTTGACCATTCCTGGACCGAATCCGCCCCCTCCCCTCCCCCTCCCCTCACACTTCCCATCACCCCGCCCCTCCCCGAATCCCCCGACCCTCTCCCCCCGACCCTCTCCCCGCGCCCTTCGTCCCGCCCCCGTCCCCCAGGCAGTACGCTCCCCCTGACCAGGCGGCCCGGGGCTCGGACGGGGGCCGGCCGAAGCGGGAACGGGTACGAGACGGGCGGTGCGCGGTCCCGGGCGCGCGGCGAGCCGGGCGGGGCCCGGACGCAGAGGACCAGGTCCGGGCCTGTATCCGCTCAGGGACGAAGAGGGACGGGCACGGGCACCACTCGCTCGGGTACCTGCCGAGCGGGCATGAGACGGAACGGGTGAGACGAAAAATGACCATGACCGGCAGGCCGCTGCTGAACCGCCGCCTCGACGGGCTCGGGACGACGATCTTCGCCGAGATGTCCGCCCTCGCGGTCGCCACCGGGGCGATCAACCTCGGCCAGGGCTTCCCCGACACCGACGGACCCGAATCCGTACGAGAAGCCGCCGTCCGCGCCCTGCGCGACGGCCGCGGCAACCAGTACCCGCCCGGCCCCGGCATCCCCGAACTGCGCACGGCCGTCGCCGACCACCAGCGCCGCTTCTACGACCTCACCTTCGACCCCGACACCGAGGTCCTCGTCACCGCCGGCGCCACCGAGGCCATCGCCGCAGCGATGCTCGCCCTCCTCGAACCCGGCGACGAAGTCATCGCCTTCGAGCCCTTCTACGACTCCTACGCCGCCTGCATCGCCATGGCCGGCGCCGTCCGGGTGCCGTTGACCCTCCACGCCCCCGACTTCCGCCCCGACCTCGACGCCCTCCGCGACGCCCTCACCCCCCGCACCCGCCTGCTCCTCCTCAACTCCCCCCACAACCCCACCGGCACGGTCCTCACCCGCGACGAACTCACCGCGATCGCCGCCCTCGCCGTCGAACACGACCTGCTCGTCGTCACCGACGAGGTCTACGAACACCTCACCTACGACGGCACCGAGCACATCCCCCTGATCTCCCTCCCCGGCATGCGCGACCGCACCGTCTCCATCTCCTCCGCGGGCAAGACCTTCTCCTTCACCGGCTGGAAAGTCGGCTGGGTCACCGCCTCCGCTCCCCTGGTCGCAGCGGTCCGCACAGCCAAACAGTTCCTCACCTACGTCGCCTCGGGCCCCTTCCAATACGCCATCGCCGAAGCCCTCGCCCTCCCCGACCCCTACTACACCGCCTTCCGCGACGACCTGCAGACCAAGCGCGACCTCCTGGCCGCGGGCCTGACCGACGCCGGCTTCACCGTCTTCCGTCCCCAGGGCACCTACTTCATCACCACCGACATCGCCGACATCGCCCCCGGCACCGACGCCCTCACCTTCTGCCGCGAACTCCCCCAACGCTGCGGCGTCGTAGCCGTCCCCAACTCCGTCTTCTACGACCACCCCACCGCCGGCCGCACCCACGTCCGCTTCGCGTTCTGCAAAAAGGAAGAGGTTCTGTCCGAAGCCGCGGAGCGCCTGCGCGCACTGTGAACGGCGATGCAGGACGTGGGGGCAGTCCCGGCGGCCACCGGGGGGATTCCTGCGAGCGGGGTTCTTGCGGTCAGATGGCCGTGGACGGCATGTGTTTGCTCAGATAGCCCTTGAACGCCCTCCGGATCTCCGCCTGTACATAGCCGGCTTGCATCTCCCATGCGGGTGAGATCGGCGGAGGTCAGGTGCACGAGTTCGAAGGTTCCCCGGGCAACCTCGGTCAGGAACGCCGCCTCGACCTTCGGCCAGCGCTCAAGCAGCCAACAGACTTCGGTGCGGTTACCGCCCAGGCCAAGGAGGCCGTCGAGCGCATCGCAACGCTCGTCGGACTCAAGGAACGGATGTTGCGCACGCTTCACGAGGCTGGATCCAAAGGCATCACCCGGCGCATCGTCGACGATCTGATCGGCTATCTCATGCTCACGATCACATGGGCGGCCGAGCGCTACGACGTGAGCTACCAAGCGGCGAGCAACGCGGTGAACAAACTTGTCGGGCTGGGTCTCCTGCGCCAGTTCTCGGAAGGAAGGTACGGACGGATCTTCATCAACGACGACACGATGCGCGTCCTGATCGGCTGACCCGTCCGGCAGGTCGCGCGAAAACGGCGTGGCCTGGGTCACCGGCAACCCGGGACTGATGGCCGCCGTCCGCACGGCCAAGCAGTTCCTCACCTACGTCGCCTCGGGGCCCTTCCAGTACGCGGTGGCCGAGGCCCGCCGCCTCCCGGACACGTACTACGCCGCCTTCCGCGACGACCTGCAGACCAACCGCGACCTGCTGGCAGCGGGCCTGAACGACGCGGGCTTCACCGTCCTACGCCCGGCGGGCACGTACTTCATCACCACCGATGTCGCCCAACTGACCCCCGGTGTCGATGCGTTGACCTCCTACCGCACCCTCCCCGACCGCTGCGGCGTCGTGGCCGTCCCCAACTCCGTCTTCTACGAACACCCCACCGCCGGGCGCACCCAAGTCCGCTTCGCCTTCTGCAAGAAGCAGGACATCCTCGCCGAAGCCGCCGAACACCTACGGCACTTCTGATGCAAGACCATGGCGACTGCCAGGTCTGTACGCTGCCCGCGTGAATCGTACGCAGCGTGCCGTCGGCGCGGTCGTCGGGTCGGCCGTGGGGGATGCCCTGGGCGCTCCGTTCGAGTTCGGCCCCGCGGGAGCGTTCTCCGCCCGGTTTCCCGACTCCGACCGTGGCGGTGAAATGTGCGGGGGCGGCGGCTGGGAAGTCGGCGAGGCCACCGACGACACGCAGATGGCGGTGCACGTCGGGGAATCCCTGCTGGAGCGCGGCGGGCTCGACCTGCCGGACATCTTCGCCCGCTTCCAGCGGTGGGCGGCTTCCGATCCCAAGGACATCGGCCTCCAGACCGAAGACGTCCTCACCAACGGCAAGCCATGGGACCTCGCTGCCGCGGCGCACTTCGCCGGCAACCGCCGCGCCGCCGGAAACGGCGCCCTGATGCGTGCCGCTACCTCCGGGGTCTACTTTGCCTGCCAGGAACAGTCCGCCACCATGGACGCAGCCCGGCGGATCTCCGCGCTGACCCATGGCGATCCCGCGGCGTGGGAAGGCACCGCGATCTTCCACGACCTCCTGCGCGTGGCGCTGGCGGGCGCCGACCCAGTCGCTGCCCTTCCGGACGCGCTCGCCCAGGTCCACACCGATCATCGGGGCCGGTACGCCGCCGTCCTGACCCCGTACTGGCATCCGGACCAGGCGACGGAGTTCAACGGCGCGGTCTGGCCCTGTCTCGCCTCCGCTGTTTGGGCCGTGCGCACAACCAGCTCCTACGAAGACGCCGTGCGAGCAGCCATCGACCTCGGCGGTGACACCGACACCGTCGCCGCAGTCACCGGTGGCCTCGCCGGGGCCATCCACGGATTCGACGCGATACCCACCCGCTGGACCGAGCCACTGCACGTCCCCCTCCCGGGCGCGAGCGACCGGGTCCTACGTTTGCCCGACCTCATCGACCTCGCCCAGCACTTGGCGGACCCGCCAACCGGCTGAATGGCGTCCCTTCACCGGCCAACCCGCGAACAACGGAAGCTACTCGGTATCCTTGGGGTGTCGCGGAGAGGCGTACACCAGGATCACCGTCGAGGTCTCCGGGCTGACCAGGTAGCGAACCCGGCCGCCGCTGGTGATCTCATACCAGTGCGCGGGTCACCGACCCCGGCACGTACACCGTCACCGACGGCACGGCCGGCTGCTCGTCCACGTCGACGCACTGGGACGCCCCGTTGGTGACCCGCAGCACCACGAGCGCCGTCGAGGTCGACTGCACGCGCATCGAGGGCGCCGCCCCCGGTGAGCGGGTCGTCTCCTACGCAAGCACCGTCGAGTACGGGTACGTCCGGCAGTGGGTCACCGACGCCTCGGGCGGCACCGTCTGCGTCCGGGATGGCAACGCCGGCTGCGAGCTGCCCGGCGCCGGCCCGTACCGCGTGCTGTCCTATGTGGTCGACAGCGTCGACAGCGAGGCCCCCGTCGACTATCAGATCCAGGTCGGCAGCCTGTCGGACCCGGTGGGCTGCCCGTCCGTCCAGCCCGGCGACTTCGGCGCCGCCCCCGCCTCCCCGGCCGGCCAGGTCCGCTGCCGGCTGCTGGACGTTCCGGCGGCCGGTGCCTACACCGTCGACCCGGTCGACACCGACCGTAACGCCTCGGTCTGGTCGTACGTGTACGACAGCGCGGGTCGGCAGATCTGCCAGGGCGGCGACACCGGCGCCTGCACGTTCCCGGCCGCCGGCTCCTACCCGCTGGTGATCGGCGACCCGACGCGCGTCGCCGACGCGACCGTCGCCGACGCGTTCCTCGACCGGGCCGGCACCCAGGGCTGCGTCCCGGCGGCCGGAGGACTCAACGAGGGCACACTCAGCGCCCCCGGTCAGTTCGACTGCCTGCAGCTGTCCGCCCCGCAGGGCGCCCGGATCGCCGCCCTCGCCCCGAACACGTCCGACCACGTACAGGTCGAGGCGGTGGACCGGGACGGCCTCTGGCAGTGCGGCGCGGACACCCTCTCCGCGGGCACCTGCGCCCTGACCGGTACGGCGCCGTACCGACTGCTGGTGCACGCCGCCGAGTACGAGCAGCCCAGCCCATACGGCGTCGACGTGGTTGGCACCGACGTCCCCTCGCCCGGCTGCGCCGTCTTCCCGCAAAGCACCTTCACCGACGAGTCGAACGCTGTCCACCTCACTACCGGCCGCACCCAGGTCCGCAAGAAGACAGACGTCACATGTTCGCCTTCTGCATCAACCGCTCTGCCGGGCACTGCCGGGCGACTCGGCGTCGGCCGGCCCTGGCGCCACCTCTGATCGGAGCCCGTGTGACCGGCAGCACCTGTGGTCGGAGCCCGTGTGACCGATGAGTTTCCGGCCACCTCCCAGTCCTCATGGGTAGGAACCATGCACAGGAGGCGATCATGTTCGGTTCGACGAAGGCGTTCAGTGGCTTCTCGGTGGACGACATCGACGCGGCCAGGAAGTTCTACGGCGAGACGCTCGGGCTCCGGGTGTCCGAGCAGAACGGCATGCTGATCCTGCACATCGCGGGTGACCGGGACATCCTCGTCTACCCCAAGGCCGACCACACCCCGGCGACGTACACGATTCTCAACTTCCCCGTCGCCGACATCGAGGCGGCGGTCGACGAGCTGAGTCGAAGGGGCGTGCGTTTCGAGCGCTACGACCACCTCAAGACGGACGACAAGGGCATCTTCCGCGGCGGCGGGCCGCTGATCGCGTGGTTCACCGATCCCGCCGGAAATGTGGTTTCCGTTCTGCAGGAGCCCTCGTAAGCGTCCAGGAACGGCCCGATCCCGCTGAGAGGTGGATCAGATCGGGCCCGGCCGCACCCAGGTCCGCTTCGCGTTCCGCAGGAGGCGGAGAGGCGTACATCAGGATCACCGTTCTGCGCCAAGCGAGCGGTCCGAGCGACCGTTGCCCACGAGGGCGGGCGCTGACGGCGGCAGGTGCCCGCGGCTCGTTCTCTCCACGGCCGTCAGCACCACTCGCCCTGACCGGCGACGGGCGGGCGACACCGAGAATATGTGGCACGCTTGGTACATGGACTACTCTTAGTACATGTCGATGAAGCGAACCAACGTCTACGCCGACCCTGAAGACCTCGCCATCATCAAGGAGGCGGCCGCCCGGCGCGGCATCAGCGAAGCCGAGATCATCCGACAGGGCATCCATCTCGCTGCCATGGCCAACCGTGTCTGGGACGAGCCCCTGTTCTCGCGCACCTTCGAAGGCTCCGGCCGCACCCCTTCCAGAGAGGATGTGCGGAACGCGGTGGCGGACGGCGTCCAGCGTGAGGCTGTCCCGGGGACGGCGCCGTGATCATCGTCGTTGCCGACACCTCTGGCCTGCTGGCCGCGCTCGACTCCGCACATCCGGAGCATGAGGGGGCCAACGAAGCCATCATGGCCGCCGGCCTCCTCGTGATGTCCCCGCTGCTGCTCGCCGAGATCGACCACGTCGCCACCCGTGAACTCGGACGCGAGGCCGCGATCAGCGCGATCGACGACATCCGGCGCTGGATGCGAGTGAGCCGCGTCGTCGTACCGGAGATCACGGAGACCCACCTGGCGACGGCACAGTCCGTACGAGCCCGGTACGCCGCACTCGCCCTCGATCTCGCCGACGCGGTGAACGTCGCCCTCGCCGCCGACTACGACACGGATGCCGTTCTCACTCTCGACCGTCACGACTTCCGCGCCGTGCGCCCCCTCGGCCGCCACAAGTCCTTCCGCGTCCTGCCCGACGATCTCCCGCTCTGACTGCGTTTGCGGCAGCGAATGAGTCATGAACACGACGTGGCCTGGGTCACCGCCTCCCCGGAAGGTGCGCCGACCGCCATGCGCAGCACCTCCCGGGGCGAACCGCGCCCGGGCGGGCCGGCGTTCCGTCACCCCGACTCAAGCACCGCGCGGAGCCCGCACCGTCCCGGCACCGTACACAGTCTTCCCAAGGGGGACGCGAAACGGGCTGAATGCCGCAAGCACCCGGTCAGAAGACGGCCAGCTGGTACGCGGAGAGGGCTTCGGTGACGGGCTGGTAGTAGGTGGTGCCCCCGGTGGAGCAGTTGCCGCTGCCGCCGGAGGTCAGACCGAGGGCGGTGGTGCCGGAGAAGAAGGGGGCGCCGCTGTCGCCGGGTTCGGAGCAGACGTTGGTCTGGACGAGGCCGTAGACGACGTTCCCGCCGCCGTAGTTGACCGTCACGTTCACGGCGGTGACGGTGCCGCTGCGGACGCCCGTCACGTAGCCACTGCGTTTGACGACCTGGCCGACATAGGCGTTGCCCGCCTGGGTGACGTCCTGGTAGGTGCCGTTGTGCAAGTAGACGCGGCCGTCGGCGTTGGCGGGATTGACGTACTTGATGACGGCGAAGTCGTCGCCCGGGAAGCTGGCCGCGACCACGGTGCCCAGGATCTGCGTCATGGCGGGGTCGATGTACCAGGTGGTGGCCTGCGTGACGCAGTGCCCGGCGACCAGGGCGTAATACCCTCCGCCGCTGTCACGGACGTTGAAGCCGAGCGTGCAGCGGTAGCCGGGGGCGTAGATGGGCTGGCCGCCGGCGATGAGCGGGCGGAGCACGCCGGGGACGCGGTGGATGACGAGCGCGCCGGGTAAGTCCTTGGCGGCCCGCTCGATCCTGTCGACGCCCCGGGCGTCGACCCGGCTGTCGGCGGTCACGACCAGCCTGCCCGAGGCGGCGTCCGCGTACCAGGCGCTCCCCGCGACGTCCGCCTCGGCCAACGCGTCGCTCGCCGCCGCCAGTTGGCCGACGCCGATCCGGTGCGCCGGTCCGGCCGCCGCGGACGGAGCGGCCAGGGCGAGCACGGCGAGGAGGCCGGACGCCGCCGCGATGGTACGGGCTCGGCGGGTCATGCGGTTACGGGCGCGGTCGCGCTTGTCGTTCCTGCTGCTGCGGGACAGGGACAGGGGACTCACCGTGTTCTCCCTGCTCGGTCGTAGGGCCGGGCCAGGGCACGGACGCACCCGCCCGAAGCCGTCGCCGGGCCCGTGGCGACGGCGCTGAGGGCACTGTCCGCCATCCCGCCGCGCGGGACAAGGCCGGATCCAGCCGCACACCGCGTCAGAGCGGGAGGGTCGCGTACGGGAGCGGTGGCTGATCGCCGCCTGCGCGGGGCAGTACGGGCAGGCGTGGTACGACGGGCGGCCGTACCGTCGCCGGCATCCTGGTCCCGTACGCGGGCGCACGTGCCGAGCCCGGCCGCGCGCCGCCGCCGTTGCGGTGGTCACGCCGGCCGGGATCTCGCTGGGCCAGGGCGCTTACGGACCGGCTGTCGTCACCGTGCCGCTGCGAAGCGCACCTGAGCCCGGCAGGAGCTCAGCGGTGCTGCTCACTCCGTGGGGTCGTCACCGGAGTCCGGGTCGCCGCCGTCCACATCCTTCTCCAGGCCCAGCGTCTCGCCGACCCACTTGTCGAACTCGATCGACGCCCGCACCCAGCTGACCGTGCTGGACACGAAGTGCTCAAGCCCCACACCCAGCCCGATCAGCATCTGCCCCTCGCCGATCAGGCGGACCGAGCCGTCGTCGTGGGTGTGCGTGTAGACCTTGGGCCACAGGGTGCGGCGGTTCCAGTCGTCGATGACCTCGTGCAGGTGCGGCTTGTCGTCGACCGAGTACGCACGGTCGTAGAAGGTGCGGACCGCGAAGACCGCCTGATCCCCCTCGCCGCGGAACATGAAGTACGTGCGGAATTCCTCCCACGGCGCCGCGAGGTCCCCCTCCTCGTCGACGAGGTACTTCAGCTCCATCTGCTCCAGAAGCTGCTTGATCAGCTCCTGGTCCGGGATGACCACGCTGCCGGCGGGTCCGGTCGGCTCGGGGTCCGGTTGGCCCCCGAAATTCGGAATCGAGGACGGGTCGATGCTCACCGTGAAGGTCCCTTCGTAACGTCTCCCCGCCATCCTCCACCATCCCGCCCCACATGGTGAAACATCCCGAAGGGCTGACGCCCGAGCTTCTGGAGCAGGCGGCCGAGGAACGAGGCCACCCGCGCAAGAAGCAAGCAGGAAGACCGACCGAAAACGCCACAGGGCTGACGCCCGAGCTTCTGGAGCAGGCGGCCGAGGAACGAGGCCACCCGCGCAAGAAGCAAGCAGGAAGACCGGCCGGAAAGCCGGCGGTACGCGTTGGGCGTACCGCCGGGGCGCCGTTACTTGCTCAGGTCCGGCCCCGTCGCCGCCCCCACGATCAGGCCGTCCAGCGCGCGGTCCACCCGCACCGTCTGGCCGTCGAGGACTTCGCCGGCGAGGATCGCGCGGGCGAGGGGGTCGCCGATGGCGGTCTGGACGAGACGGCGCAGCGGGCGGGCGCCGTACGCGGGATCGTTGCCCTCCTCCGCGAGCCAGTCCAGCGCGGCGTCGGTCATCTCCAGGGTGAGGCGGCGGTCGCGCAGCCGCCGGGCGAGGCGGTCGGTCTGGAGGCGGGCGATGCGGCGCAGCTCGTCCTTGGAGAGGGCGGAGAAGACCACGATGTCGTCCAGCCGGTTGAGGAACTCCGGCTTGAAGGAGGCCCGCACCGTCTCCAGGACGCTCTCCTTCTTCTGCTCCTCGCCGAGCGTGATGTCGACCAGGTACTGGCTGCCCAGGTTGGAGGTGAGGACGAGGATGGCGTTGCGGAAGTCGACGGTACGGCCCTGGCCGTCGGTGAGGCGGCCGTCGTCCAGTACTTGGAGGAGGACGTCGAACACCTCGGGGTGCGCCTTCTCCACCTCGTCGAGCAGCACCACGCTGTACGGGCGGCGGCGTACCGCCTCGGTGAGCTGGCCGCCCTCCTCGTAGCCGACGTATCCGGGCGGGGCGCCGACCAGCCGCGCGACGGAGTGCTTCTCGCCGTACTCGCTCATGTCGATACGGACCATCGCCCGCTCGTCGTCGAAGAGGAAGTCGGCCAGCGCCTTGGCGAGCTCGGTCTTGCCGACGCCGGTCGGGCCGAGGAAGAGGAAGGAGCCGGTGGGGCGGTCGGGGTCGGCGATGCCGGAGCGGGAGCGCCGTACCGCGTCGGAGACGGCACGTACCGCCTCGCTCTGGCCGATCAGCCGCTTGCCGAGCTCCTCCTCCATCCGCAGCAGTTTCTGCGTCTCGCCCTCCAGCAGCCGGCCGGCCGGAATGCCGGTCCAGGCGGCGACCACGTCCGCCACGTCGTCCGGGCCGACCTCCTCCTTGACCATCGTCTCCTTCGCGGCCTCCTGCTCCTCCCGGGTGGCCTCCGCCAGTTCCGCCTCCAGCTTGGGCTTCTCGGCGTAGAGCAGCTTGGACGCGGTCTCGAAGTCGCCGTCGCGCTGGGCGCGCTCGATGCGGGTGTCGATGTCGTCGAGGCGTTCCTTGAGTTCACCGACCCGGTTGAGGCCCTGCTTCTCCTTCTCCCAGCGGGCGGTCAGGCCGCGCAGCTCCTCCTCGCGGTCGGCGAGGTCCTTGCGCAGCTTCTCCAGGCGCTGCACCGACCCGGGGTCGGTCTCGTTCTTCAGCGCCATCTCCTCCATCCGCAGCCGGTCCACGCTGCGCTGGAGTTCGTCGATCTCGACCGGCGAGGAGTCGATCTCCATCCGCAGCCGGGACGCGGCCTCGTCCACCAGGTCGATCGCCTTGTCGGGCAGGAACCGGGAGGTGATGTAGCGGTCGGACAGGGTGGCCGCGGCGACCAGCGCGGAGTCGGCGATCTGCACCTTGTGGTGGGCCTCGTACCGGCTCTTGAGGCCGCGCAGGATCGCCACGGTGTCCTCGACCGACGGCTCGGCGACCAGCACCTGCTGGAAGCGGCGTTCCAGGGCCGGGTCCTTCTCGATCCGCTCCCGGTACTCGTCCAGCGTGGTCGCGCCGACCATCCGCAGCTCGCCGCGGGCCAGCATCGGCTTGAGCATGTTGCCGGCGTCCATCGCGGAGTCGCCGCCCGCGCCGGTGCCGACGACGGTGTGCAGCTCGTCGATGAAGGTGATGATCTGCCCGTCGCTCTCCTTGATCTCGGCGAGCACCGCCTTCAGCCGCTCCTCGAACTCACCGCGGTACTTCGCGCCCGCGAGCATCGCGCCGAGGTCCAGCGCCACCAGCCGCTTGTTGCGCAGCGACTCCGGCACGTCGCCCTTGACGACCCGTTGGGCCAGGCCCTCCACGACGGCGGTCTTGCCGACGCCGGGCTCGCCGATCAGCACGGGGTTGTTCTTGGTCCGCCGGGACAGCACCTGTACGACCCGGCGGATCTCCTGGTCGCGGCCGATCACCGGGTCGAGCTTGCCCTCGCGGGCCGCGGCGGTGAAGTCGGTGCCGTACTTCTCCAGTGCCTTGTACGTGCCTTCCGGGTCCTGGCTGGTCACGCGCTGTCCTCCCCGAGCCGTCTCGAAGGCCGCCAGCAGCGCCTTCGCCGTGGCGCCCTGGTCGGCGAGCAGCTCGGCCGCCGGGCCGCCCTTGACGGCGGTCCCGATCAGCAGGTGCTCGGTGGAAAGGTACGCGTCGCCGAGCTCCCTGGCGCGCTGCGAGGCGTCGGCGATGACGGCGAGCAGGTCGCGGTTGGCCTGCGGGGGCGCGACGGTGGAGCCCTGGACCTTGGGCAGCGCGGCGACCAGGCGCTCGGCGCCGGCCCGCACCGTGGCCGGGTCCGCGCCCACACCGGTCAGCAGGTCGAGGACGTTCTCGTTGTCCGTGCCGCTCAACAGGGCGAGCAGCAGATGCGCGGGCGTCAGGTCCGGGTTGCCCTCGGCCACGGCCCGGGTGTTGGCGCTGTTCAGCGCCTCCCGGCTCTTGTTGGTCAGCTCGGCGTCCACGGTCGTCCTGTCCTCCTCGTCGGTCGGCGGTGCGTACGAATGTCCGTACGGTTGTGCGTACGGCTACGCGTACAGCTGTGTGACGGTTCGTACGGCGGTGCGGCACTCGGCCATGCGGCTCCACAGCCCCCGTCAAACCTGCCTAGCACAACATGAAGCAAGTTGAGTCTATTCCACTCAAGGCAATGATGGGGAGCAGGCCGGGCGACCCGCGACGGGACGCCGCACCGAAGACGCGCCCGGAATTTTGCATGAACATGGAAGAGCTCCTTGCCGCGGTGCACGAATGCGGGCCTCAACTCCCCTGGGTGCTTGCGGAGTTGACCACATCCTTCGCGCGTGAGGACTGCGATCGCCCCTGGGCACCCCATGGACCCGAGCGGTGCCGCCGTACAGGCCGAGGCCGCCGCCCTGCGGGAAACCGCCGCCGCCTGCCCGGTCGTCCTGCCCGGCGGCGTCCCCGGCGTACGGCCCCGACGCCGACCGCTTCGACATCACCCGGCCCGCCACCGCCACCTGTCCTTCGGGCACGGCACCCACTACTGCCTGGGCACGCCGCCGGCCCGCTTCGAAGCGGTCATCGCGCTGCGCGCCCTGCAGGCCGCCTACCCGGACCTCACGCTCGCCGTCCCGGGCGACACGCTGCCGCCGCTGCCCGGGTTCGTCGGCAACAGCGTCGCCGCGCTGCCGGTACGGCTGGCAGACCGCCGCGCGGAGTAATCCCTTACGGGACCGTACGGTCGTACGCTCCCGATACCGTCGGGCCATGTCAGCACCCCGCGACCCCCGCTCCCCCGACCCCGGGTACCTCGCCTTCTGGCGCGCGCACCACCTGTGCACCCTCACCACCCACCGCCCCGACGGCAGTCCGCACGTCGTCCCGGTCGGCGTCACCTACGACCCCGAGACCGGCCTCGCACGCGTCATCACCCGCACCACCAGCGCCAAGGCCGCCCACGTACGAGCGGCCGACCCGCCCGGCGCCCGGGTCGCGGTCTGCCAGGTCCATCGAGGTACCTGGGCCACCCTCGAAGGTCTCGCCACGGTCAGCGACGACCCGACCCGCGTCGCCGAAGCCGTCCGCCGCTACGCCGAACGCTACGGTCGCACCCCCGCCCCCAACCCCCTCCGGGTCGTCATCGAAATCGCCCTCACCCGCGCCATGGGCAACGCGTAGGGCTCCGCCGCAGGACGCGTCATGCCCGGCCGGTACGGCGAAGTCCCTTTCGGATCAGGGCAGTTGGCGCCAAGCTCGGGGTAGGTTGAGGCGCCGCGCCTCCCCCTTCGCGTGGTCGGCGAAGAGGGAACGGACCCGCTGGTCGCCGGGGGACGCCGGCGCGGGCTTCTTCATCACCTCCGACGCGAACGGCGTCCAGGGCACGATGACCGGGATCGCCGCACACGACGGCGAGCCAGCCGCGCTGCCGGCCGGTCCCGGCGGGCGGCTCGGTGCTTCTTGCCGGCCGAGCGCCGCCGCGGCCGTGCCGTTCAGGGGGCTGACGCCCCCGAACGGCACCTGCCGGAACAGGACAAAGGGCCGCACCCTTGCGCAGGGCGCGGCCCATCGGTCTCCACCGGGCACAGTCCGGCACACAACCGCCC
This sequence comes from Streptomyces sp., assembly GCF_036524955.1. Lineage (GTDB taxonomy): Bacteria > Actinomycetota > Actinomycetes > Streptomycetales > Streptomycetaceae > Actinacidiphila. Next base: position 17,854 of record NZ_DATDBG010000201.1, read on the forward strand.
GCAGTCAGCCGACCCCGGGTCAGCCGTCCCGCTTGGGGCGCCACACGACGAGCGCGCTTGTGTGCTGCACGTCCTGGTAGGGAACGAGATCGCGGCGGTACGACGCGTGCACCGCCGCCTCACGCTGCTGCATGACCGCCGCGGCGCCCTCCACGGCGGCGGTGAGTTCGGCGACGCGGGCCTGCAGCGCGGCGACCTGGTTCTCCAGTTCGATGATCCGCTTGATGCCGGCGAGATTGATGCCCTCGTCCTGGGAGAGGCGCTGCACCTCGCGGAGTTGCGCGATGTCGCGGGCGGAGTAACGGCGGCCACGGCCGGCGGTGCGGTCGGGGGAGACCAGGCCGAGCCGGTCGTACTGCCGAAGGGTCTGCGGGTGGAGCCCGGACAGCTCGGCCGCCACCGAGATGACGTAGACCGGCGACTCCTCGGTGAGCTGGTAGGGATTGCGCCCACGCGGCCCGGCCGGGCCGGCCGGCCCGACGGGCCCGCCGGTCCCGCGGATCCCACCGCCGTCGATGCTCATCTGATCACGCTCCCTTTGCGGCCTTGAACAGCTCCGCCCGCGGATCGATGTCCGCGGTCGCTTCCCGGTACGACTCCAGCGCGTCGAGCGCCTTGCCCTCGGTCCGGAGCGGCACCGCCACCTCGATGGTGACGAGCAGGTCGCCCCGCGAGCCGTCCTTGCGTACCGCGCCCTTGCCCCGGGCGCGCAGGGTACGGCCGTTGGGGGTGCCTGCGGGAAGTTTGAGGGTGACCGGAGGGCCGCCGAGGGTGGGCACCTTGATCTCGCCGCCGAGCGCCGCCTCGACGAAGGTGACCGGCACGGTCACGGTGAGGTTGGCGTCCTTGCGGCCGAACACCGGGTGCCGCCCGACGTGCACCACCACGTAGAGATCACCGGCCGGACCGCCGCGCTCGCCGGGCGCGCCCTTGCCGCGCAGCCTGATCCGCTGCCCGTCGGTGACCCCGGCGGGGATACGGACCTGCATGGTGCGCGAACTCTTCGCCCGGCCGCTGCCGTGACAGACCTCGCAGGGGTTCTCCGCTATCAGACCGCGGCCCTTGCAGTCCACGCACGGGTCGGTGAGCGAGAAGCCGCCTCCGCCGCCGCGCGAGACCTGCCCGGTGCCGACGCAGGTCGGGCACACCCGCGGCGTGCCGTTCTTGTCGCCGGTCCCGGAACACGCCTTGCAGGGCGCCTGCGACGACATCCGCAGCGGAACCGTCGCCCCGTCCACCGCCTCGGTGAAGCTGAGCGTCACCTCGGACTCGATGTCCTGGCCGCGGCGCGGCTGCACGCGGGTACCGCCGCCGCGGTTGAACAGGCCGCCGAACACGTCGCCCAGGCCGCCGCCGAAGCCGCCGCCCTGGCCGGTGCCGGTGCCGGCGCCGGGGCCCTGGGCGCCGCCGAAGAGGTCGCCCAGGTCGAAGTTGAAGCCGCCGGTACCGCCCGCGCCGGGACCCGGGCGGAAACCGCCGTTGCCGAAGAGTGCGCGGCCCTCGTCGTACTCCTTGCGCCGCTTGGGGTCGGAGAGCACGTCGTTGGCCTCGGAGATCTCCTTGAAGCGCTCCTCCGCCCTGGCGTCGCCCTTGTTGGCGTCCGGGTGGAACTCGCGGGCGAGCTTCCGGTACGCCTTCTTGATCTCCGCCTCGGTGGCGTCCTTGGGAACGCCGAGGACCTTGTACAGGTCCTTCTCCAACAGGTCCCTACTGATGCTCATCCCCGGCGTCCCTCCTCTCCGTCATATATACGGCCCTCGGGCCGGTTGTACTGCGGTCCGGCCGGTGTGCCGTAGCGCACACCGGCCCGCGCACCGCCGCTGTCACACCGTCAGCCCTCGTCCGGGCCACCGGTCTCCTCATCGTCCGCCTTCTGCTCCGCCGCCGATTCCTCGGCCTTGGCCTGGCTGCCCGGCTGCGGTTCGGCGACCGCGACCCTGGCGGGCCGCAGATTGCGTTCCCCGATGCGGTACCCGGGCTGGAGGATCTGCACGCATGTGGTCTGCGTGACATCCGGCGAGTAACTGTGCATCAGGGCCTCGTGCACCAGCGGGTCGAAGGGCTCGCCCTCCTTGCCGAACTGCTGCAACCCCAGTTTGGCCGCGACCGTCTCCAGCGACTCGGCGACCGACTTGAACCCGCCCACCAGCTCGCCGTGGTCCCGCGCCCGGCCGATGTCGTCCAGCACCGGGAGCAGTTCGGTGAGCAGGTTGGCGATCGCGATCTCCCGGACCGCGATCCGGTCCCGCTCCACCCGTCGGCGGTAGTTCTGGTACTCGGCCTGGAGGCGCTGGAGGTCCGCGGTGCGCTCATTGAGCGCGGTACGGGCCTGGTCCAGCTGCGCCCTGACGGCCGTCAGTTCGTTGGCGTCCCCGCCGGGGGCCGCCGGGCCCGCCTCGCCGGTACTCCCGGCGGTCGCGGCGGACCCGGCGTCCTTGGACTCCGGCTTTTCGGTGGCCTCGGAAGGGACGTCGGGCTCGTCGAAGCCCTTCGGCTCCTCCGTCACGCGGCACCGTCCTTCTTTTCGTCGTCCACGATCTCGGCGTCCAGCACGTCGTCGTCGGCCGCGCCGGCGTCACCGGCCCCACCGGCGGCACCCGCGGCGGCGCCCTCGGCCTGGGCGTTGGCGTAGAGCGCCTGCCCGAGCTTCTGGCTGGTGGCCGCGACCTTCTCGGTGGCCTCGCGGATCGCCGCGGTGGCGTCGGCGTCCGCGGTCTCGTTCTTCAGCTTCTCCTTGAGGTCGGCGACCGCGGCCTCGACCTCGGTCTGGACGTCCTCGGGCAGCTTGTCCTTGTTGTCCGCGATGAACTTCTCGGTCTGGTAGACGAGCTGCTCGCCCTGGTTGCGGGTCTCGGCGGCCTCACGGCGCCTGTGGTCCTCGTCCGCGTACTGCTCGGCTTCCTGGCGCATCCGGTCGACCTCGTCCTTGGGCAGCGAGGAGCCGCCGGTGACGGTCATCCGCTGCTCCTTGCCGGTGCCCAGGTCCTTCGCGCCGACGTGCATGATGCCGTTGGCGTCGATGTCGAAGGTGACCTCGATCTGCGGCATCCCGCGCGGGGCCGGCGGCAGACCGGTC
>NZ_DATDBG010000202.1:0-25533 GCF_036524955.1 Streptomyces sp.
CCCCCCCCCCCCCCGCCCCTCGCTCGCTGCCCACCTGCCGGAGATCAAGGAGTGCCTACGCAAACCCCCGGATCGCCTTCGCCGAGACCATGACCAAGGCAATTGCGCCGACCGCAACTCCTGGCTGCGGCTGCCTCGAGGGCAACGGCAACCCGGCCCGCGCCGCCTGTGCCCGGAACCTTTCGCACGACGACGGCGAGTCCCGGCTGCTGGTGACCGGCCCCTTCGCCGAATCCCGGTCTCGGCGTCGCGGGCCGCCCCGCCGCCCCGCCGCGGGCCGCTGGAGGAAGCCGCAGGCACCGCCCTGCGCGTGAAGCACGATCAGGCCGATGCGGCCGTACGGGGCCGAGGGCTGGGGCCGAGGGCTGGGAGTGGTGCGTCCGGCAGTCGGTCCACTTCCGCTTACCCCGCGCAAACGTGGAGGGCCGGGGAGTGCGAACGCCGGTGCCGACCTCGCCGACCAGACGGACGGCGGGCTTCGTCCTGGGCGACAGCCACCTCCACGTGGCGACCGCCGTCTCCCACCCGCCCCTCGGGTGAGCGCTGGCGTCACTCAGTGTGAGTGAATCAACCAACCCTTTTGCTCCGTATTTTCACTCGATAGCGGTAATTCGCCCCGCAATCCGACCTCTGGACTTCACTCTCCGCAATCGTTCCATTACTCTCCATTTACTGGCGCTTGAGCGTAGCGATGCCATCGCGTTGCGCTATCACGTCCCGCCGCCCAGTGAAGGAGACGGGAAACATGAGGCTCTACCGGTCCGATCTGTCCGCTTCGATCACGGTCTTCCTGATCGCCGTCCCCCTGTCGCTCGGCCTCGCCCTGGCGACCGGTGCACCTCCCCAGTCCGGCCTGGTCGCCGCGGCCGTCGGCGGCATCGTCGCCGGGGCGCTCGGCGGCGCGCCGCTTCAAGTCAGCGGTGCCGCGACCGGCCTGGTGGTGGTCACCGCCGACCTCGTACAGCGCTACGGCTGGCGCGCCACCTGCGCCATCACCGTGCTGGCCGGCCTGGCCCAACTGCTGCTCGGCACACTCCGCACGGCCAGAGCGGCACTCGCGATCAGTCCCGCCATCGTGCACGGCATGCTCGCCGGCATCGGTACGGTCATCGCCGTCGGCCAGTTGCACGTGGTGCTCGGCGGCAGTCCGCAGAGTTCCGCGCTGGACAATGTCACGGCCCTGCCCGGCCAGTTCGTGGCCAGCCACCCCATCACACCGGTCATCGGCGCCATCACTGCGGGAGTGCTGCTCGGCTGGCCGCGGCTGAGAGGCAGAGTCGGCTGGCTGGGTACGGTCCCGGCGCCGCTCGCGGCCGTCGCGCTGGCCACCGCCGCGAGTGCCGGGCAGTCCATGCCCCGGGTCGACCTGCCCGACTGGAGCGCTCCGGTGCTGCCGGCGCTTCCCGAGGGCCCGGTGCTCGGGGTGGCCGCGGCCGTCCTCACCGTCACCCTGGTCGCGAGCATGGAGTCCCTGCTGTCCGCGGTCGCCGTCGACACCCTGCGGGCCAAGCGTCCCGCGTCGCACGCGCCGCCCGCTGACCTCGACCGGGAACTGCTCGGTCAGGGCGCCGCCAACGTGGCGTCCGGGCTGCTCGGCGGTCTGCCGATCGCCGGCGGTGCGATCCGCGGCTCGGCCAACGTAGAAGCCGGCGCCCGCACCAGAGGCGCCACCATGCTGCACGGCGGGTGGGTGCTGCTGTGCGCCGGGCTCGCCTCCCCGATGCTGGAGTCGATCCCGCTGGCCGCGCTCGCGGCTCTGGTGATGGTGGTCGGGGTGCGCATGGTGAGCTTCGCGCACATCCGGCACGTCCAGCGGCACCGCGAATTCCCGGTGTACGCGGCGACAGTCGGCGCGGTGGTGGTCTTCGGGGTGCTCCAGGGCGTGATCACGGGCATCGCGGTCGCCGTCTTCCTCGCCCTGCGGCGCCTCACCCACACGCGGATCACGGTCATCGAGGAGCCCGGGTGCCACCGGGTACGGGTGACCGGTCAGTTGACGTTCCTGGCGGTGCCCCGGCTGACCCGCGCCTTCGCCCAGGTACCGGACGGGGCGAACGTGGTGGTCGAGCTGGACGGCTCCTTCATCGATCACGCGGCGTACGAGGCGCTGAACACCTGGAGCACGCGGCACCAGTCACGCGGCGGCCGGGCGGTGCTCGGTGACGGCGCCGGACGGACCGTCAGCGAGCCGGTGAGCGCGCACGCCTGCCGCCCCTGGACGCCGTGGCGCAACCACCACTGCACCCGTCCGGCTGCCGCGCCCGTGACCAGCGGCGGACAGTTGCTCGGCGGTCTCAGCGCCTTCCAGCGCAATACGGCTCCGCTGGTCCGCGAGGAACTGGCTCGCCTCGCCCGCGAGGGGCAGAGCCCCGGCCAGCTCTTTCTGACCTGCGCGGACTCCCGGCTGGTCACCAGCATGATCACCTCAAGCGGCCCGGGCGACCTGTTCACCGTTCGCAATGTCGGCAACATGCTGCCGCCACCCGGCTCCGACACCTCCTGCGACTCGGTGGCCGCCGCCGTGGAGTACGCGGTGGAGGTGCTGCGGGTCTCCAGCATCACGGTGTGCGGCCACTCCGGCTGCGGCGCGATGCAGGCGCTGCTCGGTTCCGACCACGAGCCGGGGGCGCAGACCCCGCTGGCCCGGTGGTTGCGGCACGGACGGCCGAGCCTCGCCCGGATGGCCCGGATCGGACGGCTGGGCCGAGGCGAGGTGGCGCTCGCCGATCGCCCGGTCGCCGACGATCTGGAGCGACTCGCCCTGGTCAACGTGATGACGCAACTCGACCATCTGATGGCCCATCCGTGCGTCGCGCGCCGGGTCTCGGAGGGCACGCTGCACCTGCACGGCATGTACTTCCACGTCGCCGAGGCGCAGGCGTACATTCTGGACCGGTCGGCGAGCGTGTTCTCGGCGGTCCGGGCGGACGCCGCGCCCGTCGGTCATCTGAGATACGACTCGGCGGCCGATACTGCCGCCGGCTCGACCGGCGGCTCGACGGGCAGGTCAACGGGGGGGCCGGCGAATTCGCCCCTCAAAGCCTGAACCACCTTTCAGGTAAGCCCTTGTCAGGGTGAGCCAGGACTGGTGAGGTAGTGCGCGGGGCCATCCGGGAGACCTTGACAAGGAGCTGGCGTGAGCAGCAATGAAAGCCTGGCCAACCTACTGAAGGAAGAGCGGCGGTTCGCTCCCCCGGCCGAGCTGGCCGCCGCCGCCAACGTCACCGCGGCGGCCTACGAACAGGCCGGAGCGGACCGCCTCGGTTTCTGGGCGGAGCAGGCCCGCCGTCTCACCTGGGCGACCGAGCCCACGCAGACGCTGGACTGGTCGAATCCGCCGTTCGCCAAGTGGTTCGCGGACGGTGAGCTGAATGTCGCGTACAACTGCGTGGACCGCCATGTCGAGGCGGGGCACGGCGACCGGGTGGCCCTCTACTTCGAGGGCGAGCCGGGCGACAGTCGCGCGATCACGTACGCGGAGCTCAAGGACGAGGTCTCCCGCGCCGCCAACGCCCTGACCGAGCTGGGCGTCCAGGGCGGCGACCGGGTCGCGGTCTACCTGCCGATGATCCCCGAGGCGGTCATCGCGATGCTGGCCTGCGCCAGGATCGGCGCCCCGCACTCCGTGGTCTTCGGCGGCTTCTCCGCCGATGCCGTCGCCTCCCGCATCGAGGACGCCGACGCCAAGCTCGTCATCACCGCCGACGGCGGCTACCGGCGCGGCAAGCCCTCCGCGCTCAAGCCCGCCATCGACGAGGCGGTCTCCCGTACCCCGCAGGTCAAGCACGTCCTGGTGGTCCGTCGCACCGGCCAGGAGGTCGCCTGGACCGAGGGTCGCGACGTGTGGTGGCACGAGATCACCGGCCGCCAGTCCGTCGAGCACACCCCCGAGGCGTTCAACGCCGAGCACCCGCTCTTCATCCTCTACACCTCGGGCACCACCGGTAAGCCCAAGGGGATCCTGCACACCTCCGGTGGCTACCTGACCCAGGCGAGTTACACCCACCACGCCGTCTTCGACCTGAAGCCCGAGTCGGACGTCTACTGGTGCACCGCTGACATCGGCTGGGTGACCGGCCATTCGTACATCGTCTACGGCCCGCTCTCCAACGGCGCCACCCAGGTGCTCTACGAGGGCACGCCGGACACCCCGCACCAGGGCCGGTTCTGGGAGGTCGTCCAGAAGTACGGCGTGACCATCCTCTACACCGCGCCCACCGCGATCCGCACGTTCATGAAGTGGGGCGACGACATCCCGGCCAAGTTCGACCTGAGGAGCCTGCGGGTGCTGGGCAGCGTGGGCGAGCCGATCAACCCCGAGGCGTGGGTGTGGTACCGGGAGAACATCGGTGGCGGCGTTGCCCCGATCGTCGACACCTGGTGGCAGACCGAGACCGGCGCGATGATGATCTCGCCGCTGCCGGGCGTCACCGAGACCAAGCCCGGTTCCGCGCAGCGTGCGCTGCCCGGTATCGCGGCCACCGTCGTGGACGACGAGGCCCGCGAGGTGCCCAACGGCTCCGGCGGTTACCTGGTGCTCACCGAGCCGTGGCCGTCGATGCTGCGCACCATCTGGGGCGACGACGAGCGATACATCGACACGTACTGGTCGCGGTTCGAGGGCCGTTACTTCGCGGGCGACGGCGCCAAGAAGGACGACGACGGCGACATCTGGCTGCTCGGCCGGGTCGACGACGTGATGCTGGTCTCCGGCCACAACATCTCCACCACCGAGGTCGAGTCCGCTCTCGTCTCGCACTCCAAGGTCGCCGAGGCGGCGGTGGTCGGCGCGGCCGACGAGACGACGGGACAGGCCATCGTCGCCTTCGTCATCCTGCGCGGCAGCGCCGAGGACAGCGCCGACCTGGCGGCGACGCTCCGCGACCACGTCGGCAAGGCCCTCGGCCCGATCGCCAAGCCCAAGCGGATTCTGGTGGTCTCGGAGCTGCCCAAGACCCGTTCCGGCAAGATCATGCGCCGCCTTCTGCGTGACGTCGCGGAGAACCGCACGCTGGGCGATGTCACCACCCTCACCGACTCGTCCGTCATGGACCTGATCCAGAACAAGTTGCCGGCCGCACCCAGCGAGGACTGACCCCCCCCCCAGGGAGGCCACGTCCCGAGACCTCCCGGAAGCCAACCGGGTAAGGGGCGCTCACGATGTGGTGGGCGCCCCTTACCCGTTCGGGCCAACCTGACGGCACGTCGGTTCGGAACCGCCGTCGGACTCATGGTCGCGCGGGGCTGGGCGGCCCCACGAACAGGACCAGCCCGCCCACCACCTGGGGGCGGCCCAGATCCTCGAACGCACGTTGGCGGAAGACCGCAGGCTCGCCCAACTGGCCGGGGAGGGCGACGAAGCCGAGGAACCGTAAGGCATGATCGGGGTGACCAATTTGACCACGGTGACCGATTCGGAGGGCGCGATGAGCCCAGAGCACAACGGTGACGGGCGCAGTCTGGGGCAGCTCTTCGCTTCCGCCACGGCCGAGATGTCCGCCCTGGTGCACGACGAGATCGCCCTCGCCAAGGCCGAGCTGCGGCAGGACGCCAAGCGGGCCGGGTTCGGCAGCGCCGCGATCGTCGGCGCCCTCGCCGTGATGCTGTTCGCGATGCCGATGCTCAGCATGGCCGCCGCGTACGGCATCCGCGCCCTCGGCCTCACCCTCGGCTGGTCGTTCCTCGTCGTGGGCGCCGCGTACGTGATGATCGCCCTTGTCCTCGGCCTGTTCGCGTACGGCCGGTTCAGGAAGGTCAAGAAGCCGGAGCGCTCCATCGCCTCGGCCAGGAAGAGCGCCGCCGTCCTGCAGAAGGCCAAACCGCACCCCCGTCCGCTGGAGGCGCAGTCGCGTGCCCTGGAGCCCGCCGAGGCCGGGTCCTCGGCCCCGGGAACGGCGGTCAAGGCCAAGGTGTGACACGCTCTTGGGCATGAACATCCCCTCCGGGTCGCACCATCGCGCCGGCAAAGGCGCGTCCGTCGCGCGGCTCGAAGGCCCTTGGACACACCGGGACGTGGCCGCCAACGGCGCCCGCTTCCACATCGCCGAGATGGGCGACGGCCCGCTGGTGCTGTTCCTGCACGGCTTCCCGCAGTTCTGGTGGACCTGGCGGCACCAGTTGCCGGCGCTGGCCGAGGCCGGTTTCCGGGCGGTGGCGATGGACCTGCGCGGGGTCGGCGGCAGCGACCGTACGCCGCGCGGCTACGACCCGGGCAACCTCGCTCTCGACGTCACCGGGGTGATCCGCTCGCTCGGTGAACCGGACGCCGCGCTCGTCGGCCATGACCTGGGCGGATATCTCGCGTGGACGGCGGCGGCGATGCGGCCCAAGCTGGTCCGGCGGCTCGCGGTCAGCTCGATGCCGCACCCGCGCCGCTGGCGTACGGCGATGCTCACCGATCTGCGGCAGAGCAGGTCGGGAGCGTACATCTGGGGATTCCAGCGGCCGTGGCTGCCGGAACGTCAACTCGTCGCGGACGACGCGGCGCTGGTCGGGCATCTGATCCAGGAGTGGTACGGACCCCGGCGGCCGGACGACGAGACGGTGGCCTGCTACCGGCACGCGATGCAGATTCCGTCCACGGCGCACTGCGCGATCGAGCCGTACCGGTGGATGGTGCGGTCGCTGGCGCGGCCGGACGGCATCCAGTTCAACCGGCGGATGAAGCGGCCGGTGCGCGTACCGACCCTCCAGATGCACGGCTCGCTCGACCCGGCGATCCGCACCCGCAGTGTCGCCGGCAGCGGGGAGTACGTCGAAGCGCCCTACCGCTGGCGGCTCTTCGACGGTCTCGGGCACTTTCCCCATGAGGAGGACCCGGCGGCGTTCTCGGCCGAGCTGATCAACTGGCTGCAGGACCCGGAGCCGGACCGCTGAGCGGCGCTACGGTCGTATGATCCCCAAATTGCCGGGCGCATAGGCCAACAGGACGACCATACGGCGATTACCGACCAAGAGGGGCGGGCAGTTAGCTCGGTATGGGTTGGACGCACGACTACCGTGTCGTATCACGCAATCGCCGCAACACCTCCGCCGCCGCGAACCGCTCGGCGCCGCAGGCCGTGCTCCCCGCGGAGGACAGCCGCCTCGGAATTCCCCGCATCCTCGGGCGCCGGGCCCGCTGGATGAGCGCGCGGCTGCGGCACACCAGGGACTGAGCGCGGCGCGGGCGCCCTCGGTCACGGGCGCCCGCCAAGCACCACGCAGGCGCTTCCCAGCGGCACGCGGGCGCTCTCCACGCCATACGTATGCGGGCACGGTCGGCGGGAACGGGCGCAGGCGGCTGGTCACAGGGCGCAGCCCTGGCTGTCCACCGGCTGCCCCGCGGTGGTGCCGGCCGACGCGTCCGCGCTCACCTCGGCGGCGGTCAGCGCGTACCCCGTGTTCGCGTCGTCCAGCGACTTCGCGAAGACGACCCCCGCGACCCGGCCGTCCGGGGTGAGCAGCGGACCGCCTGAGTTGCCCTGGCGCACGGTCGCGTACAGCGAGTACACGTCGCGGTCGACGGTGCCGCGGTGGTAAATGTCCGGGCCGTTGGCCTCGATACGGTCCCGGATGCGGGCGGCCCGTACGTCGAAGGCGCCGTTCTCCGGGAAGCCGGCCACGATCGCGTCCTCCCTGGAGTGCACCTCCCCGGTGACGAAGTGCAGCCCGGGCGCGTCGAGGTCCGGAACGTCCAGGACCGCGATGTCGCGCTGCCAGTCGTAGAGCACCACGCGGGCGTCGTACAGCCTGCCCTTGCCGCCGATCTGCACGGTCGGCTCGGAGACCCCGCCGACGACGTGCGCGTTGGTCATCACACGGTGTCTGGCGAACACGAAACCCGAGCCCTCCAGGACCTTTCCGCAGGACGGCGCGGTGCCGACCACCTTCACGATGCTTCGGCGGGCGCTGGTGACCACCCCGCTGCGGACCAGGGCGGGGTCGGGCGGGGGCACGGAGGTGATCGGCTCGGAACCGAAGGTGCCGAAGACCTGCGGCAGGCCGTTCTGCGCGAGGGTGGAGCTGAAGTCGTCGAACCACGTGCCGGCCTGCGACGGCACCACGCGTTCCACCCCGAGCAGCACCTTCGAGGACCGCACCTCGCGGCCTATCGTCGGCAGCGTCGTGGTCGCCAGCGCGCTGCCGATCAGCCACGCCACCAGCAGCATCGCCACCACATTGACCAGCGCGCCACCGCTCGCGTCCAGCGCCCGCGCCGGTGACCAGGTGATCCGGGTGCGCAACTTGTTGCCCAGATGGGTGGTGAACGCCTGCCCCACCGACGCGGACACGATCACGATCACCACCGCGCTCACCACCGCCACCGAACCCGGCGTGGCGCCGCCGGTCGCCTCGTCCCAGATCAGCGGCAGCAGATGGATCGCGGCGAGCCCGCCACCGAGAAACCCGGTCACCGACATGACCCCGACGACGAAACCCTGCCGGTAGCCGACCACGGCGAACCAGACAGCGGCGAGGATGAGCAGAAAGTCCAGCGCGTTCACGTGGACCACCGTCTCACGAGCGCCCGAACGAGCGGGACGGTACGGGTCCGGGTCCGCCGTCGAGTGCGGGTGGCGAGGGGTTCCTACGATCCCAGGTCCGCCGTCGGCACGGGTGATCGGCTGCGACCGGCCGGCCCCGGCTCGTCGGCCGCCGCTAGCCGAGCAGGACCGTGCGGTCGTGGTCCCAGGGGCGTTCCCACCCCGCGTAGTGCAGGATTTTGTCGATCAGGCCCGCGGTGAAGCCCCAGACGAGCGCGCCCTGGACCTGGAAGGCGGGGCTGCGGTAGCCGCTGGGGTGGGTGAGCGTCGCACGGTTGGCCGGGTCGGTGAGATCGGTCACCGGGACGCGGAAGACGCGGGCGGTCTCGGCCGGGTCGACCACGGCGACCGGACTCGGGGCGCGCCACCAGCCCAGTACCGGGGTGACCACGAAATCGCTCACCGGGATGTAGAGCCGCGGCAGCACGCCGAAGACCTGCACGCCCGCCGGATCGAGGCCGGTCTCCTCCTCGGCCTCGCGCAGCGCGGCCCGCAGCGGCCCGTCGCCGTCCGGGTCGCCGTCCTCCGGATCCAGCGTGCCGCCGGGGAAGGAGGGCTGGCCCGCGTGCGACCGCAGGCTCGCGGCGCGCTCGATGAGCAGCAGGTCGGGCCCGCGGTGGCCGTGCCCGAACAGGATCAGCACCGCCGACTGCCGACCCCGGCCGTCCGGCGGCAGGAAATAGCTGAGCTGCTCCGGCCGTACCCCGTCCGCCAGATCGACCACCGGATCGAGCCACGCCGGAACCCCGTCAGCGGTGACCTCGATCCCGGAGGTGCCTGGCCCCGGCGCCTCCCTCGGCACCCCGCCCCGCGCCTGCGTCATGAGGCCGCCAGCGGCGGCGCAGGCTGCCCCGGGTAGTCCGGCGGCGGCTTCAACCGCTGGCCGGGGAAACCCCCCTTCTCATATTTGAGCAGCTTCTTTGCCTTCTCCGGGTCCATCTCGCCCTCGCCGACCGAGGGGCACAGGTGCGCGATGGGGCAGACACCGCAGGCGGGCTTGCGCGCGTGGCACATCCGGCGGCCGTGGAAGATGACGCGGTGCGACAACATCGTCCAGTCCGACTTCGGGAAGAGCCTGGCGACGTCCTGCTCGACCTTCTCCGGGTCGTCCGAGGTGGTCCAGCCGAAGCGGCGGGCGAGGCGGCCGAAGTGTGTGTCGACGGTGAGGCCGGGGACACCGTAGGCGTTGCCCAGCACGACGTTGGCGGTCTTCCGGCCGACGCCGGGCAGTTTGACCAGGTCCTCGACTCGGCGCGGCACCTCGCCGCCGAAGTCGTCACGCAGCGCCGCGGACAGGCCCAGCACCGCCTTGGCCTTGGCCCGGAAGAAGCCGGTCGGCCGGAGTATCTCCTCCAGGTCCTCCGGTTTCGCGGCGGCCATGTCCTCGGGGGTCGGGTACTTCGCGAAGAGCCCCGGCGTCGTCTGGTTCACCCGCAGGTCGGTGGTCTGCGCGGAGAGCACGGTGGCGACCAGCAGCTGGAAGGGGTTCTCGAAGTCCAGCTCGGGGTGGGCATACGGATACACCTCGGCGAGCTCCCGGTTGATCCGGCGGGCACGCCGCACCAGGCCCACCGGAGGAGTCTGTTCGCTCATAGCGGAATTCGGCTTGGCGGCCACCCGTTCGACCGTCCTGGCCGCCCGATTCCTCTGCACGCTCGGCGTATCTGACACCCGGCCAGCGTAAGCCTCGGATACGACATCCGCCGTCGGGCGGGGAGATCCGGCGCGCAATCGGACCCCCGGAGCACGATCGCGGGCCCGCATAAGACATCCTTGTGATTGATCGCACTGTTTGAGACGTCATGCATCATGGGGAAAACCCGGCGATGTCGACAAGGAGAGAGCTCGTGGACGACGTTCTGCGCCGTGCCCCGCTTTTCGCGGCGCTCGACGACGAGCAGGCCGCTGAACTGCGCGCCTCCATGACGGAGGTCACGCTCGCGCGTGGCGATTCGCTGTTCCACGAGGGCGACCCCGGGGACCGGCTGTACGTCGTCACCGAAGGCAAGGTCAAGCTGCACCGCACCTCGCCCGACGGCCGGGAGAACATGCTGGCCGTGGTCGGCCCCGGCGAGCTCATCGGCGAGCTGTCACTCTTCGACCCGGGACCGCGTACCGCCACCGCCACCGCGCTGACCGAGCTCAAACTGCTGGGCCTCGGCCACGGCGATCTCCAGCCCTGGCTGAACGTACGGCCGGAGGTCTCCACCGCCCTGCTGCGCGCCGTCGCGCGCCGCCTGCGCCGGACCAACGATGTCATGTCCGACCTGGTCTTCTCCGATGTGCCCGGCCGCGTCGCCAAGGCCCTGCTCGACCTCTCCCGCCGCTTCGGCGTCCAGTCGGAAGAGGGAATCCACGTCGTCCACGACCTCACCCAGGAAGAGCTCGCCCAGCTCGTCGGTGCCTCCCGCGAGACAGTCAACAAGGCCCTCGCCGACTTCGCCGGCCGCGGCTGGCTCCGCCTGGAGGCCCGCGCGGTGATCCTGCTGGACGTGGAGCGGCTCGCGAAGCGAAGCCGCTGACGCGTCGCGTACGGACGACGGCGCCGCCGCCGTGTCGGGCGCGGCCTTCCGGCGCCGAACGTGCCCCCGGACCACAGGCCCCCTGCTTTCCGCGGGGGCCTTGCTCGTACCGCTCGTGGAGACGCATGAGCTGCGGGCTTCATGGAGCCGCGCGGCCCCCGTTCACCAGGCGAGTTGGGCGATCTCGTCCGCCACGGCAGCGCACGCCGGGCTGGACGGATCGATCAGCGGGAAGTGTCCCGTCGCCGGCAGCCACGCCGCGGTCGGCTCCTCGCCCGCCGCTGCCGCCGCACGGACGAAGGCCGCGCTGACCTGCGGCGGAACCACATTGTCAGTGGTGCCGTGCACGATGGTTGTGGCGATACCGGTGGGGATAAGCGCCGCTGGATCGGCGTGGGGAATGCGGGCTGTGAGGTGGTCGGGGCCGCCGAGCAGGTCGAGCACCGCGTCGGAGCAGACGCGCAGCCGGATCGCCGAGGTGAAGTCGGCGATCGGGGCGAGGGCCACGACACCGCGCAACGGAGGGGGTGACGGGCGGTGCCAGGGGGATTCGGGGGGCAGCACATGGCGTGCGGCGGCCCACAGGGCGAGGTGGCCGCCCGCGCTGTGCCCGCTGAGTACGGTGCGGCGCGGGTCCACGGTGTCCGCGCCGAGGGCCCGCACGGCCAGTGCGGGCAGGGCGTCGAGGGCCACCGCCACGTCGTCGAAGGTGTCGGGCCAGCGCCCGGCCGGAGGAGGGCCCGAGGGGGACGGCTCAGCGGTCTGCCGAGCGGCCGAAGCGTTCGCCGCGGTCTCGGGCGCCCATTCCGCTCGGCCGGCCGGCTGGGCCTGCTCGGCGTCCTGAGGAGCGCCGCCGCGGCGGTACTCCACGGACGCCACCGCGAAGCCGTGCGCGGCGAGGTGTGCGGCAAGCGGCGAGACGTGGGTGCGGTCGAAGGCGGCTCGCCAGGCTCCGCCGTGGAAGAGGGCCACGAGCGGTGCGGGGCGGCCGGGGATCACCGGGCGCCGGGGCCGGTAGAAGTCCACGACCTGGTCGGGGTGGGGCCCGTACGCCGCGGTGGCGTCCGGCGGCACCGGAGCGTGGGCGAACGCCGCGGCCTCCTCGGCCGCCGCCCGGTGATCCGGGGTCGCGGTACCCGGTGTGACACCGGGTGCGGCCTCAGTTCCGGGCGGGGACGTACGGGGGTCGGCGGCGGTCATCGGTCACGCGGTCCCTTCGGATATGCCGGTTGGGCCGGTCACGGCTGCTGCGTCGGCACCGGTCGCGCCGGTCCCGTCAGTGCCACCGGTGACGGCCAGCACGCCGGCCAGCACCCGCGCGGCGCGCAACGCATCGGCGTACCGGGTGTACAGCGGCGTGAAACCGAACCTCAGCACGTCCGGCCTGCGGAAGTCGCCCACGACACCCCGCGCGGTCAGCTCGCGCATCACCTCGGCCGCGCCGGCGCAGCGCAGCGACACCTGGCTGCCGCGTTCCGCGTGCGCGCCCGGCGTCACGCACTCCACCCGCCCGGTGGGCACCAGCGCGGCGACGCACTCCAGGAAGAAGTCGGTCAGCCCGAGGCTCTTGTCGCGCACGTCACCGATCTCCACGCCGTCCCAGACATCGAGCGCCGCGTCCAGGGCGAGCAGCGAAAGGATCTCCGGTGTGCCGACCCGCCCGCGCGCCGCGCCCTCCGCGGGCACGTAGCCGGCCGCCATGCCGAACGGGTCGGCGTGCGAATTCCACCCGGGCAGCGGCGAGTCGAACCTCGGCTGGAGTTCCCGCCGTACGTAGAGGTACGCGGGCGCGCCCGGCCCGCCGTTGAGGTACTTGTACGTGCAGCCGACCGCAAGGTCCACGCCGCCCGCGTCCAGGGCGACGGGCAGCGCACCCGCGCTGTGGCACAGGTCCCAGACGGCGAGCGCGCCGGCCCCGTGCAGGGCGGCGGTGATCCCGGGCAGGTCGTACAGGCGCCCGGTGCGGTAGTCGACATGGTTCACCAACGCCACGGCGGTGCGGTCCCCGGCCGCGGCCGTCATCCCGTCCACGGGAACCGCCCGCAGGGTGCGCCCGGTCAGCCGCGCCGCGGACCGCGCGATGTAGCCGTCGGTCGGGAAGGTCGCCGCGTCCACCAGGATCTCGGTGCGCTCCACCGGCGCCATCCGCACTGCGGCGACCAGCGCCTTGAAGACGTTGACGCTGGTGGAGTCGCCGACCACGACCTGTCCCGGCGCGGCGCCGACCAGCGGGGCGATCCGGTCGCCGATCCTCTCCGGCGCCGTCCACCAGCCGCTCTCCTCCCAGGAGCGGATGCGCAGCTCACCCCACTCCCGGGTGACCACGTCGGTCAGTCGCGGCAGCACGCCGGTGGGCAGCACGCCCAGCGAGTTGCCGTCCAGGTACACCGAGGCGTCGTCCAGCGCGAACCGGTCCCGGACGGCGCCCAGCGGGTCGGCATCGTCCAGCGCGGCGGCCCGCGCGGCGAGCCCGGAGCCGGCGGCGTGACCGTCCCGGGACATCTTCGGCTCAGACATGGCTGCGGACCGTCCACAGCTCGGGGAAGACGTTCTTGGCGGCGCGCTTCTCCAGCCAGGCCACCCCCGCGGAGCCGCCGGTACCGGCCTTCGCGCCCATCGCGCGCCGGGTCGCCACCAGGTGGTCGTTGCGCCAGCGCCATACGAGTTCGGCGACGTCGGTGAGCACCTCGCCGAGCTGGATCAGCTCGGAGTCCTGGTCGTCGTCCGCGTAGACGCGCTGCCAGGCGGCCTCGACCTCGGGATGCGGCTCGTACTTGAGCGACGGGTCGCGGTCGAGCACGGCGGCCGGGATGGGGTAGCCGCGGCGGGCCAGCAGCCGCAGTGCCTCGTCGTACAGGCTCGGTTCGGTCAGCGCCTTCTCCAGTTCGGCGTGAGCGCCGGGGCAGCCCTTGTGCGGTACGAGCATGGACGCGGACTTATCCCCGAGCAGGAACTCCAGACGCCGGTACATCGCGGACTGGAAGCCCGAGCCCTCGCCGAGGGCGGAGCGGTAGGCGTTGAACTGCGCGGGAGTGAGGTGGGCGACCGGTTTCCAGGAGTCGTTGAGCGACTCCAGTTCCGGAAGGCTGCGCCGCAGTGCGGCCATCGCCCTGGGCAGGTCGTCGTGGCGGAGCGCCGATGTCGCAGTGGTCCATTCGTGGACGAGCAGGGTGAACCACAACTCCATGACCTGTGTGGTGACCAGGAAGGCCAGTTCGCCCGGGTCGTCGGAGAGCGGGTGCTGCAGATGGGTGAGGACGGACGCCTGCACGTAGTCCTCGTAGGGAGTCGTGCCGTCGAACGAGAGGTTCGGGGTCGCCGCCTCGTCGGTCGGGTGGTCGGACATGGGCTTACCTCCAGAGTACGGCCCAGGATCACCGGGCCTGCCGAGATCATCTGTTGCGCGGGCCGATCCGGCAAGGCCCGGCGGCCGGGGCACCGGCCCTGCGATCTCGGCCACGTTCCGGAGGTCGGGAGGTGGGGCGAGGCAGTCCTCTTCCGGGCCGCGCACCCCGCGCCGCCGCCCGAGAACGGCGGCGCGGAGCAGCCCTCGGCGACGGCAGGTGACCGGGTGACCGGGTCGGCCGGGGCCGGGACGGAGGTCAGGTCAGGTCAGGTCAGATCGATTAGGTCAGGTCAGGGTGTCGGCGGCGGTCGGCGAGCTGTCCCGCAGGAAGGTGGTGCAGCGCTCGTACTCGTCCTGCTCACCGATGGCCTGCGCGGCCCGGGCGAGGGCGTGCAGGGCACGCAGGAAACCGCGGTTCGGCTCGTGCTCGAACGGCACCGGGCCGTGGCCACGCCAGCCCGCGCGACGCAGCGCGTCCAGGCCGCGGTGGTAGCCGGTGCGGGCGTAGGCGTACGACTCCACGACGCGGCCGCCCTCGAAGGCATCGTCGGACAACTGCGCCCACGCCAGCGAGGAGGCCGGGTACTTCGCGGCGACCTCGGCGGGCGCCGCGCCGGAGGCGAGCAGTTCGCGCGGTTCGGGGTCGTCGGGCAGGTGGGTCGGGGCGGGACCCCCGAGTAGATTCTCGTGAATGGCCATGGGCCCCAGTCTGCCCGAGCGGCACGCGTGGGGCCCCCGGCAGATGCCAGGGGCCCCGTTTTCCTACGCCTGATTGACGCTTTGGTCGTGCTTTGACACGTCTGCCGCCCGCGCGCCCGTACCGACGTGGTGCGGAGCACGTGCACCAGCGCACCGCCGCACAACGACGACCGTGTACCGCGTTACCGCTTACTTGCGCTTGTTGCCCGCCGACCGCAGGTTCTCCGCGGCGACGACGACGCGCGCGGCCATGCCGGACTCGGCGGCCCTGCCCCACACGCGCGGGTCGTAGGTCTTCTTGTTGCCGACCTCACCGTCGACCTTCAGCACGCCGTCGTAGTTGCGGAACATGTGGTCCGCGACCGGTCGGGTGAAGGCGTACTGCAGGTCGGTGTCGATGTTCATCTTGACGACGCCGTGCTCCAGCGCCTCGTTGATCTCCTCCAGGGAGGAGCCGGAGCCGCCGTGGAAGACGAAGTCGAACGGGCTGGGCTGCCCGTACTTCTTCGCGACCGCCTCCTGGAGCTCCTTGAGGATGCTGGGGCGCAGCACCACATTGCCCGGCTTGTAGACGCCGTGGACGTTGCCGAAGGAGGCGGCCAGCAGGTAGCGGCCGTTCTCACCGAGGCCGACCGCCTCGACCGTGCGGAATGCGTCTTCGACGGTGGTGTAGAGGGAGTCGTTGATCTCGTGGGAGACGCCGTCCTCCTCGCCACCGGTCGGGGTGATCTCCATCTCCAGGATGATCTTCGCCTTGACGGCCTCGGCCAGCAGCTCCTTGGCGATGGCGAGGTTCTCGTCCAGGGTCTCCGCGGAGCCGTCCCACATGTGGGACTGGAAGAGCGGGTTGCGGCCGGCGCTCACGCGCTCCTGCGAGACCTTCAGCAGCGGACGGACATACGCGTCCAGCTTGTCCTTGGGACAGTGGTCGGTGTGCAGTGCGACGGTGATCGGGTACTTGTCGGCGACGACGTGCGCGAACTCGGCGAGCGCGACCGCGCCCGTCACCATGTCCTTCTTGTACTGGCCGCCAAGGAACTCCGCGCCACCGGTGGAGATCTGGATGATGCCGTCGCTCTCCGCCTCGGCGAGGCCGCACAGCGCGGCGTGCAGAGTCTGCGAAGAGGTGACGTTGATGGCCGGGTAGGCGAACTTGCCTGCCTTCGCCCGGTCGAGCATCTCGTTATAGATCTCGGGGGTTGCGATGGGCATCGTGTCCGCTCCTCATGACTCTGCGGGTGGTCGTGCTGGTGGGGGCGACGTCATCGTCGCCCTCATCTTCCCAGACTCGAACGAATACACCACCTCGGCCAGCGGCAGATCTGCGACGGACCCCGCGATGTTTCACGTGAAACATCGCGGGGTCCGAAAAAACGCAGGTCAGGAGTGTGGCGGTCGACGGTCGCGGTTACCGCGAGGTCAGTCCGGAGCGGCTTCCGTCAGTCCAGACCGAGGTCCGCGAGCGAGTACGCGGCGAAATACGGCAGACCCGCCTCGGCGATCTTCCGCGCCGCGCCCCGGTCCACGATCACCGCGACGGCCGCGACCTCGCCACCCGCTTCCCGAACCGCCTCCACCGCGGTCAGCGGCGAACCGCCCGTGGTCGAGGTGTCCTCCACCACCAGCACCCGGCGGCCCTTGACCTCGGTGCCCTCGATACGGCGCTGCAACCCGTGCGTCTTGGTCGCCTTGCGGACCACGAACGCGTCCAGGCGGCGCCCGCGGGCCGCGGCGGCGTGCAGCATCGAGGCGGCCACCGGGTCGGCGCCCAGCGTCAGCCCGCCGACCGCGTCGAAGTCCAGGTCAGCGGTGAGGTCGAGCATCACCTGCCCGGCGAGCGGCGCGGCCTCCCCGTCCAGCGTGATCCGGCGCAGGTCGATGTAGAACTCGGCCTCAAGCCCCGACGAGAGGGTGACCTTGCCGTGCACGACGGCCTTCTCCTTGATGTGCCGCAGCAGGGCAGCGCGTACGTCCTCGCTCATACGCACGAGGTTAACCGTTCGCCTCGGCCGGCCCGGCGGGCGGGCGCGTCAAGGACCTGGGCCTCAGCCGATCCGCTGCCAGGACCAGAGCGTGCTGATCTCCAGCGGGTCGATCGGGGTGACCAGACGGGGCAGGGTGTTGAGGCCGTTGGGGGGGCCGGACTGCGGCTCGGCACACACCGCCTCGCGCTGCTCGGTGTAGACCACGATCCACTCGGCGGGGCTGCTGACCCGAAGCCGCAGCTCGCCCGGCCAGGTCAGGGTGACGTCCACGCCGTCCGGCATCCCGAAGCAGTCGTCCCAGGGGCCGGGCCTGGGATCGATACGGTTGCCGTTCGGCAGATGGTTCTCGCCGCGTTCCTCCTGCCAGGCGGCGCGGAAGGAGAGCTCGACGTCCTGACCGCCCTGGCCGAGGTTGCGCAGCCACCACGGGTGCCAGCCGGCCTGCGCGGGGAACGAGTCGCCGGTCGCCTCCACGCCGAGGGTCAGCCTCAGGGAGTGCGGGGCGAGTTCGACGGTGTGCGTCACCCGTCCGGGATACGGCCAGGGGTCCGCGAGGTCGTAGTAGTACGCGGCGGTGGTCTCGGTCGCCGGGGCCGCCTCGTGCCAGACGGAGTGGCGGCCCGTGCCGTGGATCGCGTGCGGCGCGGCGTCGACGGGGAGTTGGTGGGTCACGCCGCCGTTGCGGAACACGCCGTTCTCGGTGCGCCCGCACCAGGGCACCATGATGAAGGCGCCGTATGCGTCGCCCTGACGCAGGAGTTCGGTCCCGCCGACCTTCAGCGAGGCGATCCGGCAGCCCTGGTCGGGCCGCAAGGTCAGTTCGGCGTCGCCCGCCGTCAGCTTCGTCGCGTTCTCCACATCTCGAGCGTAGCCGCCCTCACCTGCGACGTCGCAGAACGCGGCCGACGACCACGGCCGACGCGACCAGCGCCGCCGCAGCGGGAGCCGCCCAGCGCACGGCCGCCGCCGCGGTGCCGGAGTCCGGGGGCGGAACCGGGGCGTACCGGCCGCGCGGCGGGGCGTGGTCCACTTCCTCCGCACTGCGGCCGATCATCGTACGGCGGGCGTGGGCGGCCTCCGCGGGCGGCACGAGGTCGTCCAGGGCGGCGGCGCTCTCCGGGACCTCCACCTCGACCTCGACGAGTTCGAAGTCCTCCAGGTCGGCGCCGGCGGGGTCACCCAGGTCGTCCACGACGTCCGGCTCCTCGCCCGTCACGGGTTCGTCCTCCGGCGCGGCTTCCGCCACGGGTCCCGCTTCCGCCCCCGGCGGGGCGGGCGCCGCCGGGGGTTCGGGCACTTCGGGGGCGTTCTCCGCGAGCTGGGCGGAGAAGCGGTCCAGCAGACGGCGTACGGCCGCTTCGACGACCGCGTCCTCGTACGACGCCAGCCGGCCGTCCACGTCCGCCATGCCCCGCCAGGTCAGCGTCGTCCCGGGTTCGGGGACGACGGCCGGGGCCAGCTCCACCTCGGCGGTCACCTTCACCGCGCCGGTCCCCCGCACTTCCGTCCCCTCGGCGGTGACCGTGAACGCGGGGCCGTCACCCGCCACCACCACGGTGCCGCGGTACGTGATCGTCGAACCGCCCACCCGCAGGCGCAGGCGCCCCCGCGGTTCGCCGGCCGTCTCCGCGTCGGGCTGCCACCCGGGAAGGCTGGCGGCCACGACGGAGGGCGTGCTCAGCGCGGCCGCCACGCGCGGGGCGGGGACAGGGAGGAAGGACTCGTGCTCCATGCGGCGGAGCCTACCCAGGAGTGTCCGGATCGACGGTTTGCGCGCCCTGGTTTTTTTGTCCTCGCGCCCTGTCGTCCACGAGCGCCGGACGGGCACGGCTCCGGGAGACCGCCGGGACGCTCGTCCGCCCCTCGAACACGGCGGTCCGGGCGGTGGAAGATAGGGGTGAGAGCCGGAGGCGGTTGACATGGGTGTCTACACCGAGCGGGTCGTCCCGAGGATCATCGACGTCGCCTGCGGAATGAAAGAAGCCGCGAAGCTGCGGCGCCGGGTGTGTGACGGGCTGGCGGGCACGGTCCTGGAGATCGGGTTCGGGTCCGGGCTGAATGTGCCCTTCTATTCGGCGGCGGTGACGCGGGTGGACGCGGTGGAACCGTCCGACATCGGGTGGAAGCTGGCCGCGAAACGGCTCGAGGGAACGTCCGTCACCGTGCGGCGCGCGGGTCTTGACGGGCAGTCCCTGCCGTTCGCGGACCACACGTACGACGCGGCCCTCTCGACCTGGACGCTGTGTACGATCCCGGACCCGGCCGCCGCGCTGCGCGAGGTCCGGCGGGTGCTCAAGCCCGGCGGGACACTCCACTTCGTCGAACACGGGCTGGCCCCGCCCGAGGACGAACGGGTCCGCCGCTGGCAGCGGCGGCTGGAACCCGTGCAGAGGCGGCTGCTCGCCGGATGCCACCTCACCCGGTCCGCCCCCGACATGCTGCGCGAGGCGGGCTTCATCGTCACCGAACTCGATGTCTTCTACGAGAAGGGCGCCCCGAAGGTGATGGGGGCCGACTCCCTCGGCAAGGCGGTGGCTCCCTGAGACCTGGCCCGGCGGACCCTGACCGCTGAAACGGAACGAAACGGAACCGGTGGACCCGCGGCGGCGTCCCTGGACCGACCCCGGGACCCCGGGGTCCCGCCCCCGTCCCTGCCCTCGCCCCGCGTGCCGGCTAGATCGCGCCACCGTTGACGTAGAGCACCTGTCCGTTGACCCAGCGGCCTGGTCCGGCCAGGAAAGCGACGAGCTCGGCGATGTCCTCGGGGGTGCCGAGCCGTTCCAGCGGGGTGGCCTGGGCGAGGCGGTCAATGGTGGCCTGGTCCTTGCCGTCGAGGAACAAGGGGGTCGCGGTGGGGCCGGGGGCCACCGCGTTGACGGTGATGTCCCGGCCGCGCAGTTCCCTGGCGAGGATGAGGGTGAGGGCGTCGACGGCGCCCTTCGTGGCCGCGTAGGCGGTGTACGTGGGCAGAGCGATCCTGGTGACGCTGGTGGAGAAGTTGATCAGCGCGCCGCCCGAGCGCAGTCGGCGGGCGGCCTGCTGGTCCACGACGAACGTGCCGCGCACATTGGTGCGGTGCATGCGGTCGAAGTCGGCGAAGTCCAGGTCGTCCAGGGGCGCGAGCAGCATGATTCCGGCGGTGTGCACCACGACGTCGATACCGCCGTACGCCTCCTCCGCGCGGTCGAACAACGCGCCGACCTCGGCCTCGTCCGCGACATCGGCCTGCACCGCGATCGCGGCGCCCCCGGCGGCGGTGACCGCCCGCACGGCTTCCTCGGCCCGCGCTGGGTTGCCCGCGTAACCGATGACGACGTTCATGCCCTGCGCAGCCAGCCGCTCCACGACCGTCCGCCCGATTCCCCCGGACCCCCCGGTGACGACGGCGACCCGGGGCTCGGCCGAGGTGCCGCCCGGAGCGACGGCGCTTCCCACGGTGCTGTTCTGTGCGGTGGTCATGATGGAGTCCCTCACTGCGAAATCGTTCGAATGGTTCTGATCGTTCGAATGGATGGTGGAAGCGGGCCGCCCAGCCCGCGCGCAGGTCAGGCTGCGGCCGGACCGGTCCGCACCCGCAGCAGTTCGCCGAAGCCCATCCGGGTCAGGAAGCCGTCCTGCGCCCGCTGGGCCACGGCGTTGACGTCGGCGACCGCCGCCTCGGTGAAGTCCACGACGGTCCGCCCGGGACGCGTGCCGTACGGCAGGGCCACGATCCGGGTGATCTCGTCCGCGACGGCCATCGGATCGGCGTCCACGCCCGGGGTGAACAGTGCGCTCGTCGCCGCCTCGTTCCGTGCCATCAGCGGTTGCAGGGCCGCGTAGGCGCGGGTGACCGTCTGGTCGGCGGGGCGAGTGGCGTTGGGGAAGTGTTCGGTGCCGGAGGTGAAGGGGCCGGGCATGACGATGGTGGACTCGATGCCGAACCGCCCGACCTCGTACGCGGTGGTGAGCGCCAGCGCGTCGAAAGCGGACTTCGATGCGACGTACGGCGCGAGGAACGGCGGCATGACGACGCTGGTGGTGCTGCCGACGTACACCAGCAGCCCGTCCCCACGCTCCCGCATGTGCGGCAGCGCCGCGCGGTTCACCCGCTGCGTGCCCAGCACGTTGACGTCGAAGAGCCGGGCCATCTCCTCCGCGCTGAACGCCTCCGCGAATCCGACCATCAGGTGACCGGCGTTGTGCACGACCACGTCCAGCCGGCCGGCGTCGGCGACCACCGTACGTACCGCCCGGTCCGCCGACTCCTGCGAGAGGACGTCCAGTTCGACCACGCGCAGGTCCCCGCCGTCGCGTGCCGCGGCGTCGAGCGCGTTCTCGGCGAGCGCGGCGTTACGACCTTCGGGGTCGCGCATGCTGGCGAAGACGGTGTGCCCGGCGGCGGCGAGCGCGCCGGCGGTGAGGCGGCCGATGCCGGTGGCGGCACCGGTGACCAGGACGACAGCGGACATGAATGACTCCTAGGTGCAGCGGATCACGGAAGACCGCCGCGATTTAATGAACGGTGAGTCCATATAAGCACACACGTGGACGCCGCGTCCATATATGCTGGGTCGCGTGACCTCCTCACCCACCGAACCCACCGAACCCACCGATTCCGCGCGCCGCGGCCGTGGCCGCAGGCCCGCCGACGAGGTACGCCGCGACATCCTTCAGGCGGCGGGAAACCTCCTGCTCACCGAGGGCATGGCCGCCTTCACCATCGAGCGCGTCGCCCAGACCGCCGGTGCGAGCAAGACCACGATCTACAAGTGGTGGCCGTCCAAGGGCGCGCTGGCCCTCGACGGCTACTTCGTTGCTGTCGAGCAGACCCTTGCCTTCCCCGACACCGGGGACATCACGGCGGACCTGACCTCGCAACTGCGGGCCTTCGTCCGCCTGATGACGCGGACGCCCGCCGGCCGGCTGCTGGCCGAGCTGATCGGCCAGGCGCAGACCGACCCCGACCTGGCCGCCGCCTTCAGCGAGCACTACTCGCTGGCCCGCCGCCGACTGGCCGTCGAGGCCGTCGAAAGGGCCCAGGAACGCGGCCAGATCCGCCGCGAGGTCGACCCCCGCACCGTCGTCGACCAGCTCTGGGGTGCCTGCTACAACCGCCTCCTCGTGCCGGACGAACCGCTCACCGACGCCTTCGCGATCGCCCTGGTCGACAACCTCATGAACGGACTGCGCGCCCGCCAGGACGTCCGGGAGCGGGCACTCGGCGGGCGCGCAGCGGACTCAGGGGCGGTGGAGGGGGCTCAGGGTTGGCGGACCGCGTAGGTGAGGTACGCGAACTGATGCGACCGCTCGACATCGGTGAGCCTCAGCCGCGACGAGGTGAGCCGCCGCGGCATCAGCGGGGCACCCGTCCCGAGCGTCACCGGCGCCACCCCGAGCACGATCTCGTCCAGCAGCCCATGGTCGGCGAACGCGCCCGCGAGTTCGCCGCCGCCCACGACCCAGATCGTCCGGTCTCCCGCGACCGCCGCCATCTCGTCGTGCACGGTCCGCACATCACCACGCACGAACCTGATGTCCGCTCCGGGCACCGTCGGCAGCTCCCGGTGGGTGAACACCCAGCACGGCGTGGCCCCGTACCACTCCTGCCATTTCTCCGGCTCATCGCTGACCCGCTCGTGCTCCAGCACCCACTCGTACGTGGTCGCCCCCATCACGAACGCGCCGACCTCCGCGAAGAAGGCCTCGAACCGATCACCCCCTCCCTCCACCTCGAAGAGCCAGTCGAGCGAGTTCCGCTCGTCCGCGATGAAGCCGTCCGCGCTCGTCGCCGTGTAATACGTCGTCTTGGCCATCACCGCACGCTACCGAGAGCCGCCGACAGCCGGCCCGGGACCCTGACCCCGGCAGCCGACAGAGGCTTGATCACCCACCGTACTCGATGATGACACACAGTGTTTCTCCAGGTTCGCGGGCCGCCGAAACAGACGGATTCGGCGAGCGCATGCGAAAGCGGGCCGCCGGCGGGAGGGGAAGGCCGGCGGCCCGCGATGAGGCGGCAAGGGTCAGCGGTTGGCGGCGCCGTTGCCGGAGAGCACCGGGATGTTGTCGACGATGTGCGACAGCGGCTCGTCGTGCTTGATCTGGCTGCTGCCCTCGCTGCACTGCTGGTTCTGCGGCGAGGCCAGCACGTTGACGTCCTGCACGTTGATCGGAGTGGCGCCGAGAAGGGGGCCCACGTTCGCCTTGACCGGCAGGCCGACACAGGGCTTGTTCAGGCTGCCCTGGACCAGACCGAGCTCCGGGCTCTGAACCCCGCTGGTGACCGTGTTGCCGTACGCCTGCGTGGCGCCGTTGCCGTTCACCGTGGTGGTGCCGTCGTCGTTGCCGATGGCCATGGCGGGGGAGGCGGTGGCGCCGACCGCGACGACCGAGACGACGAGGGCAGCACCGGCGAGCATCTTCTTGATCATGGTTGTCCTTTTTTGGTGCTCAATGCACGATTCTGGAAGGTCTGGAGCGATCTGATCAACCGCTCGCGAGGGGTTTGGTTCCGGCCTTTCACCCCGACGGGTGATCATGGGCACATCCACCGCGGGCAGGCCGGCACACGGGTCAGCCGCCGAGCGGGAGGCCGCCGAGCAGCGAGAACAGCGGCATGCCGCCGAGCAGGGAAGGCGCGGCGCCGTTGGCCGCGCCCGTCGCCTGTCCCAGCAGGGCGCCGGCCCCGTTCCCTTGCTGGAGGCGCCCGGCGCTCCGGGTGGCCGAATCCAGCGCGGAGCCGACCTCGGTCTCGTCCACCGCCCTCTGCAGCGGCTGCTCGCTCAGTACCCGGTCGACGCCGCCGTTGATGCTGGTCGGCATCGCGGTCATGCTGCTGTCGGCAAAGGCGGGTGCGCTCACGCCGGCCGCCATCACGGAGCCGGCCATGACCGCCGCAACCTTCGAATACTTCACTTGCCACCCTTTCAGTAGGACGCCGAAGTCTTACGGCATGGACAACGACCACGAACAACAACGGAAACGACGAATTAACGGTGATCCACGCAATCACCCAAAAGAGGAAGAACGGGAGGTGCATTTCTCGTACAAATTCCTACCGAATACGCACCGCGGCCGCCCCGCCATGGCTCCTGCGGCGGTACAGCATCGTCCCGCCGAGCAGCAGCGCGGCGCTGGTGGCGCCCGCCGCTGCGATCTGCAGGCCGTGGACGCCCGTCTCGGCGAGTTCCGGCTCGGCGGCCGGGCCCGGGGCCGCTACCTGGGCGGCGATCGGCGCCTCCGGTGTTCGGCCGTCGGTGCGCGGCCCGGTCGGCGGCCGGCCGCCGCCGTCCGACGGGGTGTACGGCGTGCCGCGCGGCGGCGACTGCGGCGTGGTCGCCGACGACCCCGCGCCGACGTTCGCGCACGAATTCCCCATCGCGGGGTTCAGCACCCCGACCGCGTCCGCGGAGTTCCCGCACACATTCACCGGGGCGCGCACGGGAATGTCCACGGAATTCCCGGACAGCACTCCGGAAGAACCCTCGGCGGCGTTCTGCCCGCCCGGCTCCGCAGCCGAGCGCGCGCCCGTACCGGCGCCGGCCCCCGGAGACTGCGACGAACTCCCCGCGTCCTGCGCCCGGGATCCGTTGGAACAGGTGTTGCCGATGGCCGCGTTGCCCGCCGCGGCGACGTCCACCGTATTGCCGCAGACGTTCACCGGGGCGTCGACCGGTGCCTGGACGCTGTTGCCGGACAGCGCGCCCGCCGAGCCGGCGGCGCCGCCGCGGGCGTCGGAATCGGCGCTCGCATGGCCTCCGGTCGCGGCGAGGATGCTGCTCGCGGCAGCGACGGTGAGCACACTCCAGCTCAGGATCTGTCGCATCGACTACTTTCTCTCCGCTCGGGATTGACCCACGGCACGCGGCCGTTCCGCGTGCCGGCTGCGACGCACCGCCCCGGGCGCGGCCTCCGCGCTCCGGGGCGGTGCCTGACCGGGACCACGGGGCCCGTCAGGCCGACGTCAGTTACCGGTGCTGGCAGTGACGCACGTGCCGCCGAACGCCGGGTTCAGCAGGCCGACCAGGTCGATGGTGTTGTTGCACAGGTTGATCGGCACATCGACCGGGACCTCGACGACGTTGCCGGAGACCACGCCCGGCGAGTGGACAGCGGCACCCCGGGCGCTGGAGTCGGCGAAAGCGGGGGCGGCGGCGCCCATCGCGAGAACCGTTCCGGCAGCGACGGCCGCGACCTTCGAGTACTTCACGGTAGAACTCCCTTTCCTGAGCGGCGCCTGGCACCGCCACGACCCTCGTGCCGGCCGGCCACGTATTCCCGTGTCCGTGCACACCGCTACCGACCGGGCTAACGACCTCCGATCACGGGAGGCAACTCCCCAGCCCGGTCCGCCGGTCACTATCCACTCGAATGGACGGTGAAATAAGGGGGCGGTAAATGGCAGCGGGCGCGGGAATTCCGCAGAAAAACAGCGGCGGCCCCGGCCTGCCGACAGCGGTGCGTCGGCAGGCCGG
>NZ_DATDBG010000203.1:0-4661 GCF_036524955.1 Streptomyces sp.
GGGTCGTGGTGGTGACGACGTCCGCGTACGGCACGGGAGAGGGGTGCAGCCCGGCCGCGACCAGCCCGGCGAAGTGGGCCATGTCCACCATCAGGTACGCGCCCGCCTCGTCGGCGATCCGCCGGAACTCCGCGAAGTCCAACTGCCGCGGATAAGCCGACCAGCCCGCCACGATCAGCTTCGGCCGGTGCTCCTTGGCGAGCCGCTCGACCTCGCCCATGTCGACCAGCCCGGTCCGGTCGTCCACGTGGTAGGCGGCGACCTTGTAGAGCTTGCCGCTGAAGTTGATCCTCATGCCGTGGGTCAGGTGGCCGCCGTGCGCCAGATCCAGACCCAGGATGGTGTCACCCGGCTTGATCAGGGCGAACATCGCCGCCGCGTTGGCCTGCGCGCCCGAGTGGGGCTGTACGTTCGCGGCCTCGGCGCCGAACAGCGCCTTCACCCGGTCGATGGCGAGCTGCTCGACCACGTCGACGTGCTCGCAGCCGCCGTAGTAGCGGCGGCCGGGGTACCCCTCGGCGTACTTGTTGGTGAGCACCGACCCCTGCGCCTGGAGGACCGAGACCGGCGCGAAGTTCTCCGAGGCGATCATTTCGAGGGTGGACTGCTGGCGGTGCAGCTCGGCGTCGAGCGCGGCGGCGACGTCCGGGTCGAACTCGTGCAAGGACTGATTCAGCAGGGACATGGGTCTTCCTGGTCGAGGACGAGGCGGAAAGCGGGTCGAAAAGGGCGGGGCGGGCGGGGGCGGGCTCGTACGGGGCCCCTCCGGCCGCCGAGCCCGCCGGGTGTCACTGTGCGATGAACGCGTCGTACTCGGCGGCGGACAGCAGCTCCGCCTCCTCCTGCGACACCTTCACCTTGAACAGCCAGCCGCCCTCGAAGGGCGCGGAGTTGACCAGGGACGGGTCCTCGACGACGTCCTGGTTGACCTCGGTGACCTCGCCGGACACCGGCGAGTACAGGTCGCTGACGGACTTGGTGGACTCCAGCTCGCCGCAGGTGTCCCCGGCGGTGACCGTCGCGCCGGCCTCGGGGAGCTGGACGTAGACGACATCGCCGAGCGCGTCGGCGGCGTGCGAGGTGATGCCCACGGTGGCCACGCCCGCCTCGGCGGGGGAGAGCCACTCGTGCTCCTTGCTGTAACGCAACTGCTCAGGGTTGATGCTCATGACGGAATTCTCCCGGATGTGAAGGTGTGTTCGCGTAAGCCACTCGGCTGACAGGGACGGTCACGCGACGCTGCGTGTGGCGGCGCCGGTACGGACACCGGTGCCGGTACGGATCTCCGGCCGCGGTACGGGGTCAGGGCCGCGGTACGGATCTCCGGCCGCGGTACGGGATGAACGCCGCGGTACGGGAAAGAGGTCGGTGGTACGGATCAAGGCGGTGGTACGGGTCCCCGCGCGCTCACCGCTCCCGCTGGTAGAACGGCAGCGCGACGACCCGGTACGGCTCCCGCGTCCCGCGGATGTCGACCGCCACCCCCGCCGGCCCCGGCTCCGCGTGCGGCGCGTCCACGTACGCCATCGCGATCGGCACGCCGAGCGTGGGGGAGGGGGCGCCGGAGGTGACCGCGCCGATGACCGTGCCGGCGGCGTCGGTGACCGGGTAGCCGGCCCGGGGGACGCGGCGGCCCTCGGCGATCAGCCCGACGAGCCTGCGCGGCGGCGCGGCGGCGGCCTTCTCCGCGGCGACCGCCAGCGCGTCCCGGCCCACGAAGTCCCCGGGTTTGTCGAACTTCACCACTCGCCCGAGACCCGCGTCGAACGGCGTCACCCCGGCGCTCAGTTCGTGCCCGTACAGCGGCATCCCGGCCTCCAGCCGCAGCGTGTCCCGGCAGGAGAGCCCGCACGGTACGAGACCGGCCTCGGCGCCCGCCGCCGACAGGGCCTGCCACAGTGGTTCCGCGTCACCCGGCGCCACGAACAGCTCGAAGCCGTCCTCGCCGGTGTACCCGGTACGGGCGATCAGCGCGGGCACGCCGGCGACCGTGCCGGGCAGCCCGGCGTAGTACTTCAGCCCGTCCAGGTCGGCGTCGGTGAGCGACGCCAGGACGGCGGAGGAGCGCGGACCCTGCACGGCGAGCAGCGCGTACGCGTCCCGGTCGTCGGTCACGGACGCGTCGAAACCCGCCGCCCGCTCGGTCACCGCGTCCAGCACGGTCTGCGCGTTGGAGGCGTTCGCGACGATCAGGTACTCCTGCTCGGCGAGCCGGTAGACGATCAGGTCGTCCAGGATGCCGCCGTCGGGCGCGCAGATCATGGTGTAGCGGGCCCGGCCGGCCTTCAGCGCGGACAGGTGGCCGACCAGGGCGTAGTCCAGCGCCTCGCCCGCCCCGGACCCGGTCACGGTGATCTCACCCATGTGCGAGAGGTCGAAGAGGCCGGCGCGGGTGCGTACCGCCTGGTGCTCCTCGCGCTCGCTGGCGTACCGCAGCGGCATGTCCCAGCCCGCGAAGTCGGTCATGGTCGCGCCGAGGGCGCGGTGCAGCGTGTCGAGCGCGGTGCGGCGGGGCCGGCCCGGCTCAGAGGAAGGGCCCGGCTGACCGGACGGGCTCGACTGAGGGGATACGCGGGATTCGCTCATCGGAAAGGGCTCCCAGGTGAGGACGGCGGAACGGAGACGAGGCCACTGCGGCCTCCCCATCTGTCATCGGAACCTGAGAGGTTCACCGTGACCCGCGTGGGGCCGCGGTTTGCACCGTGGGTGGGACGTGACCCGGTACGCGCATCCTCACGCGCCGGGTGCTTGTCCGCTTTTCAGATCTGCCTCGCCCGCGCGGTATCTGTGCCTGAGAGATTCAAGGGAGGACTTGCTCCTTCGGCGCCCGGCCCCGGGGTGGGGGGACGGAACTCTCCCGCGCGGCCTCCATCGGCCGGTATGCAAGTTGTGCCGCCCATCATTGCATGCCCGCGGAACGGGGCGGGATCGGACTCACTCGTCTAAGGTTTGCCCGCAGGACAGTGGCACATGGGCGGAAAAGGGTGGACATGGAGAATCCGGCACCGTACATATGGCCGGCCAACGAGCTGGAAGAGGTGCTCACCGCGAGCCTCGGCAACCCCTCGGCCACGCCCAGGCTGCTGGAGGTGCTGGGCCGGTCCCTGGTCTGGGTGCCGCTGCCGAACGGCGGCGCGCCGGACGCACCCGGCCTCGACCTGCCCACGGTGGAGCTGGGCGGCGCGCCGTACGTGCCGGTCTTCAGCTCCGAGCAGCAGTTCAGGCAGGCGGCCGACGGGATGCCGTGCACGGTCGCGCCGGTGCACGAGTTCGCCCGCGGCCTGCCCCCGCTGGTCGGCATCGCGGTCAACCCCGGCGGCGCCGTCGGGGTGCCGCTGCCGCCCGCCGCCGTCGCCGAGCTCTGCCGCCCGGGGCGCGACGCGCCGGCCGTGGGCGCCCGGGTCCGGCTGTGGGAGCCGGACCACTCCGAGGAGCCGGTGGACTTCCTGGCCGCCGCGGCGGGCGAGTTCGCCGTCACGCCGGTGGTGCTGACCGCCCGCCGCGCGCTGGCCTCGGTGGAGGAGGAGCCGCCGGGCCTGTTCGTCGGCGTGGAACTGGACCGCTGGCAGGAGCAGGACCGGGCCGCCGCCATGGACGCGCTCGGCCGGGCGCTGGGCGCGGCGCCGCTGCCCTGGCAGGTCCACCTGATCCTGCTGGACGTGGCGCAGGACCCGGTGGGGGACTGGATGCTGGAGACGGTGGCGCCGTTCTTCGCCCGCGACTGAGGGGGACGCCACCGAGAGTGACCGGCCGCCTCCGTATATGCCGTGTATAGGCCGCATATAGGGGAGGCGGCTTGAGTCGATCAGCGTTCCACCGGGAACACTCGACCTGATTTGATGGCGTGCGGCGCACCGGCGTGCGCCCGGAACACCGAACGAGCGGAAGGGGCGGTCCCACGTGATCGCGGGCGCGCAAGGCGGCGCGGCGGCGGCCGGCCACGTGGAGCGGATGCTGCTCCAGGTGGCGCCCGGCCGGTTCGACGCATACGAGAACCTGCTCGCGTCGCTCGCCGAGGGCCAGGTGTGGATGCTGCTGTGGCACGGCTCGCCCGGCTCGCCCGACGCCCAGTACGGCAGCATGGAGATCGGTGGCCACGGCTACGCGCCCTGCTTCACCTCGCCCCGTGAGCTCGCGGTCAGCGGCTGGACCCGTGAGCACGAGGTGGTCTCCGGGCGGGACATAGCGCTCACTCTCTATCCGGACCGCTGTGGTCTGTGGCTGAACCCGCACGCGGCCGACGGCGGCGTCGGCGTTCCGTGGCTGGATCTGAGACGTATCGCGGTCGGCCTGGACGTCCTGCCGGCCGGCCCGCTCCGGATCGGCGAGCCGTCCCTCCCGATCCCCCAGTTCTACGCGCTCCTCGCCCAGGCGGCGCACCGCACCCCCGCGGTACGGGCGCTGCGCCGCGCCTGGGTCCAGCCGGTCCTGGGCGAGGCGTACCTCGCGATCGGCGTGGAGGTCTACGACAGCTCCCCGCAGGCGGTGAATTCCGTGCGGCTGATGATGCGCCAGGCGCTGGGCGGGGTGCCGGAGGGGCTGGCGGTCTCCACGGTGGCGATGTCCGACGACTACGATCCGGTGGCCATGTGGATGCGGGTCGCCGCACAGCCCTTCTTCGACCGTGAGGCCTACGGCGGCGGGGGGGGGGGGGGGGGGGG
>NZ_DATDBG010000204.1:0-11133 GCF_036524955.1 Streptomyces sp.
TACGGGGCCGACACGCTGCGGCTCTACGAAATGGCGATGGGCCCGCGGGACGGCGCCCCGCACGGCGGAGTCGACCTGTACGTCGGTGGCGCCGAGCACGCCGTGCTGCACCTGCTGTACGCCCGGTTCTGGTCGAAGGTCCTGTTCGACCTGGGCCACGTCTCCTCCGTGGAGCCGTTCCACAAGCTGTTCAACCAGGGCATGATCCAGGCGTACGCGTACACCGACTCGCGCGGTGTGTACGTCCCGGCGGCCGAGGTCGAGGAGCGCGACGGCGGCTGGTTCCACCAGGGCGAGCCCGTCAAGCGCGAGCACGGCAAGATGGGCAAGTCCCTGAAGAACGCCGTCACCCCGGACGAGATCTGCGCCGAGTACGGGGCCGACACGCTGCGGCTCTACGAAATGGCGATGGGCCCGCTGGACGTGTCCCGGCCCTGGGACACCCGGGCGGTCGTCGGCCAGTACCGGCTGCTGCAACGCCTGTGGCGCAACGTCGTGGACGAGGCGACCGGCGAGGTGACCGTGGTCGACACCGAGCCGGACGAGCAGACTCTGCGGGCGCTGCACAAGGCGATCGACGGGGTGACCTCGGACATGGCGGGGCTGCGGTTCAACACCGCCATCGCCAAGATCACCGAGCTGAACAACCACCTGACGCGGTCCGGCCGGCCGGTCCCGCGCACCGTCGCCGAGCCGCTGATCCTGCTGATCGCACCGCTGGCCCCGCACATCGGCGAGGAACTGTGGTCCCGGCTGGGCCACACCGGCTCGGTCGCCCACGCCCCCTTCCCGGTCGCCGACCCGTCCCTGGCTGAGGACGAGGCCGTGATCTGCGTCGTCCAGATCAAGGGCAAGGTCAAAGCCCGGCTGTCCGTCCCGCCGTCCATCCCGGAGGCGGAACTGGAGACGCTGGCCCTGACCGATCCGGCGGTGGTCGCGGCGCTGGACGGCGCGACGGTGCGGAAGGTGATCGTCCGGGCGCCGAAGCTGGTCAACATCGTGGTGTGAGCCGGGCCCGCCGGTGAGCGGGCGCGGGTGTGCGCCTGTGCACGCGTGCCCCCGTGACCGGGCGCCGCTGGTGACCGTCGCCCCCAGGGGCAGGTTCGGGGATCCGCCGGATCCGTGGGCCTGCCCTTTGCGGTTACCGTGGACGGTAGGCGGTGGCGTACCCGCTCGCCCTGGATCGCCCGCCCGGTCCGCCGTCGCCGGCTGTCGCAGTGGTCCGCTGTCGTGGTCCATGGCCCTGGATCCGCCGTCCCGGCGGGCCATCGTCCTGGTCCGCCGTCCGGAGGAGTCGCCCGTGGAGATCGCCGGCACCATCGCCCTCCTGTTCTTCCTCGCTTTCGTGGTACTCGCTGTGCTCGCGACGGTGCGGACGGTGCGCGCGGTCAAGCGCGGCGTCGAGCGGGGCACCGTCCAGGCCCGACGGGTGATCGAGGACAACCGCCTCCGCGCCCGCCGGTACACCCTCCCGGGCGTGGCCGGTGAACTCGTCCAACTCCGTCTCGACCTGCGCCGATCCATCGACGCCACCTTCTCCGCCCTGGCCGACCGCCACCCCGAGGACGCCTCCCTCGCCGAGGCCGCCGCTCTCCTCGCCCGCCTCGACGACCACGCCCGCGCTCTTGACGCCGAGCTCGCCCTCCTCGAACGCGAGCCCGACAAGGCCCGCCTCTCCGAGCGCCTCCCTTCCCTCACCGACCGCACACGCCGTATCACCCACTCCGCCGACTCCCTGCGCTGGGCCGCCCGGGACCGCGTCCGCCGTCTCGCCGACGACGACCTGGCCGCTCTCACCCGCCAGATCGACATCGAATCCAGTGCTCTCCGGCACTGGACCCCACCACCCCAGGTCCCCGCCGACCCGAACGGCCCGCCCCGCAAGCTGAGCCCGCCGGAGGCCCCGGACGCCTGAGTGCGGTGCGGGGGCGAGCCTCAATCGGGCCCGCCGGCGCTCCAGGACACCCCCGCACGGGGGGAGAACCCCGCCGTCCACGGAAGAGGGCACCCACACCCCGAAAGAGGTACTCTCCCGCACATGTCACCGCATGTCGCCATCATCACGGATTCCACGGCCTACCTGAGCCAGGAAACCCTCACCCGACACGCCATCTCCGTAGTACCCCTCACCGTGGTGATCGGCGACGAAGCCTTCGAAGAGGGCACCGAAATCTCAGCCCCCGCCGTAGCCCGAGCCCTCCAACGGCGCCACCCCGTGACCACCTCCCGGCCTTCCCCCGCCGAATTCACCTCCGCCTACCAAGCCGTGGCGACCTCCGGCGCCGACGCGATCGTCTCCCTTCACCTCTCCGCCGACTTCTCCGGTACCTACGACGCGGCGACCGTCGCCGCGAAGTCCTCCCCCGTGCCAGTCCGTGTCGTGGACACCGGGATGGTCGCGATGGCCCTCGGCTACACCGTCCTGGCCGCCGCCGAGACCGCGGAAGCGGGCGGCACCCCGGACGAGATCGTCGCCGCGGCCGAGAAGCGCGCCGCCGACACCTCGGCCTTCTTCTACGTCGACACGCTCGACTACCTCCGCCGCGGTGGCCGCATCGGCGCCGCCCAGGCCCTCTTCGGCTCCGCCCTCGCGGTCAAGCCCCTCCTCCGCCTCGCCGACGGCCGCATCGAACTCCTCGAAAAGGTCCGCACCGCCTCCAAGGCGATCTCCCGCCTCGAGGAGATCGTGGTCGACCAGGCCGGCGCCCGCCGCGTCGCCCTCGCCGTCCACCACCTCGCCGCCGCCGACCGGGCCACCCTCCTCGCGGACCGCCTCCGCGACCGCGTCCCGGGCCTCGACGACCTGGTGGTCAGCGAGGTGGGAGCGGTGATCGGCGCCCACGCCGGTCCGGGGCTGCTGGGCGTCGTGATCTCCCCACACTGAGCTTCACCTTCGCCACCCCCGGACAAACCCACACATCCGGGTGGCCGACTTGTCCACAGTCACTCCCTTGTCCACAGATTCCGGACGAGATCATTTCCGACTCTTGATCCGGTCCACCATCGAGTCCATGAACAGCACGGACTCGACCACAGCCATGCGGCCCCACCGCACACGTCCTGCCGACCGCGCGGCAGCCGCGAGAACGCGCGACCGCGCGGCAGCCCTCTTCGCCGACCCGCCGTCCCTGGTCCCGGGGCGCCCCGGGACCGTGCGGGGGGTACCGGACACGGATGCGGGGCAGCCGGGGACGGGACGTGACGGCTCGCACAGGGAGCGCGGTCAGCCGGGCGCCGGACGAGGGGCGCCGGACTGGACGTCGGACGCGTCGGACGTGGCGCGTGGCCACCCCGGAGTCGTACGAGGAGCGGCGGATACGAAAACGGGTCCGCCGCAGGCCGGCCGAGGCGGTTCGCACCCGGACGGGGGCCCGCCGATGACCGAACCACGTTCAGCGGAAGTCGGCCGAACAGGGCCGGCACCGACCGAACCGCCCGAGGCCGTGGCCGGCGGTACCGGCACGCCAGAGGCGTCCGCGGTCCCACCCGGCGTGATCGCGCCCGGGGTACCGGTATTCAGTACCGGACCGGTGGGCCGTCTGCGTGCCTGGCTCTACGTGCGCTGCGGGCTGGAGTTCAAGACCGTGCTGGCCCTCGCCGTGGTCGCGGCGGTGGCGGGCGGGCTCGCCTTCCACCACTACTGGTCGGGCCGCCCTCGTACGGTCCCGGTGCCGCCACCGGTGACCGCGCCGGCCGAAGCTCCGCGCGCCATGGCATCCCCGGAACCCAGACTCGTCATCGACATCGTCGGCAAGGTCACCAAACCGGGGTTACGCCACCTCCCCAAGGGCGCGCGCGTCGCCGACGCCCTGGCCGCGGCGGGCGGCCCCCTCCCGGGCACGGACACCACCGCCCTCAACCTCGCCCGCCTCCTCACCGACGGCGAACAGATCCTGGTGGGCCTCCTCCCACCCGCCGCCGCGGGACCGCAAGGAACGACGAGCGACCCCTCAAGCCCTGCCACTCCTCTGAGCCTGAACTCGGCAACCGCCGCCCAACTCGACGCCCTCCCCGGCGTCGGCCCCGTCCTCGCCCAGCACATCCTCGACTTCCGCACCCAGCACGGCGGCTTCACCTCCCTCCGCCAGCTGCGCCAAATCCCCGGCATCGGAGACCGGAAATTCACCACCCTCAAACCCCTGGTCCACCCATGACCCGCCGCACCCGCCTCCGTGCGCCGAGCAGTCCGTCCACCCCCAACCGCAGGCGCACCACCACGGCAAGGCCCACCACCCCGGGCGGACCCTCCCGGCCGTCGGGCCACCCCGCCACCGCGGCGTCGCCCAGCCGGGATGTCGGAGCCCGGCGGCGCCGAGCGCGGCTCCACCGGGCGGAGCCCGAAGCGGGCCGAACCACAGTCGTGGGTGGGTCCGGGCCGGGGCGGCCAGGGGATCCCCGCAGGGAACGTGCTGCCGTGCACGCGGCGGCGGCCTCGCCGCTGGGGGCGTCGAATCCGCAGCAGGAGGCACCTCCTGATCTCCGTCTGGTGGGGCCGGCGATCGCCGTGTGGGCGGGTGCGGCGATCGCCCCGGCAACGCGCGCGGGTTGGGCCGTCTTCGCGGCGGCCGTGGCCGCCATCGCCGTGGCGGCCCTTCTCCTCGGCCTCCGCGGTCACCCGGACCTCGGCCGCCTGCCCGCCCACGCCCCGCAAGGAAGACCTCTCGTGCTGGCCGGTGCCGCGACCGTGCTGGCCGCCGTGACCGGCGCCGGACTCGCCGCTCTGCACGGGGCCGACCTGAAGAGAGGGCCCCTGCCGGGAATGGCCCGAGCGCGGGCGACCGCGGAGGTGGAGGTGCGGGTGACGGGGGACCCGTTCGAACTGCGGTCCCGGGTACGCGGGGCTGCGAAGGCACCGCCGACCGTGGTGGTCGAAGGGGTGGCCGAGCGGGTGGGGGACACGCGGATCCGCACGCCGGTGGTGGTGTTCGCCGCGGGGGACGTCCAGCCGTGGCTGCGCCTGATCCCGTCGACCCGGGTGACGGTCACCGCGAGGCTCGCGCCGCCCGACGTCCTGCGGGCCCACGGACCGCCCCGGATCACGGCGCCGCCCAGCACCGCGCAGCGGCTCGCCGCCCACCTCCGCGCGGGCCTGCGGAAGGCCTCCGCGCCGCTGCCCGCGGATGCCCGCGCCCTGCTTCCGGGGCTCGTGGTCGGGGACACAGCGGCCCTCACCCCGGAACTGAAGGACGCTTTCAAGGCCACCGATCTCGCGCACTTGACCGCCGTCTCCGGGGCCAACCTCACCGTCGTCCTGATCCTGCTGATCGGCCCCCCGGCGGTAGCGGTCCGGGCCGAACGCCGCGGCCTGGCGGCGGCCCTGGGCCTCCCTCTGCGCTGGACCGCGCTTCTGGGCGCCGTGCTGACGGCCGGTTTCGTCCTGGTCGCCCGCCCGAGCCCCAGCGTGGTGCGGGCCGCCGCCTGCGGCCTGATCACCCTGCTCGCCATCGGCACCGGGCGCCGCAGGTCCCTGATTCCGGCGCTCGCGGCAGCGGTTTTCCTGCTGGTGCTGTACGACCCCGGCCTGGCGAGGTCCTACGGCTTCGCCTTGTCCGTCCTGGCCACCGGCTCCCTCCTCACGCTCGCCCCGCGGTGGAGCGCGGCGCTCAGGGCTCGCGGGGTCCGGCCCCGGCTCGCGGAGGCGCTCGCCGCGGCGGGCGCCGCGCAAGCGGCGTGCGGCCCGGTGATCGTGCTGCTTTCCGCCCGCCTCAGCCTGGTCGCGATCCCGTGCAATCTCCTCGCGGAACCGGCCGTCGCCCCGGCCACGGTCCTCGGCTTCGCGGCCCTGGCCACCGCTCCCGTCGCCATGCCCGCAGCACACGGCCTCGCCTGGCTCGCCGGCTGGCCCACGGGGTGGATCGCCACCGTCGCCCGCCACGGCGCCGCCCTCCCCGGCGCGGAGGTCGCCTGGCCGGGCGGCTGGCCCGGAGCGGCGCTGCTCGCCGTGGTCACGGCCGCCGCGACCGTCTGCGTCCGGCGGCTCCCGGGAAACCGCCGGCTGAGTGCGGCCTGCGCCCTGCTCCTGCTGGTCGCCGTGGTGCGCCCGTTGCCGCTGCCCCGCTTCGTGGCGGGGTGGCCGCCCGGCGGCTGGAGGTTCGCGATGTGCGACGTCGGGCAGGGCGACGCGCTGGCCCTGTCCGCGGGGCCGGGCGCCGCCGTGGTGGTCGACGCGGGCCCCGACCCCGCCCTGGTCGACCGCTGCCTGCGCGATCTCGGCGTCACCGCGGTGCCGCTGTTGATCCTCACCCATTTCCACGCCGATCACGTGGACGGCCTGCCGGGTGTGCTGCACGGCCGCCGGGTGGGCGCGATCGAGACGACCGTGCTGAGTGAGCCGGCGCCGCAGGCCGCGGAGGTGCGGCGCGAGGCGGCCGCGGCCGGGGTACCGGTGATCCGTGCGTCGGCGGGGGAGCGGCGGCGGCTCGGGCCCCTGGAGTGGCGGGTGCTGTGGCCGCCGCCGACGGCCACCGCCCTCCCGGACGACGGGCCGAACGACGCGAGCGTGGCCCTGCTCGTCCGGGCCGGCGGCCTGACCCTGCTGCTGATGGGGGATCTGGAACCGCCTGCACAGGCGGAGCTGCTGGCGACGGTGCCCGACCTGCCCCGGGTGGACGTCCTGAAGGTGGCCCACCACGGGTCGTCGTACCAGGACCCGGCACTTCTGGCCCGGGCCCGGCCGCGGCTCGCGCTGATCTCGGTGGGGGCGGGAAACCCGTACGGCCACCCGGCCGCCCGTACGGTCGCCGCGCTGCGGGCGCTGGGCGCGACGGTACTGCGGACGGACACCGACGGCCCGATCGCGGTCCACGGGAGCAGCCCGGCCGAACTGCGGCCGGTACTCGCCGGAGCACGCGGAGTCCGCCCGCCGGGAGAAGCCGCGGCGGGCCGCCGCCGTGGGCGCACTCGCCGCCCGGGTGACAGCGCTGCCGCGCGAGGGACCGTTCCGCCGGTGCCGGACCGCCCGGACCGCCCGGACCGTCGCGGGCGCGGCCGGGGCGGCGGTCCGGGACCGGGCCTGCGGACCGTGACG
Organism: Streptomyces sp.; assembly: GCF_036524955.1. GTDB lineage: Bacteria > Actinomycetota > Actinomycetes > Streptomycetales > Streptomycetaceae > Actinacidiphila. The sequence continues at coordinate 7,028 of NZ_DATDBG010000204.1, forward strand.
GCGGGTCCGCACCCCGGGGGTGCGGTGCGGACCCGTTGGCCCCGGTTACAGGAGCGGGATGCGGACCACCTGCGGATCGTGGTCGCTGAGCTGGGCGGCGAACTCGGAGTTGACGTGGACCACGTCGTAGCCGTACGCCTTCGCCGCCAGGCTGGGCGAGATCAGGATGTGGTCCAGGACCTGCGAGTTGCCCTGGTAGTCGTAGGTGTACCGCTCCGCCGCCGGAAGCGTGCGGGGCAGGTCCACCAGCGAGCCGCCCGCGGTCAGGATGTCCGTGGTCTGGGAGAACTCGAAGTCGTTCAGGTCGCCGAGCACGATCACCGAGGCGCTCGCGTCCACCGCGAGGATCTGGTCGACGAAGTTCTTCACCAGCGTGGCCTGGTTGTGCCGCTGCGTTTCGGAGGACGCGACGGGCGGCTGGAAGTGCCCGAACAGGGGCTGGTCGCCGCCCTTGGAGTTGAAGTGGTTGGCGATGACGAAGACCGTCTTCCCCTGCCAGGTGAGCTCCGCGGCCAGCGGCTTACGGCTGGAGGACCACGCCGAGTCGGCCGGCGCGATCCGGCCGGGGGAGTACTTCAGGGACGGCACACCGGCGGTGTCGACCACCGCGTCGGCCGTGGTGGCGGTACCGCCGGCCCGGTCTGTGAAGGCGAGACCCCGGTCGGTGCGGTACATGAGCACCTGGCGGATGTTGCCGCCCGGCGCGCCGCCGTCCGCGTTGTTGGTCGGGTTGATCTGCCGGTAGGTGTAACTCGGGCCGCCCGCCGCGGTGATCGCGGAGATCAGCTTGGTCATCGTCTGGTCACAGGCGACCACGCCGTTGTCCGTCGCCCCGCTGTTGTCCTGGACCTCCTCCAGCGCCACCAGGTCGGGGGCCTGGAGGTTGGTGACGATCTGCCGGGCGAGACCGTCGTACTTGGTCTGCGCGTCGGCCGGGGCCAGGTTCTCGACGTTGAAGGTGGCGGTGGACAGCTGGCCCGCCGTGGGTGTCGCGGTGGTCTCCTGGGCGATGCCGCCGCTGGTGACCGCGGGGGTGGCGGTGACGAAAAGCTCGAAGTTGCCGAAGGAGTAGTCGAGTACGCCGAGGGTGGCGCCGGTCAGCGTGTCCCCGACGTTCACGGTCGGGGTGGGCGCCAGCACGTCGTCCAGGATCACCCGCTCCGGGTTGGGGTCGCCGGACTGGTACACGATGCCGCCGCGGTTGGTTCGGGTGGTGCTGCCGGCGGGGACCACCGGGACCTCCCCGAAGGAGCTGCGCGGGCCCACCACGGCCGCGTTGGTGAGCTGGACCCGCATGCCCTCCATCGACTCCCAGAAGTCGATGCCGTCGCTCGCCGCGTCGAACGTGCCGCTGGTCTCCACGTCCCCGGTGGCGTCGTTGTCGATCACGGTCCCGGGCGGGACCCGGCCCCCGGAGCCGACGACGGTCGCCGCCGGGAGCGGGACGCCCCGCGCCACCGTGGTGACCGTCGGGGAGGTGATCTCGGTGGTGGTCAGATTGGTCGTGCCGCCCGTGCCACCGGGCCGGAACTCGCTGACCGTGCCGCTCACCGTCACCGAGTCGCCGACCGCGACCGTGGGCGCGGTGCTGGTGTATACGAAGACACCCTCACTGGTGGCCGGGTTCGTGTCCGGCGCGGGGTCCTGCAACCAGAAGCCGGTGGTCGACTTGGCGGTGACCACACCGGGGACGGCGCTGACCGTCTGTGCCTTGAACGGGGATATGTGGGTGGTGCCCTGGATGTCGTGGATGCGGGTGCCGCCGCCGGAGCCCCAGCTGGAGTTGCGCGGGGCGGGCGCGCCGACGGTGAAGTCGGCGGAGTTGGTGTCGGTGTCGGTGGCGCCCGAGCCCGCGCGCAGGGCGGCGGTGGTACTGGACAGGGTGCCGGTCGGCGCCGCCTCGTAGGAGCTGGCGCTGCTGCCGTAGCCGACGAAGTCCCGCACACCCGGCTGCGTGGCGCAGCCCGTGCTGCAGGTCAGCGCGGTCGCGTTGGTGACCAGGGCCACCTTGGCGCTGGTCGCGCTCATCGAGATGGTGCCGGTCGCGTCGGGCGTGGGCAGCGCCGAGCCGGCACCGGCGCCGGCGGCCTCCTGGACCAGGTAGTAGGCGTGCGGTGCGATGCTGCCGGACAACGCCGTCTTGGACCAGGAAGACCCGGCCGCCGAGGCGTACTGCACCGTCCAGCCGGACAGGGACACGGCGGTGGTGCCGCGGTTGTAGAGCTCGATGAAGTCGTTGGTGTACGGCGCGCCGGTGTTGCCGCCGCCCCCGAAGACCTGACTGACCACCACGTCCGGCGACACCGCGTGCGCCGTGCCCCCGTACGGCGTCAGCAGCGCGCCGGCCACGGCCACCACACCGCTCACCGCGACGGCGGCCCGCCGTCGGCCTCTCTTGCTCCTGCCGCGTTCCTCTGCGTGCTCCATCGTGCCCCTCCGGCCTTCCGGATTACCCGACTGATGGGAGATCGATCTGGCATGTACCCGTCGACAATCCTTTCCTCTACGCGCGTCGCCCACGCGCGCGAAACCTCAACGCGCGGTAAACGTTGTACGTACGGAACCTCCGCGGAACCCCTGTCGACGGACTCCGGTCCACCTACTCAAGCCACCCGTCGAACGGAGCCACCACCGCGTCCAGTTCGGCCCGGTCGAGCGCGCCCGCCGGGTCCTCCACGACCACCAGCCACTGCGCGTCCTCCGCGTCGTCCTCGCCCGCCAGCGCGTCGCGCACCAGGCGCGGCGCGCCGTGCAGGGCGAACCGGTCGGACAGCAGCCCGGCGACCTCCTCCGCCGCGTCGCGGTCGGGCAGCACCAGCACATGTCGTTCGTCGCTCACCGGCACATTGTCCCCGGGCCGTCCCGCGCCGCGGTGCCGAAGGTCCGGGCTCAGAGGTCCGAGCGCCAGGGGCCCAGGTGCCAGAGGCCGCCCAGGTGTCGGACGTCCATGGGATGCTGGACCGCGATGGCCAGGAAGACCGCTTCAGACGACGTGCTCGCCCCGCTGACCCTTGCCGTGGGCCAGGAGGACCTGCTGCTCGACCGCGCCGTGCGCGAGGTGGTGGCCGCAGCCCGCGCCGCCGACGCGGACACGGACGTACGGGACCTGGCGCCCGACGCACTGCAACCCGGCACCCTTGCCGAGCTGACCAGCCCCTCGCTCTTCGCCGAGCGCAAGGTGATCGTCGTACGCAACGCCCAGGACCTCCCGGCGGACAGCGTCAAGGACGTCAAGGCGTATCTGGCCGCGCCCGCCGAGGAGATCGTCCTCGTCCTGCTGCACGCGGGCGGCCCCAAGGGCAAGGCCCTGCTGGACGCGGCCCGCAAGGCCGGCGCCCGGGAGGTCGCCTGCCCCAAGATGACCAAGCCCGCGGACCGTCTGGCGTTCGTACGCGGGGAGTTCCGTACCCTCGGCCGGTCCGCGACGCCTGAGGCGACTCAGGCGCTGGTGGACGCCATCGGCAGCGACCTGCGCGAACTGGCCAGTGCCTGCGCCCAGTTGGTGGCCGACACCGACGGCACCGTCGATGCGGCGGTGGTCGCCCGCTACTACACGGGCCGCGCCGAGGCCACCGGCTTCGAGGTCGCCGACCTCGCGGTCACCGGGCGTACGGCCGAGGCGCTGGAACGGCTGCGCTGGGCGCTGTCCGTCGGGCAGTCACCGCCCGGCATCACCTTCGCCCTGGCCTCCGGGGTGCGCGCCATCGGCAGACTCGCCTCCGCCCCGCGCGGCGCCAACCCCGGCCAGCTCGCCCGCGACCTCGGCATGCCCCCGTGGAAGATCGACCGCGTCCGGCAGCAGATGCGCGGCTGGACCGCGGACGGCGTGTCCGCCGCCCTCCGCGCGGTCGCCGAGGCCGACGCGGCCGTCAAGGGCGCCGGCGCGGACCCCGCCTACGCCCTGGAGAAGGCCGTCGTCACCATCTCCCGAGCCGCCCGCGCCCGCACCTGACCACGTGCGCGACCCCGCCCCACGGGCCGGCGGCTCGAAGACCGACGGCTGACGGGCCGGAAGCCCGCGACCCCGGCTCACGCAGCCCGCGGACCGCGTTCGCGCAGCCCGGGAGACACGGCGCGGGGGGGGGGGGGGGGGGGGGGGGGGGGGG
>NZ_DATDBG010000205.1:0-5044 GCF_036524955.1 Streptomyces sp.
CGCACCGTATCGCCGACACGGACCACGCCCGGGGTGATCCGGCCGCCGGACAGTGGTACTTCGCCCTCAGCTCCGTCCATGGCTCCAGCTTCTCGTGACACTGGACGCCGGGCCGGCTGCATGGCCAGGCATGTGGCGCCCGCCTGCAGGGCCGGATTCGCTGCTTCCCGGGGACCCCGGTGTTAGCATCTTCCTATGCATGCAGATATCGAAGGTTTCCACGTTCCGGACGACGAGGTCATCGACGAGGCATGCGACGTCCTGCGGATTCTCAGTGACCCGACACGGATGCGGTTGCTGTACGCGCTGTCGCAGGGTGAGTCGAATGTGGCGTGTCTCGCCGAGATCGTGGGGGCGAATCCGACGGCCGTCAGCCAGCACCTGTCCAAGCTGCGGCTGGCCGGCATCGTGAAGGCGCGTCGGCAGGGCACGTTCATGTACTACACGGTGGTGGACCCGACCGTGCACCGCGTCCTCAGCACGCTGCTCGGCCAGCTCGGCCCGCAGGGCGACGACGCGACCCCGCACGGGGCGGCCACCCCGCACCACGAGGCCGCCGCGATCCCCTCCTAGCCCTGGCCCGCACACCACGGCACGCCCGTGCGGGTCTTCCCGGGCCGGCCTGGCTTCCCGCGCATCCGCGTGCCGCGGGTCGCCGCGTGGCCACAGGGGTTCGCTCCTTCGTACCCGGCATGCCCGGTGCCGCGTACGAGGCGGAACATTTCCGAGATGTGCACGGTGTCGCCCGGTCGCGCACAGGCGAGCAGCTCGCCGAACTTCGGCCGTTCCAGCGGGTGGAGGCGGCTGGAGGTCCCGGCCTGTTCCTCGAAGACGACCGGGCCTCGATCCCGGCCTCGTCCAGGACGCGGTTCTGACGGTCGGTCGACTCCTGGTCGGTCGAGACCCGCTTGTAGACCAGGTTCGCCACTCGTGGACCCCTTCCGTAGGGAGGATTGGGACCCTATCTGTCGTCAAACCCTGTCATCAATCACCATCGGATCTGATTGGATTCGGGCCGCCGCGAACCCCCGGATTGCACGGGTTCATTGGACGCGTCGGACGCCTGTCGTCAAACGACCGTTTGCCGACAGGGGGGCTCGGGGATCGGGGGCGCGGCTATTCGGGCAGAGGTCTGTCCTGGACGACGTTCTTCATGACCAGGGTGGAAGTCAGGCGTTGGACGCCGGGCAGTCGGGCGAGCTGCTGGTCGTAGAGCTGCTGAAACGCGGCCAGGTCGGTGGTGGCGACCCGCAGGAGGTAGTCGGGTTCGCCGAACAGGCGCTGTGCCTGGAGCACGTGCGGGACGGCGGCCACGGCCTCTTCGAAGGCGGTGACGGTGTCGGGGGTCTCCCAGCGCAGGGTGGCGAAGACGAGGGCCTCGAAGTTCAGGCCGACGGCGGCCGGGTCGACGACGGCCCGGTAGCCGCGGATCGCGCCTTCACGTTCGAGGTCGCGCAGGCGGCGGTGGCAGGGCGAGACGCTGAGCTGCACGCGAGCGGCCAGCTCAGTGACCGTCAGACGGCCGTCGAACTGCAGCTCGGTAAGAATCTTCCGGTCCAAGGCGTCCATGGAGAAGATTCTCCCCCACATGACACGATCGGGGGGTAAAGACGCAAACATTTTCGGACGTATCGGGCCTAGCTTCCCTCCAGAGCAAGAAATGCGAGAGGGAACGATCGATGGGCACGACGACTCTGGCGGCCTTCCTGACAGTGGACCTGCTGCTGGTGTTCAACGCAGCTGCCGACCACACCCCTGTGGCTCCCGATGCGTTGCGCATGCCCTACCCGCGCGCATGGCCCCCGGCGGGATCAGCGGGCGCTGCTCAAGCGCACTGACGGAGCGGGCGGGTACAGGCGGAGCAGAGAGGGCGCTTACCTTACCGCCCGTACCCGTTCCGGCGGCTCGTTCTGTACAGGTCAGAGGGTGATGGTGCCGCGGATACAGCTAGTGGCAGCGCCGCCGACCCAGACGGTGCCGTCCTCGTCGGCGGTGATCTCGATGGTTCCGGCCCGGCCCACGCGCGTGCCCTGGGATACCCCGTCACCTGGAAGAATCTTGCCGAGTCTTCGCGGGAAGGACGTGCCCGGCCTCAGCACTCGGTGATCCGGAAGGTCCTGCTCGCCGCTCCGCGGGAGCAGCCCGAGGTCATTCCTGCCCACCGTCGTCGTCCTCGTCCAGCTCCGGCGCGTCCGGGTCGCGGCAGCGGGCGCAGGGCGCCGGCGGTCGGCGTCGAGGCCGTGAAGCTGTAGCGGCCGAGCAGGTTCAGGTTGCGGTGCTTGAGCGGGGAGAGCCGGGCGACATTTGCCCCTGGAGCACTAACCGTCCGGCGCCGTGCACTCGGTGATCAGCTCGACAAGTTCCCTCATCGGCGTCAGCACCCCCGCGACCTCGGCGGCGTTGAATGCGTACAGCCGCAGCGTGCCCCTGCGCTCGACGCTGAGCAGCCGGGCGTCGCGGAGGATCTTCAGGTGATGGGAGACCGCGGGCTGCGACAGCTTCATCCGCGTGGCGATTTCGCCGACACTGAGCGGGGTGCGGGAGTTCAGCAGCAGGACGACGATGGCCTGCCTGCGCTCATCGCCCAGTGCGGTGAACAGCGGTTGGCTCTGGGTGAAGCGGACGACGATGTCCTGCGCCGAGACCGTCATCTCGGTACCACGGGCGGCAGGGCCTGACGGAGTTCCTTGAGCCGGGCCACCGGCAGCCCGCAGGATTCGCCCTCGCTGATCCACCCGTCCAGCATCTCACGTGTCTGCGCGGCCAACTTGGTGAAGTGCGCTTCGAGGTAGCGAGGCAGGTCGAACGGAGCCAGGCGGGGAAGCAGCCGGAGGGCGGCGCCGACCAGCCATGGCGGGGCGACCCGGGGCGGTTTGCGGCTGCTGAGCGCGGCGACCACCGCGACCGCCTCGCCGGCGGCCGAGGCGGGCAGGCTCAGTCCGACGCGAAGGGTCGGCAGAGACCAGCTGGCGATCTCCAGCGCCGCGACATACGGCATCTGCTGGGCCGCACCGAGTTCGCCGGTGCCGGCCCGGCCTGCCTTCCGGGCCCGGACGCCCCCCGCCCGCAGCGCCGCGATCACCGGCCGCACCCGGTCTTCGGTGCCACTGACCACGGGTGCCGCACCGGGCGGCAGCCAGTACGCGACGCCGGCCGTCGGCACTTCGTCGACCAGCGGCGCATGGTAGGCCAGCACGGACGGCACCACCTGGACGATCTGTTCGTCCGGCCACACGTACGTGCCAGTGTCGGCCGGTCGTGCGCGTCCTGGCCGATGGCTACGATCGTCGCGTCGCCGACGCGTTCCCGCAGGGCGGGTACCCACGGTTCGTGGAGAGCGGTCGAGGACACGCACAGCCAGACCTGGTCCCATGCGCCGTCGGTCAGGTCCGTGGCCACCCGGTCGGGACGCAGGTGCTGAGCGAGCGGCTTTCCCGGCCGCCGCAGCCGAAACAGTGTCCGCCCATCCGCCGTCCACCCGTCCTGACCCGGCTTGACCAGATAACTGACGGCCGCGCCGCCCTTGGTGAGCCACAGGCCGAAGACCTGTCCGAGTGCGCCCGCGCCGATCACCAGAACCTTCGCCCTGACCAGCTTTCATATATCGAAATATTTAGATGAATAAAATCTAGCGGTTCGGCGACGCGGTGTCGATCCGGAGTCGGCCCGTCTCAACCTTCACCGACGACCCGACGACCCGGAGGTCACCGTCGCTGTCGCCGCGAGACACGGTTGCCACGACCCTCTCCGGAGAGGAATTTTTTCCCTGGCGGATACCTATCGACGCGCGTAGATCAGATATGCCAACGTTTCGCCGTACCCGCCGCGACGTCCGCACCTCGCACCTCGCACCTCGCACCTCGCACCTCGCACTGAGAGAAGCCCCACCTTGCACCCTCGCCTGATCAGCGCCGCCACCTCCCTCCTCGTGGCCGCCTCCTGCCTGACCCTCACCGCTCCCACCGCCGACGCCGACACCGACGATCACGGAGGCAACGGCCCGACCGCCAACGCCTGCTCCCCGTGGACGACCATCGACGGCTTCTCGGACGCGCTGGACAAGACGACCTTCGACGGTGCCGTCGTCGGCGAGCTGTCCGGGCTCGCGGTCGACACGGACGGGCACCTCGTCACGGTCTCCGACAAGTCGTCGATGCTCACCCTGGACTCCCGGACCAGGCAGCCCACTTCCGTCCTCCCGCTGGCCGACGAGAACGACGCGCGGCTGGACTCCGAGGCGGTCGTGGTGGACGCCGACGGCACCCGGCTGGTGACCTCGGAGATCGACTCCTCGGTCCGCCGCTACTCCCGCAACGGGGAGCTGATCGGCCGGCTGCGGGCGGCGGCCGAGCTGCAGGTCGCGCCGGCCGGGCGGGCCACCCGCAACCTCACCTTCGAGGGCCTGGCCCTCCAGCCCGGCGGCCGGACCCTGATCGCGTCCATGGAAGGCGCCCTCACCGGCGACGACGCCGACCTGCGCCGCTTCCAGACCTGGCAGCGCGTTCAGCGGTCCACCGACTTCCGCCTCGGCGCGCAGCACGCCTACCGCGCCGACGCCGGGCTGGACATCTCCGACATCTCACCGGCGGACGACGGCCGCCTGCTCGTACTGGAGCGCGGCTACACCCCGAACGTCGGCAACACGGTACGCCTCTACCTCGCCGACCCCGGCCACGCCTCGGACGTCAGCGACATCGAGAACCTGACCGGACAGCACGCCGTACGCATCGTCCGCAAGACCCTCCTCGCCGACATCGGCGACTGCCCCTCGCTCGGCGCCGCCGCCAGGCAGCCCCAGCCCAACCCGCTGCTCGACAACATCGAAGGCGTCACCGTGACCGGCCGCACGCCCGACGGGCGGCTGCGCCTGCTGCTCGTCAGCGACGACAACGGGCGAGCCGACCAGATCACCCGCCTCTACGACCTCACCACGCGCCTTCCCCGGCGGTAAGCGGCCGCAAGGCACATCGCGGCCTCGTACAACGCACCCCTGGCACGTACGTGGTGCGCCGAGTACGGCGGTGGGGGGGGGGGGGGGGGGGGG
>NZ_DATDBG010000206.1:0-11190 GCF_036524955.1 Streptomyces sp.
CCCCCCCCCCCCCCCCCACGACCGGATCTCCTTCGTTCGGGTCCCCGCAGGCCCGGGGCCGCCGGTGCGGCTCGGGATTCGGGTTCCGTGCGGCTCGTGGCGTCGGCTCAGCGCCGGACGGCGCGGCCCCGGCGGTAGAGCAGGGCGCCGCCGAGCAGCAGCGCGCCGGCGGCGGGGGCTGCTACGCCGACGAATTCGGTACCCGTGTGGGCGAGGCTCCCCGTACCGCCGGTGGACGGGCTGAGGTGGGAGGCGGCGACGGGGTTCCGGGCCTGGTCGTGCGGGGTGCCGGGCCGGGCCGGGGTGGGCGTACCCGGGGTGCCCGGGTTCCCGGGGTTACCGGGGTTGCCCGGCTGTCCGGGGTTGCCCGGCTGACCCGGGTTTCCGGGCGTTCCCGGGTTGCCCGGCTGGCCCGGATTACCGGGGTTGCCCGGCTGACCGGGGTTGCCGGGGTTGCCCGGCTGACCGGGGTTGCCCGGGTTCCCGGGGTTGCCCGGATTGCCCGGACCGGGGTTCCCGGGCTGGGTCGCCCCGTTCCCGCAGGCGTTCCCGTTCACCGCGTTGAGCCCGCCGATCACCGTCACCGTGTTCCCGCAGACGTTGACCGGGATGTCGACCGGGGCCTGGACGGAGTTGCCGGAACCGAGTCCCGGCGATCGGGAGGCACCTCCGGTGGCCGTGGCGCCCTCTCCCGGGGAGGACGTGTTGCCACAGGAGTTGCCGTGGGCGGGGTTGAGCAGGCCCAGAACGTTCACGGTGTTGCCGCAGATGTTGATCGGCACGTGCACCGGGACCTGCACGGAGTTGCCGGACAGCAGGCCCGGTGAATCCGCCGCCGTACCGGACGCTGCGCTGTCGGCGTAGGCCAGACCGCCGCCCACAGCAATCACCCCACCGGTGGCCACCACGGTGAGCAGGCCCTTCGTCGCGACCTGTCGCATGACTTTCCCTACCTTCGTTGTCGACCGGAACGGCCGTCGCTCCAGAGCGCAACCCTGCGCGCCCTGATGAGCGCGGCCCCCGGAAATGGCGAGCGCCCCGGGAGCGCGGCTCAGCGGCGCCCGGGGCCGCCCCGGCCTCGGCCGCCGGCGGCCGAAGCGGGGCTGGGTCCTACTGGTTCACGCAGTCGTTGCCGAAGGCGGGGCTGAGCAGCCCGATCACGGAAACGGTGTTGCCGCAGGCGTTCACCGGCACGTCGACGGGGATCTGGACGGTGTTGCCCGACACGACGCCCGGGGAGTGGACGGCGGCGCCCTGCGCGCCGGAGTCGGCGACAGCCAGACCCGCGCCCGCGAGCACCAGACCGCCGGCGGCAGCCGCGACAGCGGCGACCTTCTTCATCATGAGCTTCCTCCTACGGGGACATGTGATCTCAGCCTCGGACCACACACGTCGTAACGACCCCGGAGGAAATAGAGCTACGAATGAACCGCGCCATTCACCCGTACCGGCGACGGAACCGCCGGTACGGGTACAGACGGTCGAACGGTCAGCAGTTCTCGATGAAGCGGTCGAGAACCCGTACGCCGAACTTCAGGCCCTCCACCGGCACCCGCTCGTCCACGCCGTGGAACATCCCGGCGAAGTCCAGCTCCGGCGGCAGTTGCAGCGGCGCGAAGCCGAAGCAGCGGATGCCCAGGTCGTCGAAGGACTTCGCGTCGGTACCGCCGGAGAGCATGTACGGCACGGCGCGGGCGATCGGGTCCTCGGCCTTGAGCGCCGCCTGCATGGCGTCCACCAGCGAGCCGTCGAAGTCGGTCTCCACCGCCTTGTCGGAGTGCAGCGTCTCGCGCTTCACCCGCGGCCCGAGGACGCGGTCGAGGTCGGCGAGGAACTCCTCCTCGTACCCGGGCAGGAACCGGCCGTCGACGTGGGCGGTGGCCTGGCCGGGGATGACGTTCACCTTGTAGCCGGCGCCGAGCATGGTCGGGGCGGCGGTGTTGCGCAGGGTGGTGCCGATCATCTTGGCGATGCCGCCGAGCCTGGCGAGGGTGGTCTCCATGTCCTCCGGGTCCAGCTCGACGCCGAACGCGTCGGACAGCTCGTCGAGGAAACCGCGCACGGACTTGGTGACGCGTACCGGGAACTCGTGCCGGCCGAGCCGGGCGACCGCCTCGCACAGCTCGGTGATCGCGTTGTCCTTGTTGGTCATCGACCCGTGCCCGGCGGTGCCGTCCACGGTGAGCCGCATCCAGTGCATGCCCTTCTCGGCGGTCTCGATCAGGTACAGCCGCAGGTTCTCGTTGACCGTGAACGAGAAGCCGCCGACCTCGCCGATCGCCTCGGTGACCCCCTCGAACAGATCCGGATGCCGGTCCACGAGGTGCCGGGCCCCGTACGTACCACCGGCCTCCTCGTCCGCGACGAACGCCAGCACGATGTCCCGCGGTGGCTTGCGCCCGCTGCGCAGCCGGTCGCGGACGACCGCGAGCGTCATCGCGTCCATGTCCTTCATGTCCACCGCGCCCCGGCCCCATACGCAGCCGTCGGCGACCTCCCCGGAGAACGGGTGCCGCGTCCAGTCGTCCGCGTTGGCCGGCACCACGTCGGTGTGGCCGTGGATCAGCAGTGCGGGCCGCGACCGGTCCTCCCCCTCGATCCGCGCCACCGTGGACGCCCGGCCCTGGTGCGACTCGAAGATCCGCGGATCGAGCCCGACCTCGGCCAGCTTCTCGGCGACGTACTCGGCCGCGGCCCGCTCGCCCGGCCCCGAGTGGTCCCCGTAGTTGCTGGTGTCGATCCGAATCAGCTCACTGCACAGGCCGACGACCTCGTCCTCGCCCGTCACGCCTGCGCTCTTCGACTCGCCCACGCCATCTCCTCACTCGCCGGCTACTGCCCTGCCATCCCGCACGCGCCGCCCTCCCCCGTCGGCGGACGCCACCCCATCCTCCCCCCGCCACCCCACCTCCCCCAAGGCTCCCCGTTTGGTCGGTCCTCCTGCTCACTCCCTGCGCGGGCCGCCTCCTCCCTCGGCCGCCCTCACGGTGATCGCCCCATCCGGATCTTTGCTATGGTTTACCTCGTCGCCACGGCCCCGAGGCTCCGGTGACACACCCGGTCCGGGTGGCGGAATGGCAGACGCGCTAGCTTGAGGTGCTAGTGCCCTTTATCGGGCGTGGGGGTTCAAGTCCCCCCTCGGACACACACCACTTCCCCGCGGTTTCTCTGAGATCGCGGGGTTTTGTCGTTGTGCGGGGTGCGGGTCGGGAAGGACCCCGACTCGGCAAGGGCGACGGGGAGAGGTCCACCGGGCCGAGGATCTCCAGTGCCGCTGCGGCCACCCCGAGCGCACGGTCGCTTCGGACGACTGGGGCCCGAGAGGGCTCAGCCGTGCGCGGCGAGGCCGTCAGCGTCGCCGTCGGGGTTGCTCTGCGCGGCGTCGGTTTCGGTTCTTGGCGGCGCGATGGCTGCCGAACCATCCGATCAGCGCACCGCCGATCGCCGTGGCTGTAAGCACAATCCACAGGGGGGCCATGACGGTGGAGAAGTAGAGGTGGATCTTCACCGAACCGGTGTTGATGGCGATGAACCAGATGGCCAGTACCGCGATCACGGCAACGGCCACCGTCTTGGGCCGCACAGGCACACCGCCGGATCGGCGCTGATTCGAGGCGGGAAATTCATTCGGGTCGGACATATACCAATAATGCACACTTTCTTCGATAATTTCTTGCCCCGTCTGTTCCCGACGCCATTCGGCCGTTGCGATGACGCTGGTTGATCAGACCGCCGGGGATGGGGCGTCGCACACCGCCGCGTACGACGCGGCGGTGTCTATGGCTGCGCCGAGCGAGGCTGGGTCTTCGGGATCCGCTGCGTGAAGAACATCGCCAGGAGAGCAGCCAGGGCGAGGATGGCGAGTGCGGCGCGAAGGCCGTCGAGCCTGGCCGCGGCGTTCGCGTCGATCGCGGCCCGGCTCACCTCCGCGCTCGTGCCCGCCTTGTCGAGGGCAGTCTTGAGCTGGGCGTCCGACAGGAAGGGCACGCCGCTTTCGAGTTCCACGGTCGCCTGGCTCTTGACCTCGGCCGGGATGGCCGGGTTCTGCTCGATGCTGGTCAGGAACGACGTCGTCAATGCGGCGATCAGGATCGACCCGGCCAGTGCCGTACCGATCGAGGCTCCCAGGTTGGTGACGGCGTTCTGGATGCCGCCGACTTCCGCGCTGTGCTTGTCCGATACCGCAGACACGGTGACCGACCCGAGCTGGGAGGCAAGCGCGCCCATGCCGAGCCCGATCAGTAGGAGGGGAAGGGTGACGATTTCCGCACCCGCGTCCGCGTCGAGTGCGGACAGCAGGACCACCGCGCCGGCGAGCAGCGAGAGGATACCGAGACGCACCACTCGCCGCGGTGAGACGTCGGGCAGCAGACGCGGGATCAGGATCGCGGCAGCCAGGAGTGTCAGTGAGAGAGGCAGGATGCGTGCGCCGGTCGCGAGCGCGGACAGGCCCAGCGCGATCGACAGGTAGAGCGGTACGACGAAGAACACGCCCATTTGCACGAGGTACTGGAAGAAGAACATCGTCAGGCCGCCGGTGAGCTGCTGGTTCCGCAGCAGGGCCGGGTCCACGAGCGGCTCCCTGCGCCGCGCTGCGAGGCGGGCCTCCCAGCGCAGGAAAAGCCAGATCAGGGCCAGGCCGGCCAGCATCAGCCACACGACCAGCGAGATCCCGAGCCAGGCGGGCGCATCGGGCTTGGGCAGGAACCAGCCCCATTCTCCCGAACGCAGCACGCCGAAGACGAAGATCCCGAGCCCGAGGGCGGAGAGCACGGCGCCGACGAGATCGATGCGCGGGCGCTCGCCGGCCGGCGCGTCGGCGATGCGGCGGGCAAGAACCAGGATGCCCAGCACGATGGCGACCTCTCCGGCGAAGACCCAGCGCCAGGAGAAGTACGTCGTCGCGACACCCCCGATGAGCGGTCCGACCGCGATCGCCGCGGCTCCTGCGGCGGCGACGAGTCCGTAGGCGGCGGGCCGGCGTTCTGCGGCGAAGTTGCCGGCGACGAGCGCCACGATCGCGGGCAGGATGAGCGCCGCCCCGACCCCTTCCAGGAACGACCAGCCGAACAGGAGCACGGGCAGGTTCGGGGCGAGCGCGGTCGTCAGGGATCCGCAGCCGTAGATGCCGCAGCCGATCGTGAACGCACGCCTGCGGCCGATGAGCGCGCCGACCTTGCCGCCGGGGATCATGAGCATGGCCATCACGAGCGTGTAGGCCGTGATCGCGCCCTGGATACCGGTCACGGTCGAACCCACATCATCAGCCACCGTGGCGATCGAGACGTTCATGACCGAGCAGTCGAGTGCCATCAGGAACTGCCCGGCCGCGAGTGTCAGCAGGACGAGTCCCGCCGTCGCCGAACTTTCACCAGCGCCTTCCCCGGGTGTCATAGCCGTATCGTCCCGGCGACCGCAGAACCCGGACCCTCGACCCACCCCGTGCGTCAGCCGATTGGCGGCGGCTGGGCTCAGCCCGGAGAGTCCCCTCGCGGATGGCGAGAACCACACCTCGACCCTCATACGGCCGCCGGGCCGGGGTCTGCGTCACCAGCTCCGGCCCGAGGCCGGCTGAGGTACTGCCGTCGGACGGCTGGGCCCGCGAGAGAGCTCAGCCGTCGGTGGCGGCGAACCGTACGAAGCGCGTCCAGGCGTCGCGGCCGAGGGTGAGGTGAGGTCCGTGCTTGTCCTTGGAGTCCCGCACGTGAACGGCCTGCTCGGTGACGGCGACCTCCACGCAGTCGTCGCCCTGCGTGCCGCTGTAGCTGGACTTGAACCAGACGAGTTCCGTCGCGCTCATAGCTCTCCTCGCAGTCGCTCCAGCAAGCCCCGCGAGTCTTTGGGGTTCAGGGCCTGCGAGCGCAGTGTGTCATAGCGATGGTGGAGGAGGCCCACCTCTTTCGGGTCGGCAATCAACCGCCCGTTCTGCTGTCCTTCGGAGTAGCCGATCCGTCGGCCATCAGGGGCTTCCAAGAGCCGCATCGGACCATCCAGGCAGGCATGCGCCTCCGCTTCCAGCGGCACGAGTTGCAGCGTTACGTTGCGCGGCGCACTGAGCCGTAGGACTTGGTCGTACAGCTCCCGAGTCACCTCCCTCCCGCCCAGGTTCCGCCGGAACACGGACTCCTCCACGATGAAGCTGAAAGGGACGTGCGGACGCTCGTACAGCATCTTCTGCCGCTCCAGACGAGCGCTGACCTGGGCCTCCAACTGCCCATCCGTCAGCAGCGGGATGCTGTTGTCGAACACCGCCCGCGCGTACCCCTCCGACTGCAACAACCCCGGCACCAGCCTGCACTCGTACGTGCACAGGCTGACCGCCACCTTCTCCAGCCGCGCCCAGCGGCGGAACCACGCGGCCAGCCCCGGCTCGCCCCGCGTCAGATGCCGGGCTGCCTTCCGCAGCGCGCCCGTGTTGCCCACGACCTCCTCCGCTCGTTCCACGAAGGACTCGTCCGGCATGCGCCGCCCCAGCTCCACGGACTCCACGGTGTGTTTGGAGAAGCGGACCCGCTCCGCGAACTCGGCCCGGCTGAGCCCCGCGTGTTCCCGGAGGGCCTGGACGACGGCCCCGAAGGTCCGCAGGCTGTCCGAGGGATCGGGCTCCCGCTCCCAGTCGGTGTTGCCCATCGCTGCGGCGTTGTCGGTTGTCATACGCGGCCCCTCCAGGTGCTGTGCGTGCGCGATCTCCCGCGATCGACTCACCCAGCGTGACGGAAAGACCCGCGTACAGTCCACCGAATGTGCCCGTACGCTGACGCAGCGTACGAGGCGCACCGCTGGTCAACGCCGCCGGGTGCCCGCCACGGTGGGACCGTGAACGCGAGCACGCCCCAACTCCCGGCCACCGCACGAACGTTCGTCCAGCTCGTGCCGTCGACGCGGCGCGGGGCCCGCCTCGCCCGGCTGCTCGTCGCCGAGCGGCTCCGCGGCCTACCGGTGCCACCCGATGTCACCACCCGGAGGCAAGACGCCTCCGGTCAGCCGGCGCAGGCGCATCCGGCGGCGGCTTTCGCCTCGGCCGGGGTCTGTGCGGGGTCCGTGGCCTGCTCGTCGGGCGTGCAGCAGGCGGTGGTGCCGCAGCAGGCGTCCGGCGTGCCGGCGGCCTTGTCCCGGGTGTCGGCGTCGGCCTTGACCACGTACACCTCCCAGGGTTCACTGCCGGGGCCGGTCACCCAGACCTTGTCCTGGAGGGCGTAGCAGCACGAGGTGTCGTTCTCCTCGACGGTGGCCAGGCCCGCCTCCTTCAGCCGCTCGGTGGCGGCGGTGACCTCTTCGGTGGCGGCGACCTCGACGCCGAGGTGGTCCAGGCGGGTGGTCTGCCCGGTCTCGCCCTCGATCAGGACGAGCTTGAGCGGGGGTTCGGCGATGGCGAAGTTGGCGTAGCCCTCACGGCGCTTGGCGGGGGCGGTGCCGAACAGCTTGGAGTAGAAGGCGATCGAGCCTTCCAGGTCGGCGACGCGCAGGGCGAGCTGGACACGGGACATGGCGGTCTCCCATCCGGGGACGATGCTGTATCGACGTCTGTCGATATGACCGAGGTTGCCACTCGATTAGATGACTGTCAACATAGAGCCATGTCGAAACAAGAGGGTCTGCCTGTGCTCGGCCAGGCCTCGGTGTGCTGTGCGCCGATGGTCCGCGAGCCGCTGGGCGAGGAGGCGGCGGCCGAGCTGTCGCGGATGTTCAAGGCGCTGTCGGACCCGGTCCGGCTGCGGCTGCTGTCGCTGATCGCCTCCCATGAGGGCGGCGAGGCGTGCGTGTGCGACCTGACCGGTCCGTTCGACGTGTCCCAGCCGACGATCTCCCACCATCTGAAGGTGCTGCGAGAGGCCGGCCTGGTCGGCTCGGAGCGGCGCGGGACCTGGGTGTACTACTGGGTGCTCCCCGCCGCCCTGGCCCGGCTGTCCGATCTGCTCCAGACCCCCGCCGTTCCCGTGGAGGCCGGAGTATGAGCGGGCGGGCGCCCCTCGTGCGCCGGGCGGCGGCCGAGGCCGTCGGGACAGCGGCGCTGGTGGCCGTGGTGGTCGGCTCCGGCATCCAGGCCACCGAGCTGACCCGGGACGTCGGAGTCCAGTTGCTGGCCAACTCCCTCGCGACCGTCTTCGGCCTGGGCGTGCTGATCGCGCTGCTCGGCCCGGTATGCGGCGCGCACTTCAACCCGGTGGTCTCGCTCGCGGACTGGTTCACCGGCCGCCGCGACGGCGAGGGCCTGCGCGGGCCGGAACTGGCCGCCTACATCCCCGCCCAGATCGCCGGGGCCATCGGCGGCGCGGTCCTGGCGGACGCGATGTTCGCCCGGCCGCTGGTGCACTGGTCCACCCACGACCGCTTCGCCGGACACCTGTGGCTCGGCGAGGTCGTGGCGACCGCCGGGCTGGTCCTGCTGATCTTCGGCCTGGCCCGGTCCGGCCGCGCCCACCTGGCGCCGGCCGCGGTCGCCTCCTTCATCGGGGCGGCGTACTGGTTCACCTCCTCCACCAGCTTCGCCAACCCGGCGGTGACCATCGGCCGGGCATTCACCGACACCTTCGCCGGGATCGCCCCCGGGTCGGTGCTGCCGTTCCTCGCCGCCCAGCTGATCGGCGCCGCGGCCGGCCTGGGCCTGGTCGCCGTCCTGTTCGGTCGTTCGTCGCGCGCTGTCGCCGACGAGGTGGCCGTCCTCCGCAGCGAGCAGCGGCTCGCCCCCTCCTCCCGCTGAACCACCGAAGAAAGCGCCCTGACCTCATGAGCACTCCCACCGTTCCCTCCGTGCTGTTCGTCTGTGTGCACAACGCCGGCCGGTCGCAGATGGCCGCCGCGTTCCTCACCCACCTCGCGGGCGACCGCGTCCAGGTCCGCTCGGCCGGCTCCGCCCCGGCCGACCAGGTCAACCCCGCCGTGGTCGAGGCGATGCGCGAGGTCGGCATCGACATCTCCGCCGAGACCCCCAAGGTGCTGACGGTGGAGGCGGTGCAGTCCTCGGACGTGGTCATCACGATGGGCTGCGGGGACGCCTGCCCGTACTTCCCCGGCAAGCGGTACCTGGACTGGACACTGGACGACCCGGCAGGCCAGGGCGTCGCGGCCGTCCGCCCGATCCGTGACGCCATCGAGCAGCGCGTCCGCGGCCTGCTGGCCGACCTCGGCATCCACGCGGCAGCGTGACCGGGGCGGCGCGGGTGCGCATCGCGGCCCTGCGGTCCGAACACGCCGTGCAGGTCCTGGCGATCTACCAGCTCGGCATCGACGAGGGGAACGCCACGTTCGAGACCACCGCGCCCACCTGGCAGGCGTTCGACGCCGCGAAGCTGCCCGAGCACCGGCTGGTCGCCCTCGACAGCGGCGGCCGGGTGCTCGGGTGGGCCGCCGTGGTGCCGGTGTCCGACCGGTGCGCGTACGCCGGGGTGGTCGAGCACTCCGTCTACGTCCACCCCGACGCCCGCGGCCAAGGCGTCGGCGCCGCCCTGCTGAACGCCCTGCTGACCTCCACCGACGCTGCCGGGGTCTGGACCGTCCAGTCCGGTGTCTTCCCGGAGAACACCGCCAGCCTCGCCCTGCACCGACGGGCGGGATTCCGGGTCGTCGGCACCCGCGAGCGCATCGGCCGCCACCACGGCCGGTGGCGCGACGTCGTCCTCGTCGAACGCCGCAGCCCGGCCGTGCACTGATCCGTCGAACCGGCCACCCGTCCTCGGCGCCCGCGCACATCCCCGTACGGCGCCCCGACGGACACACGCCATGACGACGCGCTGGGTCCTGGACGTGCCCGTGTGGGAGAAGCTCCTCGACGGCGCTGGGTTCGGGGACGTGACGTGCGACATCATCCGCGATGCCGGCGGCGGCGATCGGCTGCCGATCGCGACCGCACTCGTGCGAGCCACAGCGGGACGAGGCCGACCGGGGCGGGTTGCGCGGCCTCAAGCTGCTCGGCGGGGGCGCGATCAAGCGCCGACCCCCGCCCTGGGGGCGCCCCAGCCCAGCAGAAGGCGTCCGTGGTGCACGGCGGGCAGGCGCGGGCTCGTCTGCCCCACACCGCTGTTTTCATACCTTGAAACTTCTTGCGTTCCGCCGGCTGTTTCCACAGGTCCGAGGCTCGCCCACTGGGCTAGGCCATCGGAGATTCGCAAACCTCTTCCCACCGTGCCGGTTCACATGCGTCACTTATGACGCGCTCACGTCAGTTGACCGTTCCACCGATCTGTCCGGACAGCAACACCCAGCAACCTCGCACGCCCCAACCTGATGACGTAGCAGGAGGTAGCTATGCCCACCTACAGATCGCGTTCCCCGAAGTCCCGTTGGCGAGGAGCCACCCTGACCGCGGTTGTCGCCGCGGTCTTCGCACTGCTGATGACCATGACAGGAGCGGCCACGGCGGCGTCCTCGCCGTCCGGTGCGCGGATCCAGCCCGGCGAGGCGTACATGGGCGCGGGCACCCGGGCGCACCAGGGCGGTGCGCCGGGTGACACCGCCGGTGTGATCACCCCGCTGAGCCAGACCGACGGCGTCCAGGGCATCGACGTCTCGCACTGGCAGGGGTCGATCAACTGGACCGCGGTGCGCAACTTCGGGATCCAGTTCGCCTGGATCAAGGCGACCGAGGGCACCAGCTACAAGGACTCGGCCTTCAACGCGAACTACCTGAACGCCTACAACGCCGGTGTGATCCGCGGCGCGTACCACTTCGCGCGCCCGGACATCTCCAGCGGTGCCACGCAGGCGAACTACTTCGCCTCCAACGGCGGCGCGTGGTCGCGGGACAACCTGACGCTGCCGGGCGTCCTGGACATCGAGTACAACCCGTACGGGGCAACGTGTTACGGCCTGTCCACCTCGGCGATGCGCACCTGGATCACCGATTTCTACAACACCTACAAGGCGCGCACCACCCGTGACGCCGTGATCTACAGCACCGCGAACTGGTGGAACACCTGCACCGGGTCGTGGACCGGGATGGCCACCAAGAGCCCGCTGTTCGTCGCGCACTACACCACGGCGACCAGCCCGACCATCCCGGCCGGCTGGCCGACCTGGACGGTCTGGCAGTACACCAGCACCGGTTCGGTCAGCGGTGTGGCCGGCAACGTGGACCGGGACAAGTTCAACGGCACCCGGGACCGGCTGCTGGCCCTGGCCAACAACACCCCGTAACAAGACGCTGTAACAGCACGCCGTAGCAACGACGTCCCGCCGGGCCGCGGGCCGCCG
>NZ_DATDBG010000207.1:0-4720 GCF_036524955.1 Streptomyces sp.
CCCCCCCCCCCCCCCACGGCGGGAGGCCGGTCCGTGCACCACACCGATGGAAGGTGGTAAGCCGTGATGGAACAGACGGTCCCCCTGCATCTGAGGGGGATACCCGACCCGCACGTCCTGCGTGCCGCGGGTGTCGACGTGCGCACCCGGATCATCGAGCGCTACATCTGCCGTCAGCTGGAGCCGTATCTGCACGTGCCCCCGGCCCACCGGATCGCCACCGACCGGTCGCTGCGCAGCCAGGGCGTCGACTCGATCACCGCGCTCGCGCTGCGCCGCAAGCTGGTGACCGCGCTCGGCGTCGACGTGCCCGCCGCCGACCTGCTGCGCGACGACTCGGTCACCGAAGTGGCCGCGCTGCTGGCCGCACTGGTGGCCGGTCCCGCGCCGGAGCCGGACGGGCGGGCGGGCACCGGGCACGTCGCGGAGGCGGCGGGCGGGCTGTCCGCCGCGGGCCCTACCGCGCGGTGAGCGCCGCGGCGGATCGTACGGGGGCCGCCACCGCACCGGCTCTGACCGTGGGACCGGGGGAGCTGCACTTCTGGGTGCTGCCGCGGCCGTGGACGCACACCGACCCGGCACCGCTGCCGGTCGATGAGCTGGACGAGAGCGAACACGCGCGCGCGGCCGGACTGGTGCGGACCGGCGACCGCGTCCGCTACCTCTCGGCCCATGTCGCGCTGCGCAGACTGCTCTCCGCGTACACCAATATCCCGCCCCGGGCGCTGCGCCTGGGGCGGGACCGCTGCCCCTGCTGCGGCGGCCCGCACGGCCGCCCGGTGCTGCTCGACCGGCCGCACGGGCCGGTGCCGGACTGGCCGCAGTTCTCGCTGGCGCACAGTCACCAGGTCACGGTCGTCGCGCTGGCCCGGGCCACCGTCGGCGTGGACGTGCGGCGGGTGCCACCGGCCCGCGCGGTACGGCTGTGCCTGCCCGACCTGCACCCCGCCG
Organism: Streptomyces sp.; assembly: GCF_036524955.1. GTDB lineage: Bacteria > Actinomycetota > Actinomycetes > Streptomycetales > Streptomycetaceae > Actinacidiphila. The sequence continues at coordinate 952 of NZ_DATDBG010000207.1, forward strand.
AACAGGCCGAGCTCGCCGCCGTGCCCGGCCGACACAGACCCGCGGCCTTCGCCCGGCTGTGGACCCGTAAGGAGGCCTACCTCAAGGGCCTGGGCACCGGGCTGCGCCGCGACCCGGCCGCCGACTACCTCGGCGGCCGCCGCGACGCGCCCGCGCGCCCGGCCGGCTGGTCCGTCACCGACCTGCCGGGCCCGCCCGGACACCCCGCCGCCGCGGCGGTGCGCACCCAGGACCACCACCGGACCGTCGTCCGGACCCTGACCGCCGACTGCCTCCACGCCGAGGACGCCACGGAGCTGATCGCCGACTCACGCGCGCGGACCCACCGCGTGCCGCAGACCGCCGCCCGGCGGCCCCAGGAGTGACCGAGATGAACCCGAGCAAGGGAGGGTGGAGCGACATGCAGAACGCAAAGTCTCCCGCCGAGGCGGACAACCGGCTGCAGGAACTGAACCAGCTCAAGGAGCTGGCCCGGCAGGGACCCGACCCCAAGGCCACCGAGCGGCAGCACGCCAAGGGCAAACTGACCGCCCGCGAGCGCATCGACCTGCTGCTGGACAAGGGGAGCTTCACGGAGGTGGAGGCGCTGCGCCGACACCGGGCCAGCGGCTTCGGCCTTGAGGTCAAACGCCCGCACACCGACGGCGTGGTCACCGGGTGGGGCACCGTCGAGGGGCGTACGGTCTTCGTCTACGCCCACGACTTCCGGATCTTCGGCGGCGCGCTCGGCGAGGCGCACGCCGAGAAGATCCACAAGGTCATGGACATGGCCATCGCGGCCGGTGCGCCGCTGGTCTCGCTGAACGACGGCGCCGGCGCCCGGATCCAGGAGGGCGTCTCGGCGCTCGCCGGCTACGGGGGCATCTTCCAGCGCAACACCCGCGCCTCCGGCGTCATCCCGCAGATCAGCGTGATGCTCGGCCCGTGCGCGGGCGGCGCCGCCTACTCGCCGGCGCTCACCGACTTCATCTTCGCCGTGCGGGGCATCTCGCAGATGTTCATCACCGGCCCGGACGTCGTCCAGGCGGTCACCGGCGAGGAGGTCACCCAGGACGCGCTGGGTGGCGCGGACGTACACGCGAGCATCTCCGGCGTGGCCCACTTCGCGTACGACGACGTACGCACCTGCCTCGCCGAAGTGCGGTACCTGCTGTCCATGCTGCCGTCCAACAACCGCGAACTGCCGCCCGTCCACCCCAACCAGGACCCGGTGGACCGGCCCGGCGACTCGCTGCTGGAGATGGTGCCGGCCGACGGCAACCGCTCGTACGACATCCGCGACGTCATCGAGGAACTGGTCGACGACGGCGACTACATGGAGATCCACGCGGCCTGGGCGCCGAACCTGGTGTGCGCGCTGGCCCGGATGGACGGCCAGACCGTCGGCATCCTGGCCAACCAGCCGTCCGCCCTGGCCGGCGTGCTGGACATCAAGGCGTCCGAGAAGGGCGCGCGCTTCGTCACCTTCTGCGACGCGTTCAACATCCCGCTGATCACCCTGGTCGACGTCCCCGGGTTCCTGCCCGGCGTCGAGCAGGAGCACGAGGGCATCATCCGGCGGGGTGCCAAGCTGCTGTACGCGTACTGCAGCGCGACCGTGCCGCGGATCTCGGTGGTGCTGCGCAAGGCCTACGGCGGTGCGTACATCGTCATGGACAGCCAGTCCATCGGCGCGGACCTGGCGCTGGCCTGGCCCAGCAACGAGATCGCGGTGATGGGCGCGGAAGGCGCGGCCAACGTCGTCTTCCGCCGCGAGATCGCCGCAGCCGAGGACCCCGAGGCGATGCGGTTGCAGAAGATCGAGGAGTACCGCCAGCAGCTCGTCCACCCGTACTACGCCGCCGAGCGCGGCCTGGTGGACGACGTGATCGACCCGCGGGACACCCGGGCCACACTGATCCGCTCGCTGGCGATGCTGCGGACGAAGGACGCCGAGCTGCCGCGCCGCAAGCACGGCAACCCGCCGCAGTAGCCGCGGGGCCACCGCCCTCCCGTACCCGGCGGCCCGTCGTCGGTGACCTGCCGGGTACCTCGCACGTTCCACTCGTCCGACAAGGGGGACCACCACACCATGCCTGCCGCAACCACCACCCCTCCGGCTCCCGTCCCGCACCTGGTCCGGGCCGGGGCGGCGCCCGCCGTCCCGGCGCAGACCGGGCCCCAGGACCGGGAGGCGGACACGACCGGCGTGCCGGTCGTACCGCTGCCGCAGCCCGAAGCCGCCGCCCCGGCGGCGCAGCTGCTCCGGGTGGAGCACGGCGCGGCGACGCCCGAGGAGATCGCGGCGGTCACCGTCGTGCTGCTGGCGCGGGCCGCCGCGGTGCGCGCCGCCGCCGAGGCCGAGGAGGCGCTCGCCTTCCGCCGCACCGCGGCCCGCTGGCGCGTGCACGGCTTCGCCGGCCCGCGCGCCTGGACCGCCGACGCCCGCGACCTGCTGGCGGGCTGAGTACCGCCCGGCACCGGCTCCCCGCTCGTACGTCCCGCACGGACGCCCGCGGCTCTGCCGTCGCACCACCCGCGTCTCCACGGCCCCACGCGCTCCGGCGCGTGGGGCCGTTTTTCGTGTTCGCGGGTAGCCGGACCCGGTGCGGTGCGGGCCGGCGGGGAGGTCGTACGGTGACACCCGGCAACCGGTGATCGCGGACAGGAGGGGACGTCATGTGCTGGAGCGCCACCGCGGATCTCGCGGCGGGGTCGGTCGTCGGTGCGCTCGGCGTGGCGTGTGCGGCGGGCGCGGTCCGGGCCCGGCGGGTGCGGGATCTGCCGCTGGCCGCGCTGCCGCTGCTGCTCGGGGTCCACCAGCTTGTGGAGGCGGCCGTGTGGGAGGGCGACGGCGGCAGCGGGACCGCCACCACCGTGTGGGCGGTGATCGCGCTGCCGTTGCTGGCCGCCTGGGTGCCGCTCGCCGTGCTGAGCGCGGCGCCGCCGGGGGCGCGGCTGAGGCTGGCCGTCCCGGTGGCGGCGGGGTCGGCGACCGCCGCCGTGCTCGCCGCGTGTCTGGCCGCCGAGGCGCCCGTGGCGGAGATCCGCGGCCACACCGTCGGATACGCCGTCGACGTGCCGAACCCGCCGCTGCTGATCGCCGCCTACCTCGTGGCCACCGTCGGCGCCCTGCTACTCGCCGCCGACCGGACGATCCGGCTGCTCGGCGTGCTCACCGCGGTGGGCGCGGGGATCTGCGCGGTGCTGTGGCGGATGGAGTTCGTCTCGACGTGGTGCGCCTTCGCCGCCGTGGTCTCGGTGGTGCTGCTCGCGTGGGTACGACGGCCCGCCGCCGGGCGGCCGGCGATCGCCTGACGGTCCGGCGGAAAATCCTGCGCGAGCGCCCCGGGCCCGACACACTGGGCGCATGCGCTCGCACCGTATGTTCCCGGCGGTCCTGATTGCGGCAGTCGTCGTTCTCGGCCCGGCCCTGACCGGCTGCTCGTCCGGCTCGGGCTCCGGCTCCGACTCGGGCTCCGGCCCGCGCTCGTCCGCCACGCCGGGCGATGGGGCGAAGGGGCCGCTGGGCACCGCGCCCGGCGTCCCGCCCGAGGGCCGCACCACCGTCACCTACACGGTTCGCAGCGCTTCCGCCGCCCCGCTGAGCGACGAGGAGCTGCGGCGCACCGCCGACCGGCTGAAGGCCAGGGCCAAGGCGTTCGGCCTGACCGGCACAACGATCGAGGTGCGCGGCGGCGCCATCATCGCGGACGCCCCCGGCGACAGCGCTGACGAACTGCGTCAGATGGCGACCACCGCGCAGCTCGCCTTCCGCCCGGTCCTGGAC
>NZ_DATDBG010000208.1:0-3887 GCF_036524955.1 Streptomyces sp.
CTGGTACGCGGCGCCATCGGCGCCGTGGTGCTGGTCGACACGAGGCGGCTGGCGGACTGCTTCCCCGCCGTCGACTACTTCGAGAACAGCGGTCTGCCGTTCGTGATCGCCCTCAACGGCTTCGACGGCCACCAGCCGTACCGCCCGGAAGAGGTCCGCGAGGCGCTCCAGATCGGCCCGGAGGCACCCATCATCACCACCGACGCCCGCCACCGCGGCGAGGCGAAAAGCGCGCTGATCACCCTGGTCGAGCACGCGCTGCTGGCACGGCTCAAGTAGGCGTTGACAGCGGCAAGTTGACAGTGTGAAAGCTGCCCGCAACACATGCGGGCGGCGAAGGACAACGGGGACCGGCCATGTCGTGCGACACGGCCGGTCCCCTTCTTCATAACATTTCGGGGGTGTTTCAGGGACCCCGCGAACACGGGTCGCGCTCAGCCGATACCGCAGCGCGTACGCCTGTCATATGGTTTGCCGACACTTGAGGCGTTTGCCCGTTCCACTTCGTCCGGTCGGACACTCGTTCGCATTTTCAGGACGTTTGGCCAGTGCCACCACCACGTGCTGAAATGCGCAGAACCCGAGAGTAGGAACGGCCTTCGTCACGCCGTCGCCGAGAGGTTGTTGGTCCAGTGAGGAACACCAGGCGAGCAGAGGCGGGCACCGGACAGGGCCCGCGGGGGAACTTCACGCCGCCCGGACCCACCGGGGTGCCTCCGGACCCGTTGGCGGCCGAAGCCCCCCGGCCGCGCGATCCAGGTGGCCGTTACACCACGCGCAACTGGCGGATGGCCACCCGGTTGAACGTGATCCTCCTCATTCCGGTCCTCGTCGCCCTCGTCTTCGGCGGCTTCCGCGTCAAGAGTTCGGTGGACACCTGGCAGGCGGCCGACGACGCGGTACGCACCGCCGACCTGGTGCGCGCCGCCTCGACGTACAGCAGCGCACTGATCGACGAGAGGGACGTCTCCGCTGTTCCCCTGCTGGCCGGCCGACGTGACGACCCGTCCGTCCTCGCCGCCCGCGACACCACCGACCAGGCCGCCGACGCCTTCGACCAGGCCGCCGCGCGCATACCGGACGAGGCCGGACTCAGACGGCGGATGGCCAACTTCCGCACCGTGGAGCCCCAACTCGCCTCGCTCCGCAAGGCCGCGTACACCCGGCAGCTCCCCGGCGTGCAGACCGAGGAATGGTACGTCAGGATCCAGCACCCGCTGATGGAGCTGGCCAACGAACTCGGCTACGGCACCAGCAACATCACCGCCTACGGCCGCACGCTCTACGCCGTCTCGCTCGCCAGGGCGGCCGAGTCGCTGACCCGGTCGATCGGCACCCACATCCTGGTCCAGAAGCAGGTCCCGGCGAGGGAACTGGCGCTCCAGAAGACCGCGCTCGGCTCGTACCAGTACCTCCAGGACATCGCACTCGAGGAGTACCACGGCGGCGGCACCCCGGCCGACCAGGCACGGCTGCGGGCCGCGCTGGAAACCGCGCGGAAGAAGGGCGAGGAGCGGATCACCGCCGCCCAGGACCGGGCCGAGGCGGCACACGCGGCGTACGTCGTCCCGCCGGACCTGTCCCGCATGGTCAGCGCGATCGGTGCCCCGGGCAGTACCGCCGCCACGCTGCGCGCCCAGGGCATCACGCCGGCCGCGTACTTCGGGGCCGCCACGCTCACCTTCGACGCCTACCGCTCGGTGGAGGAGCACCTCACCGGCCGGGCGACCGTCGACGCCGGGAAGATCGCCTCCGATGCCAAGCGGGACGCGATCGTCAACTCCGCGATCGTGATGGTCGCGCTGGCCCTCGCCTTCGTCGTGGCGGCCCTGATGGCCCGCGCGATGAGCAACCGCATGCGCCGGCTGCGCGGCGCGGCCTTCGAGATCGCCGGGACCCGGCTGCCGAGCCTGGTCGACCAGCTCTCGCGCACCGACCCGGGCCGGGTGGACACCCGGGTCGCACCGATCCCGATCAACAGCCGGGACGAGATCGGCGAGGTAGCCCGCGCCTTCGACCAGGTGCACCGCGAGGCGGTCCGGCTCGCGGCCGAGCAGGCGCTGCTGCGGGGCAACGTCAACGCGATCTTCACCAACCTCAGCCTCCGCAACCAGGGCCTCATCGAGCGTCAGCTCGCGCTCATCACCGAGCTGGAGAACAGCGAGGCCGACCCGGAGCAGTTGGACCACCTCTTCAAGATGGACCACCTCGCCACCCGCATGCGGCGCAACGGCGAGAACCTGCTGGTGCTGGCGGGCGAGGAGCCGGGCCGGGAGTGGGACCAGCCGGTGCCGCTGGTCGACGTGATGCGCGCGGCGGCCTCCGAGGTGGAGGCGTACGACCGGATCGAGCTGGTCGGCATCCCGGAGAGCGACATCCACGGCAGTGCGGTCGGCGACCTGGTGCACCTGCTGGCCGAGCTGCTGGAGAACGCGACCACGTTCTCCTCGCCGCAGACCCGGGTACGGGTGACCGCGACCCGGCTGCCCGACGGCCGGGTGATGGTGGAGATCCACGACCGCGGTATCGGCCTGACCCCCGAGGACTTCGCGGACATCAACCGCAAGCTGGCCGACCCGCCCACGGTGGACGTCGAGATCGCCAGGCGGATGGGCCTGTTCGTGGTCGGCCGGCTCTCCGACCGGCACGGCATCCGGGTCCAGCTCCGCCCCTCCGGCGAGCAGGCGGGCACCACCTCGCTGGTCATGCTGCCCGAGGCGATCACCCGCGGCGGTGGCGGCGAGGAGCTGAACGGCGGCGCGGCCGACCAGGACTTCACCGTCTCCCGGATCGTCCCCGAACACCCGGCGGGCGCGCTCGGCCTGCCGCGCGAGGAGCGCCGCGCCCAACTGGAGGCCGCCGTCACGGACCGCCAGAAGGAGGTGAGCCTGCCCCAGCAGCGCCAGGAGCCGCCCGCGTACGAGGAAACGTACGCCGAGCCGTACGAGGAACCGTACGCGCAGGGCTTCGTGACCGGCGGCGGTCACGGCTTCGACCAGAGCTACGACCCGGCGTACCAGCAGTCGGCGTACGCACAGGACTTCCAGGACACGGGTTACGGAGAGCCGGGCGGTCACGAGCGGAGCCCCGGCTACCAGCAGGACGGTTTCGCCGGGCAGGGATACGAACAGGGCTTCGAGCAGCCGTACGACCCGGGGTACGATCACCAGACGGAGTTCTCCGGTCACACCCCTGCTCAGGACGGCTGGCCGGCTGCCGAAGCCGAGGTAACGGAATCCGCTCCGCCGCTCCCGCGAGCACCGCGGGAGAGCGTAGTCTCGCCTTCGCTGACGGACGCCGGCCTGCCTCGCCGCGAACGGCAGCAGCGGACCTCGCCGTACCGGGAAGAGCCCGCTCGGGAGTCTCCGGAGACTCCCGGAGCACCCAGCGACATGCCGCAGCCGGAGGAAGACAGCGCCGACTGGCGGTCCACCAACGACGAGCACTGGCAGCGGGCCGAACAGGTCCGCGAGCCCAAGGCAGGCGGGGTCACCCCCTCCGGCCTGCCACGGCGGGTACCCAGGGCCAACCTGGTCCCGGGGGCCGCGACGCAGACCACGCAGGGCGGCCCACAGGTCTCCCGCGCACCCGAGGACGTACGCGGCCGGTTGAGTAATCTGCGGCGTGGCGTCCGGCAAGGGCGCACTGCTGGAACTGACACGAATGGACAGGCCGCCGACAGCGGATTCGGCGGCCCACAGAACCAGGAGCGCTAGTTGAGTCCGATGAGCCAGGCGGCACAGAACCTGAACTGGTTGATCACCAACTTCGTGGACAACACCCCCGGGGTGTCCCACACGGTGGTGGTCTCCGCCGACGGCCTGCTGCTCGCGATGTCCGACGGATTCCCCCGCGACCGCGCCGACCAGCTCGCGGCCGTCGCCTCC
>NZ_DATDBG010000209.1:0-8606 GCF_036524955.1 Streptomyces sp.
ACGTGCAGCGCGTCCCGGTCCGGGTCGGCGTAGACCGCTACGCTGGCGATCCCGGCATCACGGCAGGCACGGGCGACGCGGACTGCGATTTCACCGCGGTTGGCGATGAGCACCTTGCGCACGATGGCTCCCTCCTTGAAAACAAGCCGAGTTTAGGTACTGGCCACACTTGATGCCGAGGCACCCCTGCACGTGAGCTTGCCCACACAGCGGGTGATCCATGGGCGTGCAGGACCCGTGAACGCCTGCTCAGTCCACCGTACGGCCCTCCCCGGGCCCATGTCCCGAACTCCTTCGTGTGGATGAGATCTCCCGCCAACTCCGGGCACAGTGCTGACGTTCTTTTGTGGAAACCCAACGAAGACAGCGGCGAATTTTTGCGATTCGCCTTACCCGAAAGAGTGGTCGGTCTTCACCGGAAGGGTGATCCGCCGCACCCGGCGGAACGGTCCACCTCACTCGGACGAGTGGTCCGGCAGGACCTCTTGCCCGTTGCTGTACCCATGAGTAGCCTGCGGCGCAGGGTACCTGGAGCAATCCTCCGGGAAACACCCGGGTCGTTCGGCCAAAGGGGGACAGCGTGCGCGTGCGCAGAGGTGTGGCCGTCGGCGCGGCGGTGGTGCTGGTCCTCGAAGCGCTGACGATCGCCTTCGTGAACTGGATCATGGGCCTCGCTGTCCGCCACCAGGAGATGTCCCTCGCGGGACTCGACCCGGACGCGATGGCGGCCGGATCGTGGGCGGGCGGCGGTCTGTTCGCGCTCTTCCTGGTCGGCTGCGCGGTCCTCGTCGCCCGGATCGGCATGCGGGACCGGATGGCGGGGCGGGTCGGGCGGATCGTGCTCATCGTCTGTGCCGTGGTCCATGGTGTGGCGGGCGCGGTGGTCGTGGGGCCGGTGGGCTGGTACGCGTTCGTCCTGCTGATGGTCATACTGGCGCTGTTGGTGGGGACGCTGGTGATGTACACGCCGGAGGAGGAGGGGACGTCGGTGGCCGGGGCTCCGGCGGCGGGGGCGTAACCCGCTCAGACCCAGAGGTCCGTGATCCGTATCCCGAGGTCGCCCAGGAGCGCTCGCAGCAGCGGCAGGGAGAGCCCGATCACGTTGCCCGGATCGCCGTCGATGCCCTCGACGAAGGGGGCCGAGCGGCCGTCGAGAGTGAAGGCGCCCGCCACGTGCAGCGGTTCGCCGCTCGCCACATAAGCGGCGATCTCCGCGTCGTCGGGCGTCCCGAACCGTACGGTGGTCGACGCGGTCGCCGACACCTGCCGGCCGCTCGCCGTGTCGATCACGCAGTGCCCCGTTTGCAGTACACCGCTGCGGCCGCGCATCGCCCGCCACCGGGCGGTCGCCTCCGCGGCGTCCGCGGGCTTGCCCAGCGCCGTCCCGTCGAGCTCCAGTACGGAGTCGCAGCCGAGCACCAGCTCGCCTCCGTCCAGTGTCCCGCCGCCGGCCACCGCGGCGGCCTTCGCCTCGGCCAGTACCCGGGCCAGCTCAGCGGGCGACGGGGCGCTGATCGCCTCCTCGTCCACTCCGCTGACGACCACCCGCGGGTCGAGCCCGGCCTGTTTCAGCAGCCCGAGCCGGGCGGGGGAGGCGGAGGCGAGCACAAGGGTGCGAGTGGCTGTCACCCGGACATGGTAAAGAGCGGTCCGTCCGGAAGGCGGGTGGGGGTGCGGCGCGGGGGCCGGTGTCCGCGTCATGCGCGGCCGGCGCCGTACCCGGATTCCTGCCCGCCGCCCGGCCCGGAAGCGGCCGCTCCCAGTCGTGCGACGGCAGGCCGAACAATCGGCGAAGGCGAACGCGGGCAAAGCACCGGAATGACAGCCCCCGAGGGCATTGGAGCGGAAATCAGCGACGATCACCACTTCCGGCGGCCCGGGCGGAGATCGGCGGTGGGAACTGGCTGCCGCACGTCAGCGGTGATGGTGCCGAACGGTGGGTTCAGTTCGGTTGTGACATCGCCGCATCTCGGCGCGTCAGTGGGTGACCAGTGCCCGGTTCGGGCCGGTGAGCGGCGCGGACCACCGCGGGCCAGCTTTTCCGCTGATCCGCCGTCACCGAAGACTGCCTCCGGCAGGCAGTCGGCGGATCGCACATTGAGACGTGGAAAGCCACTGGGTGGTGATGCGTGTATTTTCCAGCGCGGAGACCACGGCACAACTCCCGTTCGTTCGGTGTACACCCTGGCTGTTGAGCGGAGCGTAGCGTGATCGACTTGCGGATTCTGGGTCCGGTGCGGGCACTTGCGGATGGGGCGGATCTGGAGATCGGGCACGCGAGACAGCGCGGGCTGCTCGCCCTGCTGCTGGTCGACGTGAACTGCGTGGTGCCGTTCGAACGGCTGGTGGATCTGCTGTGGGACGGCCGGCCGCCGCGGCTGGCCCGCAACGTGATGGCGGGGTACGCGACCCGGCTGCGCAAGGCGCTGGCCGCCGGTCCGGCGCGGGAGGGCGCACCGGAGCTGTCGACGCGCGACGGCGGGTACGTGCTGGAGACCGATCCGGCGGCCGTGGACCTGTGCCGCTTCAAGGACCTGGCCGCTCAGGGCGCGGCCGTGACGACCGACGACGAGCAGCGCTCGCGGCTGCTGCGGGACGCGCTGGGACAGTGGTCGGGCGTACCTCTGTGCGATGTGCGGGGGACCAGGATCGAGCCGGTACGGGCCATGATCGAGGCCCAGCAGCGCAGCGTGCTGATCGCGTTCTACGACGCGCAGCTCCGGATGGGCCGTGCGCGCGAGAGCGTGCCCGAGCTGCAGTGGATCATGGCGGAGCGGCCGTACGACGAGGACCTGATGCTGCGGCTGATGACGGCGCACCGCGACAGCGGCAACCAGGCGGAGGCGCTGCGCCAGTACACCGTTTTCCGCAAGCGGCTGGCCAGGGATCTGTGGGCCGGGCCGGGCAGACAGTTACGGGAGGCGGCCGAGCTGCTGCTGCAGCCGCACCCCGCGCGGGAGCAGATCACGGTATCGGCACCCGAACAGCTTCCGATGCCACCCGCAGCGGACTTCTTCACCGGGCGCGACCAGGAGCTGCGGGAGCTCGACGTACTGGCGCGCCCGCAGCAGCGGCACATGACCCCGGCCGCCGCGAACAGCCGGAACCTCTTCGTGATCAGCGGGATCGCCGGTTCGGGGAAGACCACCCTGGCGCTGCAGTGGGCACAGCGGGCGCGTGAGTCGTTCCACGACGGGCAGCTCTTCGTCGCCATGCGGGGCCACCATCCGCACCTGGAGCCGCTGTCGCCCGCGGAGACGCTGGCCCAGATCCTGCTGGCGCTCGGGCTGCCCGCCGCGGACATCCCCTACGGGCTCGACGAACGCGCCGCGCTGTACCGCACGCTGCTGGCCGGGCGCAGCGTGCTGATCCTGCTGGACGACGCGGCGGGCCCCGATCAGGTACGCGATCTGCTGCCGCCGAGCCTGGACGGCAGCGCGGTGGTGGTGACCGGCCGGAACCGCATGCCGGAGCTGACGGTCAGATACGGCGCGGGTGAGTGCGTACTCGACGTGCTCGACGAGCAGGCGTCGCTGGCACTGGTGAGCAGGCTGGTGGGCGCCGAGCGGGTGGCCTCCGAGCCGGAGGCGGCGGTCGACTTCGTCCGGGCTTCCGGGCAGTTGCCGCTGACGCTGCGGCTGAGCGCGGCCTATGCCGCGGCCCGGCCCGAGGAGTCGCTGGCCCGGCTGCTGCCTCATGTGGACGGCACGGCGGGGGCGCCCGGCGAGGGAGTCGAGGCGCACCGGGCGATGCGGCAGGCCCTGGACCTGTCCTACCGCCGGCTGGCGGCGCCGCACCGCCAGATATTCCGCTGGACCGGCCTCATACCGGGCTCCGATTTCGGTACGGAGGCGGTTGCTGCGCTGGCGGACTGCTCCTTCGCGGAGGCGGAGGAACGGATCGGCGCGCTGGTGCGGGCCAACCTGCTGACGGAGTACGCCTCCAGGCGCTACCGGCTGCACGACATGGTCAAGCAGTACGCGGCGGAGGCCGCCGCCGAGGACCCGGACGAGGTCCGTGAGGCGGTACTGCTGCGGCTGCTGGAGTGGTACCGGCAGTCCGTGGAACAGGCCAGCCGCACGCACCGGATACAGATCGTGGGTGTTCACCGCGGCGCGACACCGAGCCGGGTCCCGGTCCCCGCACCGGGGCCGGACGACGGGCTGCCGCAGCACGGCATGGCCTGGCTCGACCGGGAGAAGGCCAACATCTGCGCGGCCATCAAGGTCGCCGCGGAACTCGGCCTCGGCGCGTCGAGCTTCCGGCTGGCCGACGCGATGCTGGGCTTCATCCGGCTGCGTCCCGGGGGTGAGGACTGGCCGGCGGCGGTGCGCGCCGCGCTCAGCGAGGCGGCCGACTCCGGCGACCGGCGCGCTCACACGCGCATGCTGCTGAACTCCGCCGACGTGCTGTACCGCGACGGCAGGAGCGACACCGAACGCGTGCACGCGCGGCAGGCCGTGACGGTGGCCCGGGGCGCGGGGTGGCGGGCCGGCGAGGCGCTCGCGCTCACCACGATCGGCCGCTCGTACTGGTCGGTGGGCGAGATCGGCCTCGCGGACCGTTATCTGCGCAGCGCGCTGCGGATCCACGAGGAGCTGGGAGACCTGGCCGGCCAGGCCAACGCCCTGGCCCGGAGCGCCAGGAACGTCTACGACGCGGGCGCCACGCAACTCGCGCTGAGCGACTACCGCCGGGCGCTGGAACTGGTGGAGCGGGCCGAATCCCGGTACGGACGGGTGCGGCTGCCCGGCTACATCGCGCTGACCCTGCGCCGCATGGGCCGGTACGAGGAGGCCGAACGCTGGTGCGGCCTGGCGATCCGGCTCAGCGAGGAGATGGCGTTCCACGAGGGCCTGGCCATCGCGCTGACCTGCCGGGCCACGATCCACAGCGACCTGGGCGCCCAGTCGCGGGCGGTGGTCGCCGCTCGTGAGGCGCACGTCACCATCCCGCACCTGGCGGACCCGCGCATAGAGACGGACTGCCTGATCCACCTCGGCTCGGTGGAGGCCGCGGCCGAGCGCACCGACCAGGCCATGCGCAGCTTCGGCAACGCCATGCAGATCGCGGAGAAATTCGGCTACCGGCAGGGAGTGGCGCGCGCGCTGGCCAAGAGCGCGGACGGCTACGTGCGGATGGGTCTGTACGAGGAGGCGGTGGTGGCCTGCCGGCGCAGCCGCGCGGTGCTGCGCGGCACCTCGCTGCAACCGGTGATCGCCCAGGTCCTGGTGTCGGAGGCGGACTGCGCGCTGGCGTCGGGGCGGTGTTCGGCGGCGGTGGCGGGATACCGGCGGGCGGCGGACATCTACCGGGCCGTGGGCAAGCCGCTGGGGGAGGTACGGGCTCTGCTCGCCTGGAGCCGTGCCGTGGAGACGGTGCCGGGGCACGGCCGGCCGTGCCGGCCCGCGGCCCGCGGCCTGCGCATCGCGGAGCCGCTGGGAGTCCCGGAAACCGACATGCTGCGCGCCCTGGTGTGAGCCGTGCGGCGTGCGACCTGAGCCGGGGCAGCGGCCGACGAGTCGCCTGCGCCCTCCTTGTGCGGGTGGTCTCGTTCCTCGGCCGCCCGCTCCGGGAGCTCGGGCGTCAGCCCTCGCCCCTCTTTGATCGGTCTTCCTGCTCGCTCCCTGCGCGGGTGGTCTCGTTCCTCGGCCGCCCGCTCCGGGAGCTCGGGCGTCAGCCCTCGCCCCTCTTTGATCGGTCTTCCTGCTCGCTCCTTGTGCGGGTGGCCTCGTTCCTCGGCCGCCCACTCCGGGAGCTCGGGCGTCAGCCCTCCGAGGGCCGGCCGGCGCGGCGTGCGCGGGCCGGCACACGTGAGTGATCACGGGATACGGATCACCGTCGCCGCGTACGACAGCCCGGCGCCGAACCCGATGAGCAGGGCGAGGTCCCCGCTGCGCAGTGCGCCGGAGGTACGCATCCGGTCCAGCGCGAGGGGTATGGAGGCGGCTGAGGCGTTGCCCTGGTCGACGATGTCGCGGGCGACCGCGACACTCCCGGGGAGGCCCAGGGACTCGGCGACGGACTCGATGATGCGCAGATTGGCCTGGTGCGGGACGAACGCCTGGATGTCGCCGGGGGCCAGGCCGGAACGTTCGAGGGCGGCGCTCGCGACGGACGGCAGGTTCGTCACCGCCCAGCGGAAGACCGACGCCCCCCGCATCCGCAGGTACGGGCGCCCGCCGTTCTCCGGCTCCGGCCGTACCGTGATCGCATCGGCCAGTTCCGGTTCCGTGCCCCAGACCACCGGCCCGATACCGGGCTCCGCGGCGCCTGCGACGAGTGCGGCGCCGGCCCCGTCGGAGAACAGGAACGCCGTCCCGCGGTCCCGCGGGTCGACGATGTCCGACATCCGCTCCACGCCGATGACCAGGCAGGTGCGCACCGCCCCCGAGGTGACGGCGGACGCGGCCAGGGCGAGGCCGACGGTGAATCCCGAACAGGCGGCACTGACCTGCAGGCCGCGGGCCCCGGTGCCGAGGCGTCCGGCGATCCGGGCGGCCAGCCGGTCCGCCCCTTCGAGGTCGGACATGGTGGCGACCAGGATCTGGTCCACGTCCGCGGGCGCCAGGCCCGCCTCGGCGAGCGCCTTGCCCGCCGCCGTGGCCCCCATCTCGACCAGGGTCTCGTCGCTCCCGGCGAAGCAGCGGTTACGGATACCGCTGCGCCGGACGATCCAGTCGGGGGTGGAGTCCAGCGTGCGGCACACCTCCTCGTTGGTGACGATCCGCCGGGGGCGGTAGGCCCCGATGCCCAGGAGAACGGCGTACCGGCTCCCGGCCGCCGGCCGGAACACGCGCTCGGTCTCGGTGCTGTGCATCGGTGGGCTCCCGTCGTCAGCGCTGCTTCCACGGGTGTTACGCAGCACGGGCCGAGATCCCGCGTGATCGTCGGGTTGACATTCGCATACTGGTGGTATGTTCTTGCATACCCAAGGAATGTTAGTTGGAGGGACCCAACAGTGACCTCAGCAACTGCCACACCACCGGCCGAACGGTCGAGGGCCGGCACGACGCTGCTGCTGACCGCGGCGGCCACGTTCATGGCCTTCCTCGACACGACAGTCGTCAACGTGGCATTCCCGGACCTGCGCACGGATTTCCCGCACGAGTCACTGACCAACCTCACCTGGGTGGTCACCAGTTACGGGGTGCTGTTCGCCGCTCTGCTCACACCTGCCGGACGGTACGCCGACGTCTTCGGCCGCCGTCAGGTGTTCCTGGGCTCTCTCGTGCTCTTCAGCGCGGCTTCCGTGGCCTGCGCCGCCGCGCCCAATGTCGACTTCCTGATCGCGGCCAGGGCGGTGCAGGGCATCGGCGCCGCCGGCATGATCCCCGCGGCGCTCGGACTCGTACTGTCCGAGACGCCGGCGGAGAAACGCGCCGCGGCGATCGGGCTGTGGGCGGCGGCCGGGTCCGTCGCCGCCGCCGCGGGCCCCTCCCTGGGCGGTCTGCTCGTCAGTGAGTTCAACTGGCGGTCGGTCTTCATCCTGAACGTACCGATCGGCGTGGCCGTGATCATCGCCGGCGGCAAACTCCTGCCCGACCGGCCGTCGGCCCCGACCAAGTCGCCCGACCTGGTCGGCACCGGGGCGATCACCCTGGGCATCGCCGGCATCGTCGTCGGCCTGACCAAGGGCGGCGACTGGGGCTGGGCGTCCGCGCAGACCTGGGTCTGGATCGTGGCCGGCGTCGCGCTGGTCGGTTACTCGCTGGTGCGCTCCCGGGGACAGGAGGCGCCGGCCGTCGAGACCGACCTGTGGAAGAGCAAGATGTTCGCCGCCGCGAACCTCACCACCTTCTTCCTGGGCGCCGGCCTGTTCGTGTGGTTCCTGTCAGGACCGCTGTACCTCACGACGATCTGGCACTACTCGATCCTCAAGGCCGGTCTCGCGGTCACCCCGGGCGCGGTGCTCTCCGCCGTCGCCGCGGTCGTCGTCAGCCGCCGTGTCCCGCCGGAGAAGCAGCGACCGGTCATCGTGGGCTCCCTGCTGATCTTCTTCGGGCTGAGCATCTGGGCCTACACCAGCCTCGGCTCCGAGCCCAGGTTCTGGTCCATCTGGCTGCCGTACGGCGCCATCGGCGGAGCGGTGATCGGTGCGGCCCTCACCAGCGTCACCACGGCGGCGTCCATCTCCGTGCATCCGCTGAAGTTCGCCTCCGGCACCGGGCTGAACACCACCGCCCGGCAGTTCGGCGGCTCAGTGGGTGTGGCGGTGATGGCCGCGGTGATCGCCGCGCAGAACCCGCTCCAGCCGCAGGCGTACCTGGACGCCTTCCTGCTGGCCGGCATCTTCGTCGTGGTCGCGGCGGTCCCCGCCCTGGCGCTGTTCCGCAAGGACTCCATGGCGGCCATCGCCGAGACGCAGCGGCAGATCCAGGCGTACATGGCGGCGCAGGCCGCCCAGGCCCGGGCCGCCGCTGAGGCCGGGACGGACGAGCCCGACGGCGGTGCCAAGGACAACGACACCGCCGCGGTGGCCGAACGGAGCTGACCGATCGCACACCCGAGGTACCGGGACGGGCGCCACCCCCGGTACCCGGCCTGAAACGTCGGCCGCACGGTTCCCCCGTGCTGTGCGGCCGATCCCCGTGGGGGGGGGGGGG
>NZ_DATDBG010000210.1:0-8396 GCF_036524955.1 Streptomyces sp.
CCTGCGGCCGGCGGAGGTCACGCCTGATGAGATCGCGGCTCTTGGCGAGCATGCCACGCCCGATGAGATCGCGGCCCTTCGTGCGAGCGTCACGCCCGGCGACGAGGAGATCGCGGCTCTCCGCGGGAAGCTCACCCGCACCCTCGACCAGCTCATCAACCAGCAGCGGTACCGGCTTCCCGCACTTCAGCCCGACCAGGTGACGGGGCCACAGTCGCCCGGTCCGATACTGCAGGTCGGCGTCGAATTCGTCGACACGGCCGACGAGGCCCACACGGTGGTCAAGGTCCGTCGCGGGCTTCCGGAGCCTGCCCGGCGGATGCTTCAGGACGTGTGGTTCACGGATGTGCACCCGGCGGCGTACTTGCACGAGGCAGTGCTGCACGGGCTTGGTGTCCGTGACGACCAGGCGGACCCGCGGACGCTGCTGACTCCCGGCGAGCGGGCCGAACAGCACCTGTCCGAAGGCGAGTCGAGCCTGATGGGCCCGTTCCGGGGCCGTCCGGGACAGACCCGCTTCGTCCTCACCTCCGACCACCTCCAGCAGATCGCAGACGTCTTCGCGCCGTACACCCACGCGGGACAGCAGACCACCCCGGCGCTCACCGCTTCACGGGCTCTTGCCGTGGGCGGCGACAACGAGCGGGGGCAGGACACGCAAGCCGCGGTCGACTACGGACTTGTTCATCCGGACGACCGCGACATCGTCGTCGAGAGCGAGCCCCGCGAAACCCTCTGGCGCTTCTCCAACCGTCCGCCCGAGGAAGTGTTCGAGCAGGGATTCGTTGCCGAGGACACCGGCAACGTCGTCACGGTTCACCGTTGGGTGAGTGGATACCCGACGGCGCAGTTCGTCTCCACGAGCAAGGACCGCGAGCTGTGGTTCCGGGGCGACACCCGTTACCGCTACCGGATCGACCCCTCCCGCAACGCCGACCCCACGGGAGTCGACGTCGCCCCCACTCTGGAGAGCCAGGGGAAGCAGTACACCTTCAACTGGGAGCAGGAGGTCGCGTTCACCGGGAGCATCGGTCCCGAGGCCGTCGTCAGTGTCTACGACAAGCAGGCGGACCGCACCGGTCTCTGGAACCCGGAGACGAGGGAAATAACCTGGCAGCCCGGCGCCCATGACCTGCCCCTCGACCAGGAACGGCAGCAGGCCGCCCGGACGGTTGTGGACGACATGCCCGGTCTGCCGCCGGACTGGGACCAGGCCACCGCCGGTGAACCCGGACCGTCCCACGTCCCGCCGACCGGAGAACAGCAGGACACTGCAGGCACCACGGGTGACGTGGTGCTCGCCCCTGCCGCGCCGCCGCTCAGCAGCGCCATCACGCAGTTCGGGACCACCCGGGACGGTGAGCAGGGCCTGGTGTACGTCGCACCCGTCCCTGAGGAGACCGTCACCTGGCTCCAGGAGCAGGTGTTCGGGCAGGTCGAGGGCGACCGGGGCGAGGACGCCGATTTCCGGGAGGCGGTCCGCAGGACCCTGACGTCCCGGTTCCTGAGCAGCGAGTGGGCCCGACTGTTCAGCGAGCACGGCCTTCCGGTCCGGGCGCCCTACCGCGGGCGGACGTACCAGGTCGCCGTACGCCTCGGACTGTCCGCCCCCCGCCAGGTCGACCCCCAGATCCACGAGATGCCGGACGGCCCACCGGTCAACATCCAGCGCTGGGACTTCGGGATCAGCGAGATCGGCGACACCGACAGCGTCGGCGATCTGCGGTCGATGAGCCTCAGCCACGCGCACACCTGGCCCCTCCCGCACACCGGCTGGTTGCGGCGGGTCACCGTGCAGCCGCAGTTCACGTACACCCACAACCAGACCACCACGACGGTCTCCGCCGGCGCGACCGTGCAGCCGATGATCCTGCTTCGCAGCCGGGAGCGCTCCTGGCCGTACGAGTACGTGATGAACTGGCAGATCCGGACGGTGACCGGGCTCAACCAGGCCGTCACGGCCGCCCAGATCACCGACCAACCGGCCGACGGGACCACGGACCCTGCGGTTGTCCTGACCACGGACGCCGTGGCCGACCGGACCACGGATGACGTGGCTGTCCAGATCACGGACGCACCCACAGCCGCCCAGACCGTCGGCCAGTGGCACACACCGCAGACCCAGGCGCCCTCGGCGCTGACCGTCTGGTTCCCCAAGCACCTCGTAGACGACGAGGCCGACCCCGGCACTCTGACGCACGAGGAGGCGGACAAGCGCCCGGCGCCCTTGGACACGCTGGTCAACCGGGTCCCGCTGTTCGCGGTGGAGAGCGTGCCGCGCGCCGACGTTCTCTTCTCCGACGTGCTGACGTCCTTCCGGCAGGACCTGAAGGACATCTCCGAGGCGTCACTGGACGAGCTCCGCCAGTTCTTCGGTGAGGGCAACCTCCGCGGCAACCTGCCCCTCATCTACAGCGGTCGGCACACCTCGCCGACCCTCTTCGCCAAGGACGGCTCCGTCATCGGCATGCTGAAGGTGCACGCCGACCTGGAGGAGCGGACCGGGCCCGACGCGATCGTCGGACCGCCGACCCGCAACTCCGTGCTGGAATCCCATGTCCTGCGAACGGTCCGGATGACGGGCAGCGCCGCCGTCGCGAACGCGTCCGGTGTGGGGGTCGGAGTCGGCCTCGGTTTCGCCGCCGGCCTGCCGGACCCGGCCACCGGAGTCGAGCCGATCGGCTTCACGGTGAACCCGCAGGTCGCCACCCAGCACCAGGTGACCCACACCCTCAACTCCGGCGGCAGCGCGAAGACCTCGCACTCCCTGCGCACCGGCAAGCCGCTGCTGCGCGAGCTGGTCGACGCGGTCTACCACATCACCCTGGTACGGCCCGACGGCCCCGAGCGCGGCCCGGCCGACGACTCGCCCCTCGCGGTCGGCACCAGGCACCCGCTGATCCTGCGGGTGCCGTCCGCCGGGACCGTCTCCGGCACGCCGAAGGCCCCGCGCTACCTGCCGTCCGATGTCCTTCATCTGCGGTCCCTCGGCGTCTCCGCGACCCCGCTGTCCGTCGACGGAACCGAACCGCTCTTCGCCGACCTCGAGAACTGGCTGCGCGACCACGGTTTCCTGCCGCCCGGGCGGGCCTCCTCGCTGCCCGGAGCGGTGGTGGAGAACGCCCTGCACGTCCAGCGGCTCAACAACGTCCGCAAGCTGGAACAGATCCGCTCCAGGATGGGCCTGCGGGCGGAACTCGACGAGATGATCGAGGGCGGTCACACCGTCTGGTTCGAACTCCCCACGCTCTCGGGCACCCAGCGCGTGTCGTTCCGGATGACGGCGGAACGCCGCTACCTGGAGAACCCCGACGGAGACGACACGGACGGGGGAGTCACCCACGACCAGCACCTGATGGCTGTTCAGACGCTCAACTACACCGGTTCCACGATCGCGGGAGACGAGCAGCTCACCCGCGCCCCGTGGACGCTCAGCGGCGGCCTCCAGGGCTCGGTGACCAATCCGTTCGACCGTAACGGCAACCTGTGGCTCCAGGGCGTCACCCCCGAGTACACCTACAGCCGGCAGAGCTCCACCGTGACCGGTTCCAGCGCGGGCACCGGCCACGAGTTCTACATCCTCAGCCCCACCGGCAGCCCCACCGAGGACGGCGTTCAGCTCCACACGATCCCTGTCACGTACCGGACCGAGCTGTCCTGGAGCCACGGACCCGCTCCGGAGCAGGGCGAAGCCGAGGGAACCGTGAGCGTGGCGCTGCCCACGTACCGCACCCTCACCGAGCGCGACACTCAGGGGCCGCGGGCGATGCCCCAGTCGCGCCCGCTCACCGAGGCGGACGCGGACGGGCCGGCCGGCGCGCTGCGGCTGCCCGAGACGGCCCTGCTCGACCGGGTCGAGGGCAGCGAGGCCGTGCGTACGGCGGTGCGGGAGATACTCAGCGCCTTGGCCCGCGAGAAGGAGGAGGACACCCCGGAGGCAGGCACCGTGCCCGGCGCCTGGGTGGAGAACCCGCAGGAGCAGACGGTCACCGCGACGCCGCCGGTCACCCGGCCGGCGGAGACCGAGGAGGGAATCGCACTCCAGTCGGTGCCGGGGACATCGACCGCGCCCGACCCCGCCGCCACGGAGTCCGCCGCGGCCGAGTCCGTCGCCACCGAGTCCGTCGCCACCGGGCAGCAGCGGGACGGTGCAGAGACCGAGGATCAGGCCGACCAGCCCCAAGACGACGGGGGCGAGCAGGAGCAGTCGGCACAGACCGGCAACGCCCCGACGCTGACGGCGCTGCTGCACCGTTCCGCGGCCGGCGTGCTGGGCGGTGGCCTGGCAGCCGTGCGGTGGACCGCGACCCAGGCCGCCGGGGTCTGGCGGTGGACCAGCCGGCTCGGCTTCGGGGAAGACATGACCGCCCCGGAGAGCGTCGCCCAGGAGGTCGTGGAGTCCGCACTCTCCCCGCACCACATGATCGCCAACGCCTACCGGATCTTCCGGGACTCCTACGTCGTGGAAGGCCCCGGCACCTCGGGCGTGATCGCGGGCCAGGTCGTCACGATCAAGGTCGAGGGATTCGTGACGGAGGTCAAGGCCCTGCCGCGACCGGGAGTCATGGACTACGAGCGGTGGATCCAGTCCGTCGACGCCTCGGCCGAGACCCGGAACGACAGCCGCGGTCACGCGTACGGAGCCACGGTCGCCGCCGACTACGGTGACTCGCGGCGTACGTTCGCCCCGTCGGGCCGGTTCGTGCACAAGAGCACCGTCACCGACGGCTCCACCGTGAACGACAACTCGGCCGCGCTGCGCGTCACGAGCGAGAACGACATTCCCGCGCACCGGTTCAGCGGCAAGGTGACGTACAAGGTCACGGTGCAGGCCGGCCTGAGCAACGTCGTGACCGGCACGGTGGCCGGACGCCCGTACCTGGAGGAGACCCGGGTCATCGAGATCCCGGACGGCCTGGAGATCCTGCTCAACGACAACGACCTCATCAATCACCCGGAGTTCAGGCTCGACGGCGTCCCCGAGCCTCAGGACGCCGGCCCGCGCAACCGTATGCTGCCCCCCTCGTTCGTTCAGAGCGGCGGCCAGATCGGCTTCGGTTCGGTGACCGAGGTCCACCCCGATGCGGGCAGGTCCGCTTTCCAGGACCAGATCCGGGAACTCGTTGAGGAGATCGCCCCGGGGGCGACCGTGCCCGGCCACGCCACCTATCTGCCGGGCGTCCTGTCTCGCATCAACGAGCACGGTTCCTCGCTCGGCATGAGGACACTGGTAAACGCCGGTCCGGCCGGTCACACCGCCTTCCACTTCGTCCACCGCTCCTGGCTGGGCCCGATGCTCGTCGAGGTGAAGCTGCGGGCGCGCCCGGCCGCGGACCCCGCCGCGGCGCGCGGCCGGTCGGCCCTGCAGAACGCCGGTCTGGACAACGTGCTCGGCCACTCCAGCGGCGAGGGCAGCACTCTGCCCGTCCCCGGCACGACCCGGCAGACCCATACCACCTCGAGCGCCGACGAGTTGGACTTCTCACCGCTGGTCCAGCACGACGGCCACCGGTTCCGCCCGACCGTGTCGATGACCCGGCAGACCGGCGTCACCGAGGCGGCGACCTCGACGCGCGAACGGCGGGCCTGGCAGCGGAGCATGCTGGGCACCTTCGAGTTCGACCTCGCCTACGCCTACGAGGTGACCGTCACCGCGACACCGATGAGCGAGGTACTGACCGTCGCCGTCCTCCAGACGCTGGTGGGCGGGATGGGCGTGATCGGCCGGTACACCGGGCTGAGTCACCTGCTCACGGAGGCGTACGGGCTGCTCCCGGAGACCCTGCGCGGCTCCCTGTCCGGTCTGCTGCCGCATCATCCCGCGCGGAAGCGCACCGAGAACGTCGACGCGCGTGCGGTGATCCGCTTCAACGGATCGGAGACGCCTGTCGAGGTGACGCAGCGGCGTCGGCCGATCACGCCCGACCTCTACACGGCTGACCCCACACTCGCGCTGCCCCAGGAGCCGGACCAGACCGTGATCGACACGGAGGTCCCGGACGCGGTCCGCGCGGTGCTGAGCGGTCAGGCGTGGGTTCCTCGCCGGCCGTTCGAGATCTACGACTTCGACGGGACCGCGGAACTGGATCAGGCGCTGCGCGAGGTCGACCCGACGCTGGGCGGGACACGGGCGCTGCCCACGTCCATGTCCGCTGAGGGCATGTTCATCCGCCTCACCCAACTGGCCCAGACCGGCCGCCTCACGCTGCTCCCGCCGGCCGCCACCGCGCCGTACCTGGGACAGCCGGGCGCGTCCGGCACCTCGATCCGGCTGTCGATCCACGCGCCGCGCAGCGAGTCGGACAGCCTGGACACCGCGATCGACCGGGTCGAGATCGCCAACGACGGTTCGTTCTCCCAGGCGGACCTGAGAATGAACCCGGCCCTGACCTTCGGCTACAGCGGACCGCTGGACAGCTCCGCCACCGACCGGCTCGGCCCCACGGTCCCGCTCGGCGGCGAGCGCACCGCCGCCGGGCAGACGCACTCGCTGTCCGCCCCCCGGCGCGAGATGCTGCGTTTCGGCACGCCCATGGCGGGCGCGACGGACGGGGTCCGGGGCCACCAGGTCTGGGCGGTCGGCCTGCTGGAGGTCCGGGGCCCGCGCGGCACCCGCTGGGTGGCGGGCAACATCGTCCTGCGTACGACGGAGGAGCCGCCGGAGGCGCCGTCCGAGACCCCCGCCGACACGCTGCACGAGCAGACCGCTCAGCAGGACACCCAGCCGGCGGTTCCCCCGCAGCAGGCCCCGCAGGAAAAGGCTCCGCTGAAGGAGGCCCCGCAGGAGGAGGCGCCGCGGCGGGAGCAGCCGTCCGAGGTGCGGCAGCACCCGGCCCCGCAGCAGGACGACATGGGCATCCAGCAGGGGGAGGTTTCGCAGGAGCAGACCGTCCAGTCCGTTCGGGCCACGGACGTCGTCGAGCCCCCTGTCCCGGCCCCGGTGTCGCGGGGCTGGCGTCAGGTGGACGCGAACGACGATGAATCGGGCCCGGCCGTGACCCGGGCGCCCGAGGACGCGGACGAGTCCGACCGGTCCTCGTACTCGGAGGAGTTCGAGGCCGATGAGCCGGTGCCGGTTGTGCCGTTCCCGCGCGGCGGCCTGGTCCTGACGAGCCAGGCCGAGATCTCGGAGCAGGCCGGTCAGGAGCAGGCGACCCTCCATCCCGACGCGGAGGAGCAGACCGTCCCGACAGCGGTCACGGAGGTTCCGGCCCATTCGTCGGCAGTCGAGTCGGCTCCACTGGACGAGACGGCGCCGCAGCCCCTCTCGACGGCCGACCGCGTCGAAGCAGAGCTCCTGGGGATCTCGCCGGACCCGCGCCCCGACGCCCAGGAGGACACCGAGTCGGTGTCCGCGGAGCCCGGTACCGTGCAACCGGCGCTGGTGGAGCCTGCGCGCGTCGAACCGGCGCCAGTGGAGAACCGCGTGCGGTTCGCGGAGCAGCTTGTTCGGAAGGTGGAACCGGCAGAACAAGATGCTGAGGAGACGTACGAAACCGAGGGGATCACGCCGGCGACGGGCGATCCGCAGCGGTCGGACGTAGCGTGGGACACCCGGACGCATGCAGACGGGAGCGACCCGGCACCGCAGGTGCGCCTGCGGGAAGTGCGGTTCGACCGCCGGGCCAAGGCGCTGTCGGCGGAACAGCGGCAGACGGTGCGTGAGCTCGCCGAGCACACGGCCCGGGTGGCGATCGCCAACAGGCGGCGCGGGCTGCCCCTGCCGCGGGTGGTGGTGTATGGCGGCGGCAACGGCAGCCTGCTGCCCACGCCCGACCGGGCCATGGCCGCCACGCAGACCGGATGGGAGCGCGCCCACGCGGTCGCCGAGGAGTTCCGACGCGCGTTGGAGTCGGCGCTGAGCACCCTCCAGGAGGGGCGCCGCGCTCCCGTCACCATGGACTCGTCGATGGTGGCCGTCCAGACCCTCGGCCGTGCCATGGGCCGGAAGCAGCCGTTCGACACCGGCGCCGACCGCGAGACGCTGCGCCGCCGGGCGATCATCGAGGTCGACGAGCACCCGAACCGGACGCAGTCCGCACCGCCTCCGGTGCGTACGCAGACCGAGGTCCATACGCAGCCCGAGGCGGACGGCAGCACCGTGGCGCGTTCGGACACCGGCGACCGCTCGGACGGCCACGAGGCGAACGCCCCGCGCCTCGAGGGCACCGTGTCCGACGGTACGACCGCCGGGATGGAGGACAGACTTCCGCAGACGCAGAGGTCTGCGTCTGAGGCGACGCAGGGACAGCTGAGGTCGCAGGGGGCGGCGGGTGTGCGCTCGTTCAGTCGGCAGCAGTTGGTCGGTGCTGTCGGTGAGGTGGTGGCCGAGGCGGGTACGGCCGTGGTCGGTGACGCCGGCGAGGCCGTCTCGGACGGTGCCGCGGTGAACTGTG
>NZ_DATDBG010000211.1:0-23888 GCF_036524955.1 Streptomyces sp.
CCGCCAGGGCGTGTCCAGAGAACGGGCCAGAGGACCGCCGTGGTTGCTCACCAGAGTGGCCAACACCGGCCTCCAGCGGTCGGGGTTGGTGATGCGGACGTTGAGGTAGGCGATGGCACGGGTGGTGTCGACGGGTTCGATCTCGATGCGCGCGGCCTCACGCATGCGCACGTCCGCTGCCGCCAACTCCCCGTACTGGGCAGTGCGGCAGGTCAGCACCAAAGGGGCGCGACCCAGGGCATTCTGGTAGGCGTTCAGCCGGTCCACGGCGCGGACGGCGCGGCGGCGGGCGACGGGCGTCCCGGTGGCGTCCATTTCGTCGAGGCCGTCCAGGACGGGTAGCACTCTGTTGTGTTCGACCAGGGCGCGGGCGTCGGCCAGAGAGATGCCCCGGTCGCTGAATCGTTCGCTGATTTGTTCGGCAAGCCACGCTTGCAGCGGTTGCGAAGTGTCCCAGTTGGCGAGGGACAATCGGACCGGCACGGGGTCGGTGGGGGCCAGATCGTTGAGGAGGGTGAGCAGCAGGTTCAGAGCGAGCAGGGTCTTTCCTGCGCCGGGCTCGCCGGTGATGACCAGCCGGGCGGGCCGCAACCGCCGGTAGTAGGGCAGTACATCGCTCAGGCGCCCATGGAGGTCGGCGCCCGCGGCATTGTTGGTCGGCTCCGGGAAGTAGTGAAATGCCAGGTCGATGCGGTGGCCGCCTTGGCCGAGCAACTGATTGGCCTGGTGTGTCTCAGAGGCCAGGACCGCCCTGGCCAAGACATTTGCTTTCGCATCCAGGTCGGGGGCGCTTTCGCTACGGTCGCCACGGTAGCCGGACCAGGTGAGGAATGCGCCCGGCACCGTGGGTATCAGGGCGATCAACGTGGTGGCCGCTGACGCCAGGCGCAACTCCTTGGACAACCATATTGCCAGGGACCCGGCCACGACTTGCAGCCCAAGGTAGATGACGCCCACACGGCGTGTACGGGATTCCACGGTAGAGCCATCCCCCGCGCCGTCCCTGACGGACAGGAAGTCATCCCGCCTGGTATCAGATTGTGATGTACAAGTCACAGACTTGCTCCAACCTGGGGCTCACCTGGTGGCGGATGCCCCGGCCGGCTTCTCGGCTGTCCCGGATCGCTGGTTCCCACCTGCTGACCCCCACGTCCCTGCTCGGGACGTGGGGGTCTTCGCGCATGCGGCGGCAGATGCCGTTGCCGCACGCAGTGGGTGCGTTGCCCGGCGGGCGTACCGCTGCCGTCCTGTGGTCCAGGGGGGCGTCACGTCGTGCACGGCCACCCGGGCGGTGGGCAACCGATATCGGCCAGGCAGGCCGGATCTCACCTCTTAAGACACGTTTCCTTTGCAAGTTCTTCACATGTGAAAGTGAGGATTCCTTCAACAACGAACCATTCGGGGGGTGGTTGCGGTGCACGTGCACCATTTTTCGTATGGGTTGCTGAACCCACTGCTGGCCTATGCCGTGTCCGTCCTGGGGTGCGTGCTGGGCCTGCGCTGCACCGCGCGCGGGCAGTGGTCGGCGGGCCGGGCGCGCGCGCTCTGGCTGCTGGCGGGCGCCGCCGCGATCGGCGGGACGGGCATCTGGGTGATGCACTTCATCGCCATGCTCGGCTTCTCCGTCACCGGTACACAGGTCCGTTACGACATCCCCCGCACCCTGCTCAGCCTTCTCGTGGCGATCGTCATCGTCGCCATCGGACTGTTCATCGTCGGCTTCCGCGGCACGGGCACGGTCCCGCTGCTGCAGGGCGGCACCGTCACCGGTCTGGGCGTGGCCGCCATGCACTACATGGGAATGGCCGCGATCGGCCTGAACGGCCACATCCACTACGCCGCCGGCACCGTCGTCCTGTCCGTTGTCATCGCGGTGGGTGCCTCCACCGCCGCGCTGTGGGCCGCCATGCGCGTCCACCGTGCCTGGGCCACCGTCGGTGCGGCCATGGTCATGGGGGTCGCGGTGTGCAGCATGCACTACACCGGCATGGCCGCCGTCCACGTCACGACCGGGGGGCACGGCACCGTGCCGGGCACGGCCGCCACCGCGTTCCTGGTGCCGATGATGACCGCCATCCTCCTGCTGACCTTCGTCCTCCTGGGCGCCGTCCTCCTCGACCCCCCGCGCGAACTCGTCAGCCCCCGCACCCCGGCCACTCCCGACGAACGCGAGAAGACCTCCCTGTTCGAACGCCGCTGACCTCGCCGGGGCGGGGTGCGGGTGTTCGGCCGGGCCGGCCCCGCGCGGCCGCCGAAGGACTCGACCTGTTCGCGGGTGTGACCGGCTCGGGGATGGCGGCGAGTCCGGGGGCGTCTTCGCCGGCTCGGGGCGTGTGAGAGCGGCGCGGTCGGGACCTGGGGGTTCGGTCGGGCGGCGGGCCCCCGGGGGAGGGGTGCTCGGGGTGAGGGCGGGGGTGCCCCAAGGGGCAGGGAAGGGTGCCCGGCGGGGCGGTCGGGGTGCCTGGTGGGGGTGGGCGGCCGGTGGGACGGTGGTCGGCGGGCGCCGCCCGTGGGCGGGTGGCACGACGCCGGCCTGGGGGACGGATGTACGAGCACGAGCACGACGCCGAAGTCGCCGCCGGCCGGCGGCCGAAGGCGGACGGGGATGCCGGGACCGCCGCGGCGCCCGAGGGGTTGCTGATGAAGGCCGCGGCTGGCGGACGGGCCGACGTACTCGGTACGTCGGGGCTGCTGCGCCTGCAACGGTCGCTCGGCAACAGCGCGGTGGGCGCGGCGCTGGCGGAACAGCGCGAGGAGCAGCACGGGGAACGCTCCCCCGTCCACGACGTGGTCGGGTCCGGGGGTCGCCCGCTCGAACCCGAGGTGCGCGCGGACATGGAGGCGCGGCTCGGCCACGACTTCGGCGACGTACGCGTGCACACCGACGCCGCCGCGCACGAGTCCGCGACGGCGGTTAACGCCCATGCGTACACGGTCGGTTCGCATCTGGTGTTCCAGCGGGACGCCTACGATCCGGGCTCCCACCAGGGCCGTACGACGCTGGCCCACGAACTGACGCACGTCGCCCAGCAGCGGTCCGGCCCGGTCGACGGTACGGAGGCGGCGGGCGGCATCAAGGTCAGCGATCCGTCGGACCGGTTCGAACGGGAGGCGGTGGCGACCGCGGAACGCGCGATGGCGGCCCCCGCGCCCGCCGTCCAGCGCTCCCCGGCGGGCGACGCGCCCGAGCCGTCCGCTTCGGACGACGTGCCTGTGCCGGACGCCGCGGCGTCCCCCGGCGGGGCCTTCGTCCAGCGCGAGGCCCCGGGGGAGGAGCCCGAGGAAGAGGCTCCGGCGCCATGAGAGCGGCTCCGCCGGGTGTGGCCGCGCCGACGTGCCCGGCGGGGCTTCGCGTCCTCGATCGCCGCACGGGCTCAGCGTCGTTGCCCGGCGGATCGGGCCGTGGCGCACGTCGGGCCGGGCGTCGTCGCACCGCTGGGCCGGTCGTGGTCGCCAGGGAGGAGTGACCGGTGAAGGCTGCCCCGGAGCGGGACGCCGGCGGGGAGACGTCCGTACGCGCCCCCGCGGTACGCCCGCGCGCCGAGCAGCCGGCCTTGCCCGAACCGGCCGCTGCCGCTCCCGCCGCCACCGCGCGTGGACCTGTTGACGTCAAGGCGTTGCAGCGCTTGCAGGCGCGGGCCGGGAACGCCGCCGTGGCCCGGATGGTCGCCCAGCGGGCGGCGGCGGGGCGGCAGCCCGGGACGACCGGGGGCGGTGGGCCCACGCTGCAGCGGCTGGACGCCGGCGGCGGACAGGGGCTGCCCGTGGCGCCGGAGGGGTTGTCGCCCGCGCAGGATCCCCGGTTTCGCCAGGTCACCGCCGACGTACGGAAGAAGAAGGCGGCCCTGACGCGGCACCCGAGTGCGAAGACCGCGGTCAAGGCGGCGCAGGACGCCGCGGTCGCGCCGGGGGACGACAAGGAGGCGCAGGCGAAGGCCGCGCAGGTGGGGGAGATGGGGGCGGCGAAGGCCGCGCCGTTCGACAAGGCCGGGTTCGTGGCGGCGGTGAACCAGGCGATCGCCGCGCAGGCGCCGAGGAATCTTCAGGAGGCGGACGGGTTCGCCGCGTCGGGCAGGGCCGACGCGGTGAAGGGGCAGGTGGCCGGGCAGGTCACCGCCGGGAAGCAGCAGTCGGCGAAGGACATCGCCGAGAAGACGGCGGCGGCGCCCGACCCGTCGAAGGCCGTGGAGAAGCCCGTCACGCCGCTGGCGCCGCCGCCCGCGGCTGTCGCGCCCGCGCCGCCGGACGCGAAGGCCGCGGCGGTCGCGCCGGCGCCCGCCGAGCAGACGGACCTCTCCCAGGGCCCGCGCCGGACCGACGCGCAGATGGCCGACGCGAAGCTGACGCCGGAACAGCTCGCGCACTCCAACGAACCGCAGTTCGCCGAGGCGCTCGACGCCAAGCGGCAGGCGGATGCGCACGCGGCGAGCGCGCCCGCGCGGTACCGGGCCATGGAGAGCGCGCGGGTCGCCGCCGAACAGGCGGGTGCCGGGGCCGTCGGGACGGCGGGCGTACGGGAGCTGGCGGGGGCGCACGCCGGGGCCACGCAGCGGGTGGCGGGCGGGCAAGGGGCCGCGAAAGGGCAGGAGGAGCAGGCGCGGGCGGCCGTCACCGCCGAGATCAAGACCGTGTTCGACGGCACGAAGGCCGAGACGGAACGGATACTCGGGGCGCTCGACGGCGAGGTCGAGACCGCGTTCGACACCGGGCAGAAACGGGCCAAGGACGCCTTCACCGCCGACCATCAGGCGCGTATGCGGCGGTACAAGGACCAGCGGTACTCCGGACTGGACGGCGCCGCCCGCTGGCTGGCCGACCTGGTGACGGACCTGCCGCCGGAGGCCGACCGGATCTTCCAGGAGTCGAAGAAGCTCTACGAGCAGGAGATGCAGAAGGCGGTCTCCGGCATCGCCGACCTGATCGGGCGGCGACTGGGGGAGGCGACCCAGCGGATCGCCAAGGGCCGGGCGGAGGTCGAGGCGATCGTGGCCCGCCAGCCCCCGCACCTGCGCCGGTTCGCCGACGAGGCCGCGCAGCGCATCGGCGGCGACTTCGACCAGCTGGACTCCTCGGTCGACGAGAAGTCCAAGGCCATGGTCGACGACCTGGCCCAGCGCTACACCGCGGCCCGCAACGAACTCGACGAGGAGATCAAGACCCTCCAGGCCGAGAACAAGGGGCTGCTGAGCAAGGCGCAGGACGCGATCGGCGAGACCGTCCGTACGGTGATGCAGCTCAAGGACATGCTGCTGGGCGTACTGGCGCGTGCGGCGGGCGCGATCGACAGGATCGTCGCCAGGCCGATCGAGTTCCTCGGCAACCTGGTGAACGCGGTCAAGGCCGGTGTGACGGGTTTCGCCGCCCGGATCGGCGACCACCTCAAGAACGGCCTCAAGCAGTGGCTGTTCGGGCAGCTCTCGGCGGGCGGCATCGAGATCCCGGAGACCTTCGACGCCAAGGGGATCGTCAAGCTGGTGCTGTCGGTCCTCGGCCTGACCTGGAACAGCATCCGGTCCCGGGTGGTGACCGCGATCGGTGAACCGGCGATGAAGGCGCTGGAGTCGACCTTCGAGATGGTCAGAATCCTGGTCACCGAGGGCGTCGGAGGGCTGTGGCGGTGGATCGTCGAGAAGCTGTCCGACATCAAGGACACGGTGATCGGGGCGATCAAGGACTTCATCACCGAGAAGATCGTCACGGCCGGCATCACCTGGATCGTGAGCATGCTCAACCCGGCGTCGGCGTTCGTCCGCGCGTGCAAGGCGATCTACGACGTGGTGATGTTCTTCGTCAACCGGGCCGCGCAGATCAAGAGCTTCGTGGACTCGGTGCTGGACTCCGTGGAGTCCATCGCGAGCGGCGGCGGGGGCGGTGTCCCGGCGCTGATCGAGAACACGCTCGCCAAGGCGGTCCCGGTGGTGCTGGACTTCCTGGCAAGCCTGCTGGGGCTCGGCGGGATCTCGGAGAAGATCAAGTCGATTCTGGCGAAGGTCCAGGCACCGGTGACGAAGGTGGTGGACTGGGTCATCGGGAAGATCGTGGGGGCGGGGAAGAAGCTGCTCAACACCCTCCGGCGGCGCGGGAGGAGCTCCGGCGAGGACGCGGCCTCCGGGACAGAGACCGAGCAGAGCGCTCAGATCAAGGAGCGCGCCGGCCGGGACATCGGCGCCGCGTCGTCTTCGGTGAAGTCCGCCCCGGAGATGATGCGGATCCTGGGCGCGGTGCAGGCCAGGTACGGCCCCCAGGGCCTGAAGTCACTGGAACTGCGTGCTGCCGGGGTGGGCGGGAAGTTCTCCGTGCTCGCCGAGGCCAGCCCGGTCAGCAGTGTGGCGGAAGTCGTGACGGACCTTACGGCACCCACCGCCGCGGACCTGGAACTGCGACTGGGCGCGTTCTCCCAGGAGACGCACCTGTTCGCGGATCTGCCAGGCGGCCCGTACCGGACGAAGAACGATCCAAGGGGTCTGCACGCCGAGGTGAAGTTCATCGGACACCTGGACGCCGGGCTGAAGGCCGCCCCGGAAGGATCGACCACGAACATCACCGTGAAGATGAACCGGACGCCCTGCCCGGCGTGCTCGGACGCGCTGATGGCCGCACAGCGTCACACCTACCCGGGGTCACGCAAGATCAAGCTGACCGTCCTCGCGACCAGCATCTACGGCGGCTCCCAGCGGCAGTCGCAGCTCAGAGAGGACGGAAACGTCACGCTGCGCGTGTCCGTCGCGAAGAGCACGCTCAAGAAGCTCGGCGACCTCCAGGCGGCCGGCGTCACCCTGGGGGTCTGGGACATCTGGAGCCACATCCGCGCTGAGGTCCTGCAGGGCATGCCGCCCGTACCGGGACTCGACCTCCCGGCGATCGAAGCGCACGTCAAACGGAGCGAACAGCTTCGCGGCTGGCTCAAGGGTGTCGCCTCGGAATTCCGTCCCGAGTTCGTGCTCGACAAGAGAAAGGTGCGGCGCTGAACGTGACCGCACCCGCCCCACCTTCGTGGGCCCGTCCGAAGCCCCCGCACGCAGCGCCCCGCCCCCACCCCCTGTCGCCCCCTGCCCGAAGGGGCACCCCCTCGTTCCCCGCAGGCCGGCCGGCAGGTCATGACCGGCGAAGGGGGGAAGGGACACGCTGGGCACGGTCAGTCGGGTGGGTCGCAGGGGGAGGAACGGGGATGCCGTCGTACTTGTCGCCGGGCGTCTATGTGGAAGAGGCGGAGGCCGGGTCGCGGCCGATCGAAGGCGTGGGGACGGCGGTCGCCGCGTTCGTGGGGCTCGCCGCGGACGGACCGTTCCACCAGCCGACGCTGGTGACGAACTGGAGCCAGTTCAGCCAGACCTTCGGCGACTTCATCGACGGTTCCTACCTCGCGCACGCCGTCTACGGCTACTTCCTCAACGGCGGCGGCACCTGCTACGTCGTACGGATCGGGCAGCCGGCCGAGGACTCCGGGACCCCCGCGCCGGCCCGCGTCGCGCCCAAGCAGCGCGCCAAGACCGCCGTGTCCGCCGGGCCGCGGGCCGCGCTCGGCGGCGGATTCCAGGTGGCCGCGCTGGACGGCGCCGGGGAGAACCTGAGTGTGGAGATCGCCGACGCCGGGGGCGAGGGCGCCGCCGAGGACGCGTTCACCCTGCTGGTCAAGCGCGGCGACCACACCGAGGAGAGCTTCGAGGTCTCCGCCAAGCGCGGCCAGCGCGCCTACGTGGTGTCGGCGGTCCGCGAGAAGTCCAGGCTGATCGTGGTCGAGGAGGCCGGCGGCACCCAGACGCCGGCCCGTCCGGAGAACCAGACCGTGGCCGTACCGCCCGGCGACGCCGCCGTACCCGCCGTGCCGCCCGCCGCCCTCACCCCCGCGCAGTACGTCGGCAGCGCCGCCGACCGTACCGGCTTCGCGGGCCTGGAGGCGGTGGACGAGGTCACCATGCTCTCCGTCCCCGACCTGATGAGCGCGTACGAGCAGGGCGCGCTGGACGCCGAGGGCGTCAAGGCGGTGCAGCTCGCGATGATCGCGCACTGCGAGCTGATGGGGAACCGGGTGGCGATCATCGACCCGCTGCCCGGCCTCAACCCGCAGCAGGTCAAGGACTGGCGGCAGACCGGCGCCGGATACGACTCCAAGTACGCGGCGCTGTACTACCCGTGGATCAAGGTGGCCGACCCGGCGACCGGACGGCTGCGGTTCGTCCCGCCGAGCGGGTCGATGGCCGGGGTGTGGGCCCGTACCGACGAGGCGCGCGGGGTGCACAAGGCGCCGGCCAACGAAGTGGTGCGCGGCGCGGTGGAGCTGGCGACCCGGCTCACCAAGGGCGAGAACGACCTGCTCAACCCGATCGGCGTCAACTGCATCCGCGCCTTCCCCGGCCGCGGCATCCGGGTGTGGGGCGCGCGCACCCTGTCCTCCGACCCGGCCTGGCGGTACCTGAACGTCCGGCGGCTGTTCAACTACCTGGAGGAGTCGATCCTGATCGGCACCCAGTTCGTGGTCTTCGAGCCGAACGACGACGCGCTGTGGGCCCGTATCCGCCGGACGATCTCCGCCTTCCTGGTCAACGAGTGGCGCAAGGGCGCCCTGTTCGGCCTCACGCCCGACGAGGCGTTCTACGTCAAGTGCGACCGGGAGACCAATCCCGCCGAGGGGATCGACGCGGGCCAGGTGGTCTGCGAGATCGGCGTCGCGCCCGTGAAACCGGCCGAGTTCGTGATCTTCCGGCTGTCCCAGTTCTCGGGCGGGACCAGCCTCGTCGACGAGTAACGAGCGACGTTCACCTTACGGAAGGCAGGTAGCGGCACATGGCACTCCCCGACCTCGACACCTCGGTGGGCCACTCCTTCGGCCTGGAGTTCGACGGCGTCGTCATCAAGCAGATCACCGAGGTGACCGGCCTGAAGATGGAACAGGACGTCATCGAGCTGAAGCAGAACACCAACGACGGCAAGTATGTGATCAAGAAGCTGCCGGGCCGCCCCAAGGCGGGCGAGGTGACCCTCACCCGTGGCCTCACCGCCGACCAGAGCTTCGAGAAGTGGATCAAGGACTCGCGGTTCGGGAAGATGAGCGCGGTGCGCAAGGGCGGCGCGATCATCGTCTTCGACTACGAGGGCAACCCCATCAAGCGGTACACCCTGGTCAACGCCTGGCCCAAGAGCCTGGAGATCGGCTCGCTCAAGGCGGGCGACACCAGCGTGCTGACCGAGAAGGTCGTCATCACCTACGAGTCGATGGACGTTGCGTGAGGCACTGATGCGTCGTCAGACAGCGCCCGGGGCGCTCGCGGAGACGGAACTCACCGTCGGCCAGGCGGGCCCGGCAGCGGCGGGGAGCGGCGGGCCGTCCGGTCACCGCGAGCCGCTGCGCACCGAGTTCCCCTTCGATCTGCCGCGCGGATACGTCGACGACTCCGGGCAGGTGCACCGCTCCGGCGTGATGCGGCTGTCCACCGCCCGGGACGAACTCGTACCGCTGCGCGACGACCGGGTACGCGAGAACCCCGCGTACCTGTCGGTCGTGCTGCTCGGCCGGGTGGTCGTCAGGCTCGGCACGATCACCGACGTGCACGCCGGGATCATCGAGGACATGTTCGCCTCCGACCTCGCCTTCCTCCAGGACTTCTACCGCCGGATCAACGCCGAGGGCCACACCCGCGCCCAGGTCACCTGCCCGTCCTGCGCCACGGCGTTCGCGGTCGACCTGGCGGGTGGGCGCCTGGGGGAATCGTGACGTACGCGGCCGACGAGCTGTACGACGAGGTCGCGTACATCGCCTACCACTTCCACTGGCCCCTCGACACCCTCCTCGACCTCGAACACCCCGAACGCCGCCGGTACGTCCAGCAGATCACCCGGCTGAACCAGCTCGCCGCGGGGCGGTGAGCGGAACGTGGGCGTGCGGGAGGTCTGGGGGCGGTTGCTGGGCGGGGGCGTGCCGCGTGACGCGGCTCCCGGGACGGTGGGGAACTCCTCCGCCTCCGAGGCCGGTCCGCGCGCGCCCCGGGGCGAGTGGCGCGGGCTGCCCGTCCAGCGGGCCAGCTTCGCCGCGCCCCCGCTCCTCACCGGGCCGGACACTTTCGCCGCCCGCCTGACCGCGTGGCAGAACCCCTCCCTGTCCGGGGCATTGGGACACGTGGTCAGCGATGCGGCTCCGGCGGGAGTCCTGCACGGGGTGGCCGAGCCGGTCGCGGCACCGGGAGACGCGGCGGGTACGGAGGTACCTACGGACGTACGGCCGGTGGTGGTGCCGCCGGTCCGGCCGGGGCCGCCCGAGGAGCGCCTGACCGTGGCGAGGGCGGTGGACCTCCCGGTGCGGACGCTGTTCGCGGCGCCGGGCGGCGGGGTGGGCAAGGGTGTGGCGGAGACGGGTTCGGTGGGGAAGGGGTTCGCGGAGAACGGGTTCGCGGAGAAGGTTTCCGCGGAGCCGGTACGGGCGGAAGGGCCGGCGCGGGAAGCCCCGCAGGCACCGGTACCGGCTGACCGGCCGCTCCTGGGGGAGCGTTCCCCGTTGAGGGAAGGGGCGAGCGGGCCGGTCGTCCAGCGGTCGGCCGATCGCGGGGTGGCCGAGGGAACGGGAGAGGGGCTGCCGTCGGCGCCGTCGCCCGCACCGGCCACGCATCGGCCCCGGCCGCTGGGGCTCGGGGCGCCGCTGCCGTCCGGGGTACCCGTGCGGCGCTCGGGGTCCCCGGAGACGGGAAGTCCGGCGCCCGGCGCCGCGGGGTCGCCCCCGAGGACGGGACGCCTCGGCGCCCCCCTCCCGGCGACGCCCGCCCCCGCCGATTCGGTCG
The DNA here is from genome assembly GCF_036524955.1 of Streptomyces sp. Lineage (GTDB taxonomy): Bacteria > Actinomycetota > Actinomycetes > Streptomycetales > Streptomycetaceae > Actinacidiphila. The sequence goes on from NZ_DATDBG010000211.1 coordinate 10,770, forward strand.
TGCCCCTGCTGGGTGATGCGTCGCCGCTGGTCCAGCGGCAGGTGGTTGAGGGGGGCCCCGACTCCGGAGAGCCCTCAACGGGTCTTGGCGACGGTGGGGTTGATACGGGTAAGCGGTCGGCGCTGACGTCCGCCCCGGCTGCGGCGCGGTGGGCGGAGGACGGGGCTCGTACGGATGCGCGGGCGGATCCGGCGTCCGTCCAGCGGACCGCGGGGACGGACACGGAGGGCGGTCCCGCCGGTCCGGTCGTAGTGCCTGAGGTGGCGGCAGGTGCCGCGCCGCCCTTGCCGTACCGTCCCGACGTCGAGGCCCCGCACGACCTCGCGGGGGCGGCGGCCGAACCTGACGTTTCGATGGCGCCGTTGCTCGGCGATGCGGCGCCGCTGGTTCAGCGGGCGGCGATCGACGAGGGCGACGGGCCTGTCGTGGGGCCTGAACCGGCGGATGAGCGGTGGATCCCTGCCCCTGGGCCGCTGGTCCAGCGGGCGGCGTCCGAGGGGGGCGCTGGTTCCGCCGCGCCGCTGCTGGGTGATGCGGTGCCGCGCGTCCAGCGGCAGGTGGCGGACGGGGAGGGCGGGCCTGTCGTGTCACCTGAACCGGTGGGGGAATCCCCCTTCGTCGACTCCGGGTCGTGGGCTCAGCGGCGGGCGTCCGGGGAAGTGACTGGTCCCGTGGCGGCGGCTGAACCCGCCGGGCGCGTCACGGGTGATGCGTCGCCGCTGGTGGAGCGGCAGGTGGCGGACGGCGTCGCCTCTCCCGGCGTGGGTCCGGAATCGGACGGTGCTGCAGCGCCGCTGCTCGGTGAGTCCGCGCCGCTCATCCTGCGGCACACGGATGAGGGAGTCGCTGGTCCCGTGGCGGCGGCTGAACCCGCCGGTCCTCTCGCCTCCCTGCCCGGGGACTCCACGCCGCTGGTGCAGCGACGGGTGGCCGCGGAGGGGGACGCGGGCGCTGCGGGGTGGGCGGTTTCCGCTGCTGAGAACGGGGTTCGGGGGGACGTACGGGCGTCCGTTCAACGGAGCGCGCGAGGTGACGAGGGCAGTGGACTCGACGGCTTGGGCGTACGGGCGGAGGGGCCGGGCGCCGGGTCGCCGGTGGGCGGGCCGTTCGCCGATGGGAACGGGCCCGGGCCGGTGGTCGACCCCGCGGGGCCGTCCGTGGCCCACCCGACCGGGCCGCCGGCCTCCGACCCGGCGGGGTCCGGACCGGTCGCTCCCCTGCTGGGTGATGCTGCGCCCCTCGTCCAGCGGCAGGTGGCGGACGGTGCCGCCGTAGTGCTGCCGACTCCGCCGAGGGTCCGTGCGGTCACCGCGCCGGTGGCCGCCGCGGACGGGGCGCCCGTAGCCGTACGGCCGGTGGAGGTGCAACGGCTGACGGGTCCGGACGGGGCGGCGGACGGGCCCGTGGTCGGGCTGGTCGGCGAGCGGGGTCTGGAGCTGCGGTCGGCTCCGACGCCGCGCCAGGCGGATGCCGGTGCGGTGCCGGTCGAACCGCCGGTCGTGCCCGTGGTCTGGGTGCCGCCGACCGCCGGAGCGGCGTCCGTGCAGCGGTTCGCCGAGCCGTCGTCGGTGGGGGCGGGCGCGTCCGTGCGGCGGTTCGCCGCGGCACCGCCGCCCGCAGCCGCCCCCGTACGCCCGTTCCTTCCCGCGCTCGGCGCTCCGGCCGCCGCCGTGCAGCGGTACGCGTCGCCCCCGGCCGTGCCCGGTCCGGTCGGCGGCACACCGTTCCCACCGAGCCTCCAGCGGTACGACGCGGCGGGGAGTGCGCCGAGCGATCCCGGGTCGGTTGCCGTCGCGGCCGGGATCGCCCAGCGCGCGCCGGACGGTTCCGTGGTCTTCGCCGCGCCCGCGCCGCCACCCGCGCCCGCGCCCGAGTCCGCGGCGCCCCCGACCGTACAGCGCGAGGCGGACGCGACACCGGCTCCGGAGCCCGCACCCGCCCCCGTGCCCGCGACCGCCCCGCCTCCGTCCCCAGCCCCCGCGCCACCGCAAGGGCATCCCGAGAACACCGACGAACTGGTCCGGCGGCTGATCGCCCCGCTCAGCCGGCTGCTCCGGGCCGAACTGCGGCTGGACCGCGAGCGCGCCGGCCTGCGCCTCGACTCCCGCCACTGACCGAGACCCGACCCGCACGACCGCACCGTCCCGCACGACTTGCACCGACCCGCACCGTCCCGCACGACCTGTACGGACCGCACCGTCCCGCACACCGACTTGCACCGACCCGACCGTCCCGCACGACCGCACCGTCCCGCACGACCTGTACGGACCGCACCGTCCCGCACACCCACCCCGCACAACGAGAGGAGCAGGTCATGACCGCCGCCGCAGCGGACGAGGATCCGGCCGTGAGCGTCTGCTTCGTGGTCGAGATCGACGACTTCAGCCTGGGCTCGTTCAACAGTTGTGAGGGGCTGGGCTGCGAAGTGGTGATGGAGCAGCGGGAGGAGGGCGGGAACAACGGGTACGTGTGGCAGCTGCCGTCGCGGATCAAGTTCTCGAACATCAAGCTGAGCCGCCCCGTGACGAAGGACACCGAGAAGGTCACCCGGTGGATCGCGAGCATGGTGTCCGGCGTGACGCGCAAGACCGGCCACATCAGTGCGATGACGATGGACGGGACCGTGGTCGCCCGGTGGAGCCTGCTGGACGTCGTGCCGGTGCGCTGGCAGGGCCCCTCGCTGAGCCCGGAGACGCCCAAGGTGGCCACCGAGACGCTGGAGATCGCCCACCACGGGTTTCTGCCGGCGGGTCGGTGAGGCGGTGGAAGTCGGCGCACGCCGCCCGCACCGCGTAAGCCGCCCCCGTAGCCCGTAGCCCGTAGCCCGTAGCACGCGGCCCGCGGCCCCGCCCGCGACCCGTAGCCCCCGCCCCGCCCGTGACCCGCACCTCGCAAGCCGCACCGCGCAGCCAAGGAGCCCCGCGCATGTCCTCCTCGCCGATCGCCTTCACCGCCGCCGCCCCGGCCGGCCCCACGGCAGGCGGCTCCGCCGCCGGGGCGCGCCCCAAGCTGGAACGCGCCTACCTGGAGCTGCGGCACCCGCCGCCGGACGGCGGCACCAGCACACCCGGGCCGCGGCTGGACAAGATCGAGTTCCAGTTCAACCCGAAGGAGCTGACCCTCGCCAAGTCGGCCACGTGGGAACGGAAGACGGCGCGCGGGGCGAAGACGGCGGGGCCGGCCGAGTTCAAGGGGCCGGAGCCGTCGAAGCTGACCCTGGAGATGTTCTTCGACGCCACCGCGCTCCAGGACCACAAGGTGGTCGCGTCCGTGGAACAGCTCTTCGCGTGCTGCGTGCCGACCGACCAGACGCACCAGAAGAAGAAGGGCACGCCGCCGTTCGTGATCTTCCATTGGGGCGGGCTGACCGGGTTCGTCGGGTTCGTCAGCCAGGTCCAGGCGAAGTACACGCTGTTCACGGCGGGCGGGCTGCCGATCCGGGCGGTCTGCCAGGTCACCCTGGAGGAGCTGGCCGCCGGGCTGCCGGGCCAGAACCCCACGTCGGGCGCGCTGTCGGCCCGCCGGGTGCACCACGTGGTGACCGGCGACACGCTGCCGCTGCTCGCCTTCCGGGAGTACGGCGACCCGGCCGCCTGGCGCGCGATCGCCGAGGCCAACGACATCGACGACCCGATGCGCCTGACCCCCGGCCGCACCCTGCTGCTCCCGGCCGCCGAAGAGCTGGGCTCCTAGCGCCGAACCCCACCCCGGAAAGGACAGTCCCCCGATGGCCGGAGAGACCTTCGCCAACACCCTGTCCGTGGAGGCCGGCGGCCGGCCGCTCCCGCCCGACGCGGCCGAACTGCTCGTCTCCGGCTACGTGGACGACAGCGTCCACCTGCCCGACCTGTTCGTCCTGCGCTTCCGCGACCCGAACCACCTGGTGCTGAAGAAGACCGGCATCACCCTCGGCACCCCGGTGAGGATCTTCGCCCGCGCCGGGGACGACCCCGAGCGGCAGCTCCTGGTCTCCGGCGAGGTGACCGCCGTCGAGGTGGACCTGGACAGCACCGGCACGTTCACCGTGGTCCGCGGCCTCGACCACGCGCACCGCTTCTTCCGCGGCCGGCGGGTGGCCGGCTACCGGCAGATGACCGCCTCCGACGTGGCCGTGCAGGTGGCCCGCAGGGCGGGGCTGCCGGTCGGTACGGTCGACGCGACCACCACCGTGTACGAGCACCTGGCCCAACCGGGCGTCACCGACTGGGAGTTCCTGCACCGGCTGGCCGACCTGGCGGGCGCCGAGGTCGCGGTGACCGACGGGAAATTCGTGTTCCGCGATCCGGCGCGGGCCGCGGGGGCGCCCGATCCCGCCACCCGGCCGGAGGCCAGCCCGTACGTGCTGGAGTTCGGCCGGAACCTGCTGCGCTGCCATGCCGCGGTGACCGCCGCCGACCAGGTGCAGCAGGTGGAGGTGCGCGGGTGGGACGTACAGGCGAAGGCCGCGGTGGTGGCGCGCGCGCCCGCCGACCGCGGCGACCGGCTGGCGGTGGGGCTGACGCCCGGGGATGCCGCGCGGCCGTTCGGCGAGGCGGTGTTCCTGGCCACCGACACCCCCTACGGCACCCAGGCCGCCGCCGACCAGGCGGCCCGCGCGCTCGCCGCCGACCTCGCGGCGTCGCTGGCCGAGGTGGACGCGGTGGCGATGGGTATCCCGCGGCTGCGCGCGGGCACCGCCGTGACGCTGGCCAACGTAGGGGCGCCCTTCGAGGGCAAGTACACGATCACCGCCAGCCGCCACGTCTTCGACCCGGACACCGGCTACCAGACGTGGCTGACGGTCGGCGGGCGCTCCAACCGTTCGCTGTACGGGCTCGCGTCCGGCGGCGGAACCGGGTCGCCGGGTGCGGGCGACCGGATCGGCGGGCTGGTCAACGCGACCGTCACCGACACCCGTGACCCGGCGGGCCTGGGCCGGGTCAAGCTGGCCTTCCCGTGGCTCAGCGACGACTACGTGAGCGACTGGGCGCGTACGGCGGGGCTCGGCGGCAAGGGCGGCGGCGGGGTGTTCGGCCCCGAGGTCGGGGACGAGGTGCTGGTCGGCTTCGAGCAGGGCCGGGTCGACCACCCGTACGTCCTCGGCGGCCTCTACAACGGCCGGGACCAGCCGTCCGCGCACGACGCGCCGCTCACCGACGCCACCAGCGGCGCGGTCAACCGCCGTTCCCTGGTGTCGCGTTCGGGCAACCGGATGGAGCTGCTGGACCGCGCCGGCGGGCCGCAGGGCGTGCGGCTGGCCACCGGCGACGGGAAGCTGACGCTCCACCTCGACCAGCAGGCCACCCAGGTCGTCGTGCACAGCGACGGCAGCGTGGAGATCACCGCGAAGGAGAAGGTGACCGTCAGGGCCGAGCAGGGCATCGCGGTGGACGCGGGGAGCGGAAAGCTGGAGCTGACCGGCGACTCGGTGAAGGTCACCTCCCGGAGCGGGGTCGAACTCGACGGCGGCGCGGGCGCGCTGAAGCTCCGGACGCAGGGCCAGGTGGACGTCAAGGGCACGACGGTCGGCGTCAACGGCTCTGCCAGCACCGAGATCAAGGGCGGCGCGACCTGCTCCATCAGCGCGGCGCTGGTCAAGATCAACTGATGCGGACGAAGGAGCGGTAGGAACAATGCCCCCAGCAGCGAGAGTCGCCGACCCCACCGGGCACCCCGGCGTGCTCGGTCCGCCCGGTGTGCCCACCGTCCTGATCGCCGGCATGCCGGCGGCCGTCGTCGGCACCCCGCACATCTGCTCCTTCCCGCCGCCGGCCGTGCACCCGCCGACCGCGATCGTCCCGCCCGGCTGCCCGACCGTCCTGATCGGCGGCCTGCCGGCCGCCCGGGTGGGCGACCTGGCCGGGTGCGGCGCCCCCGTCCTCATGGGCGCCCCGACCGTGCTGATCGGCGGGTGAGCGGGCGATGGGAGAGCAGTTCATCGGCGCCGGCTGGGCGTTCCCGGCCCGCACCGACGCCACCGGCTCGGTCGCGCTGGTCACCCGGCAGCGCGAGATCGAGGAGAGCATCCGGCTGATCCTGGCCACCGCCCCCGGCGAACGCCCGATGCGCCCGCTGTTCGGCTGCGGCATCCACGAGTACGTCTTCGCACCCGCCGACGCCGCCACCGCCGGCCTGATCGCCTACGAGGTGCGGATCGCGCTGGAGCGCTGGGAACCGCGGATCGACCTGGTGGACGTCACCGTCAGCTTCGACGCGGTGGACTCCGGCACGCTCTACATCGACATCGGGTACGCGGTGCGGGGCACCAACGACCCGCGCAACCTGGTCTTCCCGTTCTATGTGATCCCGTCGCACGAGGGGCCGGCCGACGGTCCCGCTGACGAAGGTGGCCGCTGATGTCCCTGCCCCGGCCCCATCTGGACGACCGCCGCTTCCAGGACCTGGTCGACGAGGCCAAGCGGATGGTGCAGCAGCGCTGCCCGGAGTGGACCGACCACAACGTCTCCGACCCGGGCGTCACCCTCATCGAGGCCTTCGCCCACATGGTCGACCAGCTCATCTACCGGCTCAACCGGGTGCCCGACAAGCACCACGTCGCCCTCCTCGACCTGATCGGCCTGCGCCTGTTCCCGCCGTCCGCCGCCCGTACCGACGTCACCTTCTGGCTCTCCGCGCCGCAGCCGGGTCCCGTGCCGGTACGGGAGGGCACCGAAGTGGCCACCGTACGCACCGAGACCGAGCAGGCCGTCGTCTTCACGACCGAGCGGGACCTGGTCATCGTGCCGTGCGAGTTGACGGCGCTGGCGGTACGGCAGACGGACCTCCGCGCGCAGGGGGACCTCCGTGCGCGGTCCGACCTCGCTGCCGCCGCCGATCCCCGGGCCGCGCCGGAACCGCGGACCGTGGACCGTACCGCCGAACTCGCCGACGCACGGGGTGTGTCCTGCTTCTCGGCGGTGCCGCAGCCCGGTGACGCCGTGCTGTTCGGGCTCTCCTCGGCCGTGCCCGGTTGCGCGGTGGCGCTCCGGCTGGCGTTCCCGGTGGCCGGGCACGGCATCGACCCGCACGACCCGCCGCTGGTGTGGGAGGCGCGGACGGCCGAGGGGTGGACGCCGTGCGAGGTGGAGAGCGACGGCAGCGGCGGCTTCAACCGGCCGGGCGACGTCCTCGTGCACGTCCCCGAAGGCCACCTGGCCGCCCCCGAGGCCGGCCGCCGGGCGGGCTGGCTGCGTGCCCGCGTCCTGCCGCCGGACGGTGCGCGCCGCCCCTACTCCGCGAGCCCCCGGCTGCTGTCCGCGACCGCCTTCACCGTCGGCGGCACCGCGCCCGCCGTCCACGCCGAGCGCGCCGCCGCGGAGATCCTCGGCCTGTCCGAGGGCGTCCCCGGCCAGACCTTCACCGTCGCCCGCCCACCGGTGGTCACCGGCCGCGAACCGTTCACCGTCACCACGCCCACCGCCGAAGGCGACCGGGAGTGGACCGAGGTCGAGCACTTCGGCGCCTCCGGCCCGGACGACCGCCACATCCGGCTCGACCGCAGCACCGGCGAGGTGGCCTTCGGCCCGGCCGTCCGCGAACCCGACGGCACCTTGCGGCAGTTCGGCGCGGTGCCCCCGCAGGGCGTGCCGATCCGGGCTCTGCCGTACCTGACCGGCGGGGGCCGCCGTGGCAATGTCGCCCGCGGCGCGCTGTCCGTGCTGCGCAGCTCCATCCCGTACATCGCCCGGGTCGGGAACCGCCGCCCGGCCACCGGCGGGGTGGACGGCGAGGACGTCGACAACGCGCGGCTGCGCGGCGCGCTCTCGCTGCGCACCGGGCAGCGCGCGGTCACCGCGGCGGACTACGAGTACCTGGCCCGGCAGGCCGCCCCCGAGATCGCCCGCGTCCGCTGCGTGGCCACCGAGACCGGGCCGGACGCGGGGGGCGTACGGGTCCTGCTGGTTCCCTGGGCCGAGGACGACGGCGCCGGGCGGCTCGCCTTCGAGCACCTGGCCTGTCCGCCCGAGCTGATCAACCGGGTCGTCACCCGCCTGGACCAGCAGCGCACCCTCGGCACCCGGCTGCTGGTCGAACCCCCCTTCTACCGGGGCGTCACCGTCGTCGCCGCCCTCCAGTCCACCGCGTCCGCCGCCCCCGCCCGCGTCCAGCAGGCCGCCCTCACCGCCCTCCACCGCCACCTCAACCCGCTCACCGGCGGCGCGGACGGCACGGGCTGGCCGTTCGGCCGCGCCGTCCAGTCCGGCGAGATCTTCGCGGTCCTCCAGCGGGTGCCGGGCGTCGAACTCGTGGAAACCGTCCGGCTCTTCCCGGCCGACCCCGGCAGCCGCCGCCGCGGTGACGCCACCGACCGCATCGACCTGCCGCCGGGCGCGCTGGTCTTCTCCTACGACCACCAGGTCCGGGTGGTGGGCGGGTGAGCGGGAGTTCGGGGGCGTGGCCGGCCGAGCGCTACCCGGCGGCGGCGGATTCGGGGGGTGGCGCGGAGGTTGGGGCGGGGGTTGGGGCGGGGGTTGGCGACCAGGGTGAGGGTGGGGGTTCGGGTATGGGGGTTGGCGATAGGGGTGCGGGTGGCGGTTCGGGTGAGGGGGGTGGCGGTGCGGGCGCGGAGGTTGGCGGCGAGGGGGCGGGCGCCGGCGGCGGTGGGCGTACGGGCGGGCGCGCGCTCGTGCCGGGGCTGGTCTCCCGGTATCCGCTCGGGCTGCAACTGCCCGGCGTGTACGCCGAGGACGACTTCGTACAGCGGTTCGCCGCCGGTCTCGACGAGGTGCTGGCCCCCGCCCTCAGCACGCTCGACAACCTCCCCGCCTATCTCGACCCCGGCCTCGCCCCGGCCGACTTCGTGGCCCTGCTCGCCGCCTGGCTCGGCGCGGAGCCGGCCGCGGACGGCGCGGAGCGGTCCGCGGTGTCCGGCGCGGTCCGCGCGCACGCGGTACGGGGTACGCGCGCCGGTCTCGCCGACGAGATCCGTCTCGCCTTCGGCGTGGTCCCGGACATCACCGAGAGCGGCGGAGCCCTCGGCTCCACCACCCCGGGCAGCCCCCTGCCCGGCAGCGCGGTGCCCCACCTCACCGTGCGCCTCCGCGTCCCCGACCCCACCGCTTTCGACACCCGCGCCCTCACCGCCCTCGTCACCCGCAGTCGCCCGGCCCATCTGCCCGTCACGGTCGAGGTGCTGGGCACGGACTGACCCGCGAAGTGTGTCCCGACCCTGCCCTTTCGGGCGCCCCCGATGACCCGCCGACTGCCCCGGAACGGCTGGCCGGGGCGCGGTGCGTATCGCCACGATGGGAGGGCCGGGCCAACGGTTCCTGGCTCCGCCCTGCACGGGGAGCGGCCTTCCGGCCCGGGGGGTCGGCAACCCCATGCCGCCGCGGCGGCGAGGCGCCACGACGGTGGAGTTCGGCGGTGCCAAGCCGGCGGGCGGTGCGGGCGGTGCGGGCGGTGTCGGTGCCGCCGCGGCGGCGAGGCGCCTGATGGTGACGCGGTGCGGGGCGGTGGCCGGTGCGCCGCCGCGGTGGCGGGTTCCGCGTGGTGCCTCTGTGCCGGGGTCCGTGCGGGGGCCGGTGCCCTGATGCCCTCGCGGCGGTGAGGTGCCACTGGGGGTACCTCCCGGGCCGAGGTTCTGGGCGCGGCGAGGTTCGGCGGTTCCGGGCCGGCCCTTGAGCCCCGGGCACCGGAGTGTGCGGCTGAGCTGGACGAAGGGGACGAAGGGGGAGAACGGTCAGTGGTCGAGTGCACGGCGTGCGGGCAGCGGTGTGAGCCGGGGGAACAGTTCTGCGGTTCTTGCGGCGCGTTCCTGGAGTGGGCCGAGCCGGGTGCCCCCGCCCCGCGCCCGGCGGCGGTGGCGGGTCCCCCTTCCGTAGCGCCGGGTAGGGTTCCGCCGCGCCCGCCGGGTCCCCCTTCCGTACCGCCGACCGTGCCCGCACCCCCCGCAGGTTCCGCGCCGCCCGCCGCCTCCGTACCGCGGCCCGCCCCCGTACCGCCGGAGGCCCCCGCTCCGGTACAGCCGCAGGCCGGTGACCCCGGGGAGCCGAGGCCGCGGCCGACCGTGGCGCGGAGGCCGGAGGAACCGCCGCCCGCGCCCGGGGACCTGATCTGCGGGCAGTGCGGTGCCGGGAACGCGCCCGCGCGGCGGTACTGCCGGCGATGCGGCGCGTCGCTGGCGGACGCGCCGGTCGCGCGCCGGGCGCCGTGGTGGCGGCGGCTGTTCAGGCGCCGGGCCCGGCCAGCCCCGGCGGCGGGGGAGCGGCCCGCGCCGGGTCTGCCGGGACGGCTGCGTACGTTGCGCCGGCCCCGGCTGCTGGTACCCACCGTGGTCGTCGCCCTCGCCGCCGCCGGCTTCGTACTGCGCGGTCAACTGCACGACGCGGTCGACGCCGTACGGGACCGGACGGCCAAGACGCAGCAGGTGCACGCCGTTTCCGTCACGGCCTCCAGCGCCTTACGGGGGCACCCGGCGGCGCTCGCGGCGGACGGTACGAACGACCGCTACTGGGCGCCGGCCCGCCCGGGGGACGCCCGGGGCCAGTACCTGGAGGCGCGGTTCGACCAGCCCTTCCGGTTGCTCGACATCCTGGTGAGCCCCGGCGCCTCGCCCACCGAGCAGCAGTTCCTCACCCAGGCCCGCCCCCGTACCCTCCTCGTCACGGCCACCGACTCCCGCGGCCGCACCGCCCGGCGCACGATCACCCTCGCCGACACCCCCGGCGAGCAGCGCTTCCACGTCGCGGTCAGCGACGTCGTCCGCGTCCGCCTCACCGTCCAGGGCGCGTACGGCACCGGGCCCGGCCGCCGGGTGGCGGTCGCGGAGGTGGAGTTCTTCAAACGCGGCTGACGCCCGGGCGACCGCTGGTCAGACGCCGCTGAGGCCGCGCTGCGGGGAGTCGCCGGGGTGGGTCCAGGTCGCCGGACCCGGGGGCAGGACCCCCAGGTCGTCCAGCATGCGGGCGTGGCGCAGTTCGGCGTGGTGGGCGGCGACCGGGTCGCCCGCCTGGCGGTGGGCGGTGACCAGGAGGCGCCAGACCGCGTCCTGGAACGGGTCGATGAACAGCGCGTGGTGCGCGGCGGCGACCGCGGACTGGGGGCGGTCGCGGGCGAGTTCGAGCTCGGCGAGGGTGTGGGCGGCGCGCACGGCCTCGGCGCGGTAGTGCTCGCGGAGCGGGACCACCCACTCGGCGGGTCCGTCCTCGGGGAGGAGCTCGCCGGTGTAGAGGCGCAGGGCCTGGGAGAGGGAGTCGGCGGCCTGGTCGGTGAGGCCGTGCGAGGCGGCCCGCAGCCCGGTGCCGACCGCGGTGTCGAAACAGTGGACGTCGCAGGTGCCGCCCGGCGGGAGGGAGAGCATGTACGCCTCGCCGGACCGTACGAGGATGCGGGTGCGGCCCCGGTCGATGCCGGGTTCCAGGAAGGTGCGCAGCGCGGAGACGGCTACCTGGAGGCCGCGGCCCGCGGTGCGTTCGGGACTCTCCGGCCACAGCGCCGCCATCAGACGTTCGCGGTGGACGGGCCGGCCCGCGTGGACGGCGAGCAGGCGGGCCAGCGCCCGGACGCGGGGCCGGGTCGTTCTCCAGTCGAGCACCTGATCGCCGACGGTCGCCTCGAAACGGCGGAAGCAGCGCAGGGAGAGCGGGGGCGCCGCGGTCACCGGGGACGCGGGCGGGTACGCGGACGAGCGCGGCCCAGGGGCGGTTCCTGCGGCCGGAGGCTGGGCGGCGGGGCGGGGGCCGGGGTTCGGCGGTCCGAAGGAGGGCGATCCGGCGGGCGACGGCTCGGTGGCCGACGACCCGGCGCGGCGCCGCAGGTGCTCGTAGAGCAGCGGGACGCAGTCGTAGCGGCACTCGCCGCGCCGCCGCACCAGCCCGTAGCCCTCGTCCAGCTCCTCCAGGACGCCCGAGCCGTCGTCGGTCAGCCACCGGCCGTTCTCCGCGGAACGGCAGATCCGTTCGAAGTCGCGGGCCAGCGGGGCCGGGAGGACGCCCAGCACCTCGCGGTCCAGATAGGCGCGCACCGCGGACGAGGCCAGCACCGCCTCGGCGAGCGTGCCCGGACGAGCGCCCGCCCGCCGCGGCACCTGGCCGCACAGCCGCAGCGCCACCGGCCAGCCCTGCGTCAGCCGCCCCAGCGCGGCCAGCTCCTCCGCGAGCGCCGACCCGCCCGGCGCGCCGAACCGCGCCAGGGCCTGCCGTATCTCCTCCCGGTCGAACGCCAGCTCCCGCGCGGTGACGACGACCGTCCCGGACAGTTCCAGACGGGCCAGGTTGATGGCCGGCCGGCGGCGCCCGGCCAGCGCGATCCGCAGATTGGCGGGCGCGAGCAGCGCCAGCTCCTCCAGCGCGGCCTCCACCGGGTTGCCGTGCACCAGGTGGACGTCGTCCACGAGCAGCAGTACGGGTTCGGTTCGGCGCTCGACGGCGAGAAGCACGGATTCGACGGTGGGGGTGGGGTGCGGGCGGGGCGGGGGGTACGCGGCTCCGGGAGCGTATGCCGAGCTGTCTCCGGGGCCGTCCGCGGCTCCGGGGCGGTAAGCCGAAACGTCACCAGGGCCGTACGCGGCTCCGGTGACGTAAGCCGAACCGTCGGGCGGCGTGTCCGGCGTACCGGCGCCGTACGCCGGACCGCTGCCCGCGCCCTCCCCGGTGAGCTGCCGCATCAGCCGGTCGAGCAGGGGGACGGGCCCTCGGGTGTCCCGGTACGGCCGCCAGGCGATGACCTGGCCGGGGAAGGACTGCGCGTAGTGGGCCAGCACGATGGACTTGCCGTAGCCGGCGGGCGCCACGACGAGAGCGAGCGGGGCGGCGGCGTGCTCGGCGAGCAGGGCCAGCACGCGGGACGGCACGGGACTGGAACCGTAGGTCGACATCGTTCGCGGCACCACGACGGAGCGCTCCTTCCCGTGACCGGGCGGGGGCCGAGGCGGATTCCTGACTGCCGAGCGGGCGCGGGCCGGGCCGTCGGCCGCGGGAGAACGGAGGATCGATGCTCACTGTAGGCAACCGCGGGGTCACCCGCCAGCCAATCCGCCACTCTCCACCGGCGGTTGGCACCACCAGGTAAATCATGATCTTGGGTCGTATAAGGGGCAAAGGTGTCACACGTGACCTTCGCGCCTCTCCCACCTGGGGCGATGCGTCGGCGAGCGCGGTTGCGGCGGGGATCGGGCGGGAATGGCGTGGGGGGGGGGGC
>NZ_DATDBG010000212.1:0-39163 GCF_036524955.1 Streptomyces sp.
ATCAAAGGCCGCAGCCTGGTCCCCGGCCGGGCGACGCACATCGCCCGCCGCAAGAACCGCCAGATCCAGACGGCTCTGCTGGACGAGAGCTGAGCCCCCGCCGCAACGCCCGACCGGTGGCGCCCCGGCCCCCACCGGCACCGGGCGGCGGCGTGGCCGCCGCCGCGGAAGACGGCCCCTGCCGAGCGTCGCTACCGGTAACGCCGAGCGTTTCGCTCCACACCGAGATGTTTCAGGACTGTTGTACGGGGCGGGTCATGGAAGCATACGAGCCCTCTCTTCGCAGAGAAGCTTTGTGCTTGCTCAGTCTTGGTTTCAGGAAGGCTAGCCATCGTGCGTCCGCTCACCGGACGAGCGCGCCGCCTTCCTGTGCGATGCCTTGATTCCGCCGTGTTGACGACTGACAGTTCTCCGAGAGGCGGTCGGCATCAAGGAAGCGGCGGCCGTCTGACAGGCCGCGGTCAGCTCCGCAGGTCGGCGGCCTCCTCGGGCAGCGGTCGGCGCGCCAGCCCTCGGACTCGGGCGCGATGGCCGCGCCCGTGGGGAAGGGAGTCCCGCACACGACGCATCGCCCGGGGTGGTCGGCGCACACCCAGTCGGACAGGGATTCCAGCTCACAGGCAGGCTGCTGAGGCGGTCCGCTGCCGCATCGGCTTCACATATGCCCTGGCCGCACCCGCATCTCTACGGGCGCGCGCCCGGCAGGGTGCCCGCACCCCCACGGACGCCCACCCGGCGGGGCTGCCGGGGAGGAGGCCCGGGCCGCCCTACCGACCCGCAGGGCGCCAGGCGCGAGCGCGACCGCGGGGGACGACCACCGCCGCGGCGGCCATGAGCAGCACCACCGCACCGGCCCCGCCCGCGACGGCCAGGGCGCGCACGCGCGGACGGTCGGAGCCGGGCCGGGGCAACTGCGCGGGGACCGGGTCCGGCAGGGGGTCCTGCCGGACCGGCAGGACCGCGGACACCGCACCGTACGGGTCCAGCTTCGGGACGCTCGCGGGATAGGCCCACCCCGTCAGCCGGCGGGCGACCTCGGCGGCCGGCAGCCGCGGATAGCGGGCCCGGACCAGTGCGGCGGCCCCCGCGGCGTGCGCCGCGGCCAGGGAGGAGCCGGAGCCCACGTAGTGCCCCGCCCCCCGCGGGCCGACGCTGACCACCGCGTCGCCGGGGGCGGCGAGGTCGGGGGCGAACGGAAACGGCGCGTTCTGCGGACGGCTGTCGCCGGGGCCGTAGTCCACCACCGAGAGCACCTGCGGGACGAACGCGGGGAAGCAGGGCCTGGCCGTGGGATCGGGGCGGCCGGTGCGCGGGTCGGTGGGAGCGGTGTCCGGCGCGGCGGGGGCGACCACCAGCACGTCGCCTCGGGTGGCGTACGCGACGGCGGTGGTCAGTTCCTGCCGTCCGGTGAACAGGGCGTGGGCGACGTAGACGACATCCGCGCCGGCGTCCACGGCCTCCCGTATCCCCCGCGCGACACCGGCCGCGGTGACGGCGCCGCGCTCGTCCGTGTCCCGGACGGCCAGAATCCGCGCCTGCGGCGCGACTCCGGCCACGCCGGTGCCGTCTCCTGGTGCGGCGGCGATGAGTCCGGCCGCGAAGCTGCCGTGGCCCACGCAGTCCCGGTCCGCGTCGCCGACCGTGCGGACCCGGCCGGCCAGTGCGGGGATGCCGGTGCCGACGCCCGTGTCCACCACCGCGACCGTCACCCCGGCCCCCTGGGACAGTTGCCAGGCGCGCGGCAGTCCCATCGCCCGGCGGCTCCACGGCTGCGCCTGCGCGGTACGGGGCGAGCCCGTCGCGCATGGCTGACCGGCCGCCAGTTGGGTGACGACGCCGGGCAGGCTGACCGGGGCCGCGACCGCGACCGCGGGCCACCCCGCAGCGGATGCCGAGGCGAGCAGCGCGGCGGCCACCGCTGCCCTCGTCGCGCGGAAAAGGGCATGTCGCATAGCCGCATCGTAGTGATCGGGCCGGCCGCGGCGGTGGCGACGACAAGGATTCGACAAGGGCTGTGCCTGCTCCTGGCCTGGTCGAGGCTGTTGGATTCAGAGGGCCAGGCCAGCGCCGGGGATGCCCGGCCGGGTGGGCCACGTCCCGTCGGCCGCTGGCGCACACGAACCGGCACGAGCCGGGAGCGGTATGGAAACGAGGAGGTCCGCGCGTGTCACGGCAGTTGCTCACGGTCAACCCGAAGGACCCGCAGGGGCTCCGGACGATCGGCGAGGCGCTGGCACAGGCGCGCACCGGCGCGGTCATCCGGGTCCGACCCGGGCGTTACGCGGAGAACCTGACCGTGCGGACCAGGGTGACGATCGCCGCCGACGGCGAGCCCGGCACCGTGGAGATCTGCCCGCGCCTGGGCACCGCCGTGGTGCTGCTGGCGGACGCGGTGATGCTCACCGACCTGGTGCTGCGCGGCGGCAGCGAGGACATGCCGGTGGTGGACGCCCCCCGCGGTCAGGTGGCCATGGACGGCTGCACGGTCGTCGGGGCGGGCTGGACGGCTGTGCTCGCGCGGCAGAGCGGTTCGCTGGCGATGCGGCACTGCCGGGTCACCAACCCGGCCGGGGCCGGCATCGTCGACACTGCCCCGACCGGCAGCGTCATCGAGAACTGCGTGATCGAGAACCTGGGCACCTCCGCGATCGTCATCACCGAGAACGGGCGCTCGGTCGTCCGCGACTGCCGGCTGCGCGACGCCCGGGGCAACGGGCTGCTCGCCAACGGCGAAGCCCAGGGCACGGTCGAGGACTGCGAGATCTCCGCCACCGACAAACCCGCCCTCGCCCTGGAGGGGCACAGCACCACCCGGGTGCTGCGGACGACCGTCCGCGACGTCTCGGTGGGGGTGTTCATCACCAGCACCTCGCGCCCGGAGCTGGAGGAGGTGACCGTCACCGCCACCACCGGTCCCGGGATCACGCTCGCGTCGGGCGCCGACCCGCTGCTGCGGCGCTGCCGCACCACGCGCACCAAGGGCAGCGGACTGGCCGTCACCGAGCGGTCCCGGGGGACGTTCGAGGAGTGCGAGTTCCACTCCTCCGCCGCGCCCGCCATCCGGGTGACCGGCAGCAGCACGCCCGTCCTCCGGCACACGGTGGTACGCGACTGCGACAGTCAGGGTCCGGCCGTGCTGCTGGCGGAGAACTGCGCGGCGGAGTTCGACGGCTTGGAGGTGGACGGCACGGGCGGCACCGGCGTGGCCATACGCTCCGGCGCCAACCCGCTGCTGCGCCGGGCGGTCGTCACCTCGCCGGGCGGCCACGGCGTGGAGGTCACCGACGACGGCAACGGGCGGTTGGAGAGCTGCTCGCTGATGGCCGCGGGCGGCTCCGCGCTGCGGATCGCCGACGGCGGCAACCCGCACCTCGGCGACACGGTCCTGCGCGCTGCCGCCGACAGCGGCGTCACCGTGGCGACCGGCGGTCTGGGCAGCCTGCGCGACTGCCGGATCGAGGACAGCAAGGGTTCCGGCGTCGCCGTGGACAAGGATGCCGAGCTGACCCTGACCCGTACCCAGGTCACCGGCTCAGGCGCCCATGGCCTGCGGATCGCCGACGGTGGGCGGGTCAGCTTGCGCTCCTGCGAACTCAGCGGCAACACCGGCGACGGAATCCGGGTGGACAGCGCCGAGCAGGTCACCGTCACCGGCTGCACCGTGCGGGACAACCGCGGCTCCGGGCTGCGCCAGACCCGCCCCGGCGACCGGCTGGAGGTCGAGGACCTGACCAGCGCGGGCAACGAGCAGCCCGACCTGTGGGGCGTGGAGGCGGCCGTGGCCGCCGGGCTGTCGCCGGGCGCCGCCGGCCCGCGAGCCGCCGGTAAACCGGCGGGGCCTCTGACCGACCTGGAGGCCTTGGTGGGCCTGGCGGAGGTCAAGCACCAGGTCCGCACCCTGGTCAACCTCAACCAGTTGGCGCGGCGCCGGGCCAGCCTGGGCATGTCCGCACCGCCGATGAGCCGCCACCTGGTGTTCGCCGGGCCGCCCGGTACCGGCAAGACCACCGTGGCCCGGCTGTACGGAAGCATCCTGGCTGAGCTGGGGGTGCTGCCCTCCGGGCATCTGGTGGAGGTGTCCCGGGCCGACCTGGTGGCGCAAATCATCGGTGGTACGGCCATCAAAACCACCGAGGCGTTCAACGAGGCGATCGGCGGGGTGCTCTTCATCGACGAGGCGTACACCCTGCTGTCCGACGGCAGGGGCTCGGGCGCGGACTTCGGCCGGGAGGCGATCGACACCCTGGTGAAGCTGATGGAGGACCACCGCGACGACGTGGTGGTGGTGGCCGCCGGATACACCGCGGAGATGGACGCGTTCCTCTCCGCGAACCCGGGCATGGCCTCCCGGTTCACCCGCACGGTCGAGTTCGCCAACTACTCGGTCGAGGAGCTGGTGACCATCACGGAGAACATGTGCCGGGCGCACCAGTACGAGCTGGACCCGCGGACCCGGGACGCTCTGACGGCGCACTACGAGCGGATGCCTCGGGATGCCACCTTCGGCAACGGCCGCGCGGCGCGACGGGTCTTCGAGGAGATGGTGGACCGTCAGGCGTTCCGGCTGTCGGCCATGGCCGAGGCCGCCGAGAGCGATCTGATGCTGCTGCTGCCCGAGGACGTGAGCGATACGGAAACGGCCTCGCCGCCCGGGGACAGCCGCGAGCAGATGCTGGCCGAACTGGCGGACATGGTCGGTCTGGCCGCGGTCAAGCGCGAGGTGAAGGACCTCGTCGACCTGCTGGCGGCGACCAGGCAGCGGGCGGCAGCCGGCCTGCCGACTCCGAGGATCAGCCACCATCTGGTCTTCTCCGGGCCGCCCGGCACCGGCAAGACCACCGTGGCCCGGCTGTACGCGCGGCTCCTGCACTCCCTCGGGGTGCTCCCGCGCGGCCAGCTCGTCGAGGTGGCCCGGGCCGACCTGGTCGGCCGGTACGTCGGCCACACCGCCCAGCTCACCCGGGAGGTCTTCGAACGCGCCCTCGGCGGCGTGCTCTTCATCGACGAGGCGTACACCCTCACCCCGCCGGGAGTCTCCAACGACTTCGGTCAGGAGGCGGTGGACACGCTGCTGAAGCTGATGGAGGACCGCCGCGACGAGGTCGTGGTGATCGCCGCGGGCTACACCGAGGAGATGGGGCGCTTCCTGGCCTCCAATCCCGGCCTGGCCTCCCGTTTCTCCCGATATGTACGGTTCGAGGATTACACCACCGACGAGCTGGTCACCATCATCGGCCGGCAGGCCGTCTCCTTCGGGTACGAGTGCGCCGCGGACACCGAGCGGTCGCTGCGGGCCTGGGTGGACGCACTGCCCCGGGACCGCACGTTCGGCAACGCGCGCGCCGCACGCCAGCTGCTGGAGACGATGATGACGCGTCAGGCCCGGCGACTCGGTGCGATGGTCGCGCCCGGCGTCGACGATCTGCGGATGCTGCTCCCGGAGGACCTGCCGAACGCCGGCGTGCCGACGCAGCGGCGGCCCACCGGATGACGCCTTGAACCGAACCGCGCGGTCTGCGTTGTCACGAAGGGGTGCGTACGCGAGGCACGGCTCGCCGGGGGCGTGACGCCCCGGCGCGGCTCGGGACCGCCCGCGACAGTGCCACCGCGGGCCGGACGGCCACCCGCGCAGGTCTCACCCACCTGCTCAGCTCAAACCACTGTGGAGGAAATGATGCCTGTTGAAGGGGACGCCGAGGGCGTGCGCCGTACGGCGTCCGAGCACGGGGGGGCCGCCGCCGGCAGAGTCGCCCGCGCCGCGGCTGCCCGCCGCCAGGCGGTGGCGACCGTGCCCACCGCGGCGGGCACGGAACCGGGTGCCGCGCGCGGCGAGGGGACGGCCGGTACGGATTCCGTACGTGGCAGCGAGCCCGTCACCGGCGCGGAGGCCGCGAGCGCCACCGGCCCCGTACCTGGCGCGGACCCCGCACCGGGCGCTGCCGAGTCCGTCACGTCGAGGCTGC
Organism: Streptomyces sp.; assembly: GCF_036524955.1. Classification (GTDB taxonomy): domain Bacteria; phylum Actinomycetota; class Actinomycetes; order Streptomycetales; family Streptomycetaceae; genus Actinacidiphila. The sequence continues at coordinate 5,964 of NZ_DATDBG010000212.1, forward strand.
GTGCCCTGCGCCCGCGCCTGGCCGCCGCCCGCTCGTCGGAAGAGTCGGCAGCAGCGTCGCGGGATGCCGACCGGGATGAAGGGCGGCGCGCCGGTGCGGCCGGCACCGCGGCGGCTGCCCGGGGCACGGCCGGCTCGGCGTCGCCCGGGACAGCGGCGGCCGCCGGCGGCGCCGAGCCGCCTGCCGACGAGCCGGCGTCCGCCTTCGGCCGTCCGAAGAAGCCGATGCTGGCCGCGGCGGCCATGGTCGGCGCGGTGCTGCTTGCCGTCCCCTTCCTGATGGCGGGCGGGGACGACGAGGAGCGGAACCCCCGCACCGGCACCGTGGCTCAGGACACCCTGCTCAGCGACGGCGACGGGCCGCACGCGGACGGTGTCTTCGTGCCCGAGGACCCTCCCGAGGACAGCACGTCTGCGCCTTCCGCCCCGGTGCTCGTGAAGAAGACCCGGCCGGCCACGGTCCCCGGCGGGCCGGGCGGGCCCTACGTGCTCAGCCGGAACAAGCCGGAGCCGAAGCCGGAGGAGCTACCGCCACCGCCCTCGTTGCGGAAGGAGCGGCAGGAGCAGGCGCCGCAGCCGACCGTGTCGCCCAAGGCGGCGCCCCCGCAGCCCGTGTCCAAGGACACGACCGCCCCTTACTGGGAGAGCACCAGGCGCCACGTGGCCAACGGGCACACGGGCAAGTGCCTGGCCACGATCGACTCAGGCCGGATGGTCGGCCAGGGCGACTGCGGCAGCGCGCCGACCTGGCAGCGCTTCGTGGTGGGTGACGGGACCTTCCTGCTCAGGATCACGTCCACCAACAACTGCCTGGACAGCAACGGCGAGACCCCGTACGTGTCACCGTGCACGGTCAAGGACGCCGGTCAGCTCTGGCGGATGAGCTGGGTCGACACGTGCGCTGTCACCCTGGTCAGCCCGAAGTACACGGAGTACCTGACCGGATGGAACGCCGGAACCGTCTCCGTGGTGGACCCCGGGACCGCTGACGTTCCCGCCAAGCACAACTGGGCGATCTCCACCGCCGCCGGGTGCTGACCGGGCCCTGGCCGGGCCCCGGCCCGGCCCCGGGGCTGCGGTGCCGGAGGAATCGTTCGCCGGCACCGCGGCCGGACTCGGCGTGGTCATGGCTGGACGCCGCGGGCCTGGAGAGCCTTCTTCAAGGCGCGCATGGCGTGGTGCGTACGGGACTTGACCGTGCCGGGCGGGATGCCCAGGGCGTCGGACGCCTGCGCGACACTGGAGCCGAGGAAGTACATCTGCCGCAGCACCTCGCGCTGCTGCCCGTTCAGATCTTCCAGCGCCTCGGTCACCACCCGCGCCGTCAGCAGCCGCTCCACCTCGTCGGAGACGAAGGGGTCCACGTCCTCCAAGGAGTCCGACAACGCCGGCCGCGTCCGACTCGCCCGATGGGCGTCGATGACCAGGTTGCGCACCACCGTGAACAGCCACGGCCGCAGACCCTCCGGCTGGGATTCCAGCACGTCCCGATGACGCCAGGCCCGGACCGCCGCCTCCTGGAGTACGTCCTCCGCCCGATGCCAGTCCCCGTCCAGCAACCGCGCCGCGAACCGCAGCAGCAGCCCCCCGTACTCCTCGTACAGCGCGTGCAGGAACGCCTCGCACCCGGCCCCGCCGCACCCGTTCCCGCCGCGGACCCCGTCGGACGCGATCCGCCGAGATTCCATGGTCCGACTCGCCATCGTGGCGCCCCACCCGTCTGTCTCACATCAGGACACTTCCGGCAGCAAAGGCCCGGAGCAGACGTCACACTTTCCGGGGCGGCTTGGCCGACTCTTGCCATCGGCTTGTCGCCGGAATCGCGGGGCAGGGAGGGGGCGGCCGGATGAGTGGCCACCGCACATAACAATTCTTATGACGGGTGAGGACACCCCCAAGAACCGTGTTCCGTCGAGAGATCAATGATGCTCGTGAGCCGACGCGTGGAGGGAACGGCGTGACGGGACCGTACGCCAGGACATGATCGCCCGCGAGGTCACCGGCTGCTCACAGCCCGCCCCACGCGCGGGCGGCCTGCTGGAGGTGTTCGTGGACCACGGCGAGGGCGGGGCTGGCGGGAGCGCCGTGCCAGGTCGCCAGGTACAGGGTGTTCAGCGGCGCGACCTCGGGCTGGTGCAGCTGCACCACGCGCCCGGCGGCGAGGGCGGGGGCGACCAGGTACCGCGGGAGGACCGAGATGCCGACTCCGGCCTCGACCGTGGCCAGCACGGCGCGCAGGTCGGACACGACCAGTGCGACCGGATTGGGCGGCCGGTGGCCGAACTCGCTGCGCCAGTAACGGCGTATGATCGGCAGATCCTCGGCGTAGGCGACAAGCGGCAGGTGGGCCAGCGCCTTCGCGGGATCGGCACGCAGTCGGCCCGCGTCGACGGTGCGCTCCATCGCGGGCGGCGCCACCAGCAGGAACTCCTCGTCGATCAACGGCACCCCGACGACCGCCTGATGCCTGGGGCGCACCGACGAGACGACCAGGTCCAGCCGGCCGGCGACGAGCGCGACCAGCATGTCCTGGGCCAGCCCCAGCGTCGCGTGGAAGCACACCCCTCGACCGGTCAGCGGCGCCAGCGCGGGGAGCACCCGCAGCGTCATCACCTCCGCCGCGCCGCCGATCCGCACGGTTCCCCGCATCGCCGGCTGCGCGTCGACCGAGCCCAGAGCGCCACGCAGCTCGTCCACGTGCAGGCCGACCCGGGCCGCCAGCACTGCGGCCCGTTGGGTGGGCGTGACCCCTCGCCGGGAGCGGACGAACAGCTGCTCGCCGAGCTGCTCCTCCAGGCGGGCGAGCTGCCCGGTGATCGCGGGCTGCGTCACGCCCAGACGCTGGGCGGCGGCGGACAGCGACCCCGCCCGGTAGATCTCCAGGAACGTCGACAGCAGATCGAGGCTCGGCACACAAGGCTCCTTCCATAAGTCTTCTTATGGATATGGGAAGTGGTGCCGAAAGTACCTGATGGATGCTGGCGTTGTCTTCTCTGCGGCGGCCCGGCCCCACGGCAGCCCGCCGCGGCCACGGCCGGGCCCGCTGCGGTGGCCCCATCCCATGAAGAGAACAGGCAAGCCATGTCGAAGATCCTGATGGTCGTCTCCGGTGCGGACAGCATGAAACTGGCCGACGGCTCCGTGCACCCCACCGGTTACTGGGCCGAAGAGGTCGCCGCCTCCCACGAGGTGCTGCGCGCCGCCGGCGCCGAGGTGGACGTCGCCACGCCGGGCGGTGTGCGGCCGACCGTGGACCAGCTCAGCCTCGACGCCCGCGGCGGCGTCCCGGCGGCCGACGCGGAGCGGTTCCGCGGCTACCTCGCCTCCATCGCCGACGTGCTCGACACCCCGATGGCTCTGGCCGACGTCCGCGCGGGCGACTACGACGCGATCTACCTCCCCGGCGGCCACGCCCCGATGGCCGACCTCGCCGAGAGCGCTGACCTCGGCCGCCTGCTCAACGAGGCCGACGCCCAGGGCAAGACGGTGGCCGCCCTGTGCCACGGTGTGGCCGCGCTGCTCAGCGCGGCCAGGGACGACGGCGGCTTCACCTTCGCCGGCCGCCGCCTGACGTCCTTCACCGACGAGGAGGAGCGGCAGGGCGGGCTCGGCGACAACGCCCCGTACTTCGTCGAGACCCGGCTGCGCGAACGCGGCGCCGTCCTCGACACCGGGGCCCCGTGGAGCAGGAAGGTCGTCCAGGACGGCAACCTGATCACCGGGCAGAACCCGCAGTCGAGCACGGACACCGCCGACCGCGTCCTGGCGGCCCTGAACGGTTGAGGCGCTCTCCGGGTCCACCGCCCCCTCAACGGGGCCCGGAGCGCCTTGGTTCGCCCCGCGTCCGGCCTTTCCGCGAGGCCGAACCGCGGCGTCTCCGTCCAGCGACAGACAGCGCGATCGTGCCCCAGGGCGACGCGGCGTCCGTACGTCCGAGGGAGGCTCGTCCCATTCACCCGGCCGGTCGAACGAAGGGAGTAGCGGTCATGCCCGCCGACGGCACCCACGAGTTGGAGTTCGCCCTCCTCGGCCCGATCACGGCCGGTCGCGCCGGCACACCCGTCGTCCTGGGGCCGCGTCAGCGAAGAGTCCTGCTGACGCGGCTGCTCATCGCCCACGGCCGCCCGGTCAGCATGGACCGGCTCTGCGAGGATCTGTGGGCCGGCAACCCGCCCCGCGGCGCGGTGTCCGCGGTCCACGCCCACATCAGCCGCCTGCGCAAGGTCCTGGAGCCCGAGGGTGGGCGGGGCCGGTGCCTGACGAGCGAACCCGTCGGGTACGCACTGATCGTGCCCGATCAGGCCCGCGACACGGTGCGGTTCGAATACGGAACGAACCGGGCCCGGGAACTCCTCGCCCGGCGCAGGACGGACGAGGCCCGCGCGGCCGTCGACGCGGCACTCGCCATGTGGCGGGGTCCGGCCCTGGCCGAAGCCGCGGATCATCCGTTCGCCGTCCGGGAGACCGCCAGACTGGACGAACTCCTGCTGACGGCCCGGGAGCTGCAGGTCGCCGTCCTGCTCAGCGGCGGATCGTACGGCGCCGCGGTGGCCGCCGCCCACAGCCTGACCGCCGACCAGCCCTTGCGGGAGACCGCATGGGATCTGCTCATGCGTGCCCTGTACCTCGCCGGTCGGCCCGCCGAGGCCGTACGTGCCTACCAGCGCGCACACCAGTCGCTGATGATCGAACTGAGACTCGAACCCGGCCTGGCCCTGCGGGAACTGCGCTCGGCGATCCTCCGGCACGACACCCGGGCCGTCGCGGGTGCGTACGGCGGATGTTGGGCCGGACTTGCCGAAGCCGGATGAGGACGGCGGGGTCGGTCGAGGCTCGGCCTCGATCGGTTGTCAGTCCGGGCCCCGGAACTGGGGGACCGCCGGGGCCCGGACCTCGGGTCTCCGACTGAAGGGCCCGATGCCTCCTTGAACGGACAGACGGCGCAACCGGTTCAGAGAAAAACAAAGAAAAGGCTTGAACCACTCCGGCCGAAGCACCGTTGTGCGGATGAAAAGCCGTCAACCGTATGGGAGATCCCGGTAGATGAAGGCAGTGAACAGATTCCTCAACGGACGTCTTGCCCGCAGGACGGTGGGTGCCGCCGCGCTCGCCGCGCTGGTGACCGTACCGTTCGCCGGCACGGCCCACGCCACCGGCGACAACGGCTGGTACCAGTTCTGTGCACGCGGTACCTACACGACATACGCGCACCAGGCCTCGTACCAGGTGAACGCGACCACCTGGACGACGGCCTGGAGCACCGCCCCCCTCCGGCCGGGACAGTGCACCTCCGTCCATCTCCGCGGCTACCCCGTCGACATCTACCTCGTGTACGACGACGGCGGCGAGAAGAAGATCGGCGCCTCCGCCTCGTACCAGGCCAACATCGCCGCGGCCGGCTACAAGGCCAACGCCTACTGGTACTACTACTGACCCGCTTCCCCCAAGGGGTCAGGCCGCCTGAACCGGTCCTCGGGTTCCGTGCACCGCCGCACGGAACCCGAGGGCCTCGCCGCACCGACGACAGGCTTCGGCCGAGCGGTCCGACGCCCCCTGTTACCGGCATTCCGGGCCGCCCCTGTCACCGGAACCAGGCTCGGGCGAGGTGAGAGATGTGAAGTTCTTCTGTCTGGGCCCCTTGGAGGTCCGGCGTGCGGGAACGGTCCTGGAGATCGGGCCGCCGAAGCGGCGTGCGCTGCTGCTGCGCCTTCTGCTGGAGAACGGCCGCACCGTGCCCGTGAGCCGACTGTGCGAAGACCTGTGGGAGGGACGGCCGCCGGCCGGCGCCGTCTCATCGGTACACGCCCACATCAGCCGCTTGCGCACCGTACTGGAACCAGGCCGGGCCCGGCAGGAGCAGGCCAAGGTGCTGCTGAGCCTGTCGACCGGTTATGCCCTGCGCGTGCCGCCCGAGGACCGTGACACGGTCCTGTTCGAACGGGCCCTGGAACGCGCCCATATCCTGATCTCCCGCCGGCGGTTCGCGCAGGCGCGGCACCAACTGGAGCACGCCATGGGCATGTGGCGAGGCGTGCCGCTCGCCGACGCGCGGGGCCAGCACTTCGCCGAGCGCGAGGCGATGCGGCTGGAGCAGTTGAAACTGCCGGCGGACGAACTGCACACCACTCTGCTGCTCCAGGAGGGCCAGGTGGCTCAGGCGGTCATCGGAGCCGAGCAGTTGGTCGAGCGCGATCCGCTGCGCGAGGCCTCCTGGGTCCTGCTGATGCGAGCCCTGTACAGTGCCGGCCGGCCCGCCGAGGCCCTGCGGCGCTACGAGCGGGTACGCACGCTGCTCGCCCGCGATCTCGGCCTGGACCCCGGCCCCGCCTTGCGGGAGATGCAACTGGCCGTACTCCGCCACGACATGTCGCTGCTGCGCGCCACCGTCCCACCGGTTTCCCTCACCACCGACCCGCGGCCGGCCAGGCACCAGCCGAGGGCGGGCCGGCCTGCCGGCACGACGCGCCCGCTGCTGGGCAGGGACGAGGAGATCACCAGGCTGGGCCGCCTGCTCGACGCCGCGGCGTCCGGTTGCACGGCGTGGGGTGTGATCTCCGGCGAGCCGGGCGTGGGCAAGACCCGGTTGACGCAGGAGCTGGCTGTCCAGGCCGCGAAGGCGGGTTTCGTCGTGGCCTGGGCCCGCTGTTCCAAGGCTGCCGACGCCGAGGCGGTCACCGCCCTGGCGCCGGTGAACCAGTTGCTGAGGGATCTGCGGCGGGCCGCGCCCGAGACGGGGCCCGCCGCGGGCGGGCGGCTCCACCAAGGCGACGCGCCACTTCCCGGTCACGCCGGCCTGCCGTCCGTCCTGGCGCAGGAGTTGCTGAGCGCACTCGCCGAAGGACCGACCCTGTGCGTCGTCGAGGACGTGCACCTGGCGAGCCCTGTCTTCCGGCACCTGCTGGCGCACTGGGCGGACACCCTGCACGACGCTCCCCTCGCGGTGCTGTGCACGGTGTCGGACGACCCCGATCCGGGCGTGGAGGCGCTCCTCGCGGCGCTGGCCCGGCACGGCACCGAACGGGTGCATCTCGCTCCGCTGACGGTCGGCTCCGTGCGTCAGCTGCTGCGTATCCACCGGCGGGACAAGCCGGCCGACGGTGACGCGGCGGGTGAAGCGCACCAGCTGCACAGGCTCAGCGGCGGCAACCCGTTCTTCCTCACCCAGCTGCTGAAAGCCCCAGGCGCGGGTCAGGTGGGTACCGCGGCGCCGATTCCGTCGTCCGCCGCCAGCGTGCTGCGGGTCCGGCTGGCCGCCGTCGATCCGGCGGTGCGGGCCATGCTGGAGAGCGCGGCCGTCCTCGGCGACGTCCTGGAGCCGGACCTGGTCGCCCGGATGTGCGGTCTCCCCCTTGGGGTGGTCCTGGAGATGGCCGACCATGCCGTGGCCGCACGACTCCTGGTCTGGCAGAAGGGCCCGTATGCGCAGGGCACCGATGTGTACGGCTTCTCCCCCGGCATGGTGCGGCAGGTGATTCTCGCCGGTCTGACGCCCTCGCGCAGACACGCTCTCCACCACGCCGCGGCCCGCGTCATGGAAGGGAGCCAGAGCCAGAACCGCGGGGAAGGCACCGCCCACGCGGTGACTAGCCGGTGATCGCCGTCTGCCACTCGCTACCGCCCAGTGGGTAGTCATACGCCGGCCGCCCTGTGCTGCCGCTCGTCCGGAAGGGCTGCCCCTGGTCGTCGATCCGCACGGTCCCGCCCCGGTCCCCGCTGGACCACTCCAGCTCCAGATACCAGCTCACGTCGTGTGCCCGCGCGTGGGCGGTCACATAGAAGACCTCGGGGTCGGTCTCGCTCACCTTGTAGGGGAAGTCCCGCTGCCCGGACTTGGGCGCGGCGTCGGGCCTCCCGGCGTCCAGGTCCACGTCGAAGGACTTCGTCGGCACGTCACCGCCGCACCCGACGCCCATCGCGTAGTCGTTCCAGGCGAGCGGCGTCGCCTTCTGCACCACCCGTACGTGCAACGCTTCCAGCACTACGGTTTCCTTGCCGGACCCCTGCACGGTCAACGCCAGCATCTGGTTCTCCCCCGCAACGCCGCCCAGCGCGGTCACCCACCCACGTGCCTCCTGCCGAAGCGGCGGCGGAGGCACCTGGGCGGGCTCCCGCTTCACCAGATAGTGCTGGCTACAGGGACCTTGCCATGTGTAGGGGTTGGTGGCGACGGTGGGCGCGGTGGCGCCGTCCTCGGAGTCGACGTCGTTCGCCCAGGTGCCGGTGCCTCGTGAGGCGGACGCCGTCGGGCCACCGGCGCGCGAGTCCGACGCCGAGGGCGGCGTGTGCTGCGCGTCGGTCGGCGCGGGGCCGTCGGCAGACCTGGCGACGGACGAAGCGGCGGAACCCACGGTCTGCTTCCCGGTGTGGTCGTCGTCGCCGGGCACGAGGTTCACCACGAGCGTGGTGGACACGACGGCGGCGACCACGGCGGCACCGGCGAGAGCAACGGCCCGCCGACGTCGTCTGGCCCTGGGCTCGGGTACGCCCCCGGGTGCCAGCTCCGTCACTCCTTCGGGCTCCCGCTCAGGGCCCGCATGAGACTGAGGCTCGGAAGCCGCCTGTGACTTGGTAACCGTCTCGGCCACGCTCTCGGGAGCCGAACCCGCAGCCTCGCCATCGGCGGAACCCGCAACCGCGGCCACCGGCCCTTTCTGCCCCCGCAACGCGTCCGCCAGCACCCACCGCCGATGAAGCTCCACCAGTTCCTCCGGGGTGGCCCTGCACACCCGCGCGAACCGCTCCACGGGCGCGTAATCCGTCGGTACCACGTCCCCGTTGACGTACCGGTGGAGCGTCGACGCACTCGTGTGCAGCCGCTTTCCGAGCACCCCGTAGCTGAGCCCGCCCCGCTCCTTCAGCTTCCTGAGAAGCTCTGCGAACTCCGCCGCAGCCCCGTCCCCAGCCACCGTGCCTCCATAGCCGACGTTCCAGACCCACGTTCCAGGGGGTGCGTGTTTCCCCAGTTCAAAGCCCTTGCAGCCATCCCAGCGTCCCGAACACCCCGGCATTGGTGGCGCCCGGGACGGATCGCCGCACAAGGTGTCATCCAAGCACGCCGCTCCCGGCAACCGGTCGAGCGGCCCTGCCCATCCAACCGTCTCCAGGGGGACCACGCATGTCCGCACGCACCACCACCCGTACCCGTCTGTTCGCCGCGACCACGGTCGCGCTCGCCGCGCTCGCCCTCACGGCGTGCGAGAACGGACAGGGCGTACACCACGAGGGAGTCTCCTCGGCGTCCAACGCCGCCCCGCAGCCCGGCCGGTCGGAATCCACGAAGGGCTCGACCGCCCGGCCCGCCGAGGCCGGCACCTCCACGAACGGCGACTCCACGACCGACGGTTCGACCAGCGGCGGCTCGAAATCCGGCGGCTCCACCACGGGCGGCTCCACCGACCAGGAGACCGAGGCCTCGGACACGACCTCGCGGAACACCCCTTGCTCCGGCACCAACACCAAGACCACCGCGACCGAGGTCTCCCGTCCCCTCAACCACCTTCTCCTCACCGTCGCCAACACGGGCTCGAAGTACTGCGACCTCACCGGCTACCCGAAGGCCCGCTTCGGCGGGGCCCAGGCCGTCCCGGCGGTCTTCGAGGAGACACACCCGCAGGCGGTCGTCACCCTGGCCCCCGGCGAGTCCGGCTACGCGGGCGTCCTCCTGGCAGCCGCCGACGGCAGTGGTGAGAACGGCTACATGGCGAAGACCCTCGTCGTCACCTTCGACAGCGGCGGGACCGCGGCTCCGGCGCTCCCCACGAAGGGCGTGTACGTCGACGAGACGCTCGCGGTGACCTACTGGCAGTCCGACCTGAGCGACGCCCTCGCCTACTGAGGCACGCAGAAGCCGGCGGGACGCACGGCGCCGTGACGCGGCTTGCGCCGCTCTCAACGCAGCCGCGTCGGAGAAGTCCGCGGGTCGCCAGCGTCCCAGAAGGACTTCGGCCGCGCGTACCGGGTTCGCGGTACGCGGTTGGGTCAGGACCTCGACCAGCAGCGTCTCGCAGGGCCGGCACCGGCCGCGTGCCCGGACCCGCTGAGCACGGATGAGCACAGGCGAGCACGAGTCGACCTGTGGAACGGACAGTCGGCGGGGCCACCCTCGTCGTGGACAGCGCGATCAGGGACAGAGGGCAGAACGATGGCCGACATCAGCCGGGACTTCCACCGCACGGACCAGCGCCTCAGCGAATCCTCCGGCCCGTACGTCGCCATGCTGGGGCCCCTGGAGGTGCGGCGCGGTGGCGGCGACCTGGTCGAACTCGGCCCACCGCAGCGGCGTGTCCTGCTGCTGCGGCTGCTGCTGGAGAACAACCGCCCGGTCAGCGCGGAGCGTTTGAGCGAGGACGTGTGGGAAGGCCGGCCGCCCTCGGCCGCCGGCTCGTCCCTCCACGCGCACATCAGCCGACTGCGCCGCGCCCTGGAGCCCGGCCGTGACCCTCGAAAGCCCCCGGAGACGCTGGTCAGTGCCATGTCCGGCTACCGGCTCCGGGTTTCGCCCGAGCGCAGGGACACCGTGCTGTTCGAGCGCGGGATCGTTCGTGCGCAGGAACTGGCCGCCGACGGCCGACTGCGATCCGCCCGGGAGGAGGCGGAGCGCGCGCTGCGCCTGTGGCGGGGCGAACCGCTGGCCGAGGCCGGGGGCTGGCACTTCGCACAGCGGGAAGCGGTGCGGTTGCACGAACTGCGCCGCGGCGCCGAGGACCTCCGTGCCTCCCTGCTGCTGAAGGAGGGGGCGTTCGCCCAGGCCGTCGCAGCAGCCGAGGAACTGATCGCGGGCTCCCCGCTGCGCGAGACGTCCTGGGCGACGCTGATACGCGCCCTGTACGCGGCGGGACGTCCCGCCGAGGCCCTACAGCGGTATGCGACCATTCAACAGCTCCTGGCCGATGAACTCGGCACCGACCCGGGGCACGAACTCCGGAGGATTCATCTGGCGATCCTGCGGCACGATCCCGGCGTGCTCGATGTCCGGCCCGCGAGACGGGGGGCCCCGGTCGTCGTGCTGCGGTCGGCCGTAGCGGAACGCCGGACCGCGCATGGGCTGCCGCTGACCGGCAGGAGCAGCGAACTCTCCCGACTCGCCGAGCTGTTGACGCCTACGGCCACGGACGCCGTCGCGTGGGGCGTCGTATCGGGGGACGCGGGAACGGGCAGGACCCGGCTGGTCGACGAACTCGCGGCGCTGGCTCGCGAAACCGGGCGGGAGGTCATACACGTCCGGTGCGCCGAAGGCACGCCGGACGCTGCCCTCACCCCCGTCCTGCGCCTGCTGGAAGGAGACCGCGGCCGTACTGACGCGGCCGCCCTGTGCGTTGTCGACGACGTGCACGAGGCGGACGACTGCCTGCACCGCGCGCTCATCGGCCTTCTGCGGATGTCGCCCGGCGCGCCGCTGACCGTTGTGTGTACGACGCTGACCGATTCCGGGCCGGCCGCCGAGCCGCTGCTGACGGCGCTGGCGCGGCGCGGAGCCGAGCACATACGACTGGGACCGTTGAGCCTCCCGCACGTCCAGCGCCTCGTCGAGACCACCGCCGAACACGACGAGGCGGCGGCCGTCTCGCGACTGGAGGACCACTGTGCGGCGCTCCATCGGCTGACCGGCGGGAATGCTCGCTTCCTCACCGAATTGCTGCGGCTGCCGCCCGACCGGCGGACCGGACCGCACGCGCTCATACCGCCTTCCGTCGCCCACTTGATCAACCGGGGTGTCCAGGCCCTGGACGACCGGGCCCGCGATGTACTCCAGGCGGCGGCGGTGATCGGGGATGTGGTCGACGTGCCGCAGCTCGCCGACGTCTGCCGATTGTGGCCGCGAGACGTCCTGCACGTGCTCGACGCCGCGGTCGCGGCCGGCCTGATCGTCTGGGTCCCCGGGGCGGATCCCCTGCGCCTCGGCGCCTACCGCTTCACCAGCGGTCTGGTGCGAACGGTCCTGCTCGAAGCGCTGACTCCCTCACGCCGGTACGCCCTGCACTCCGCAGTGTCCAGGTCTCCCGACCGCCGCCCAGGCCACGACGCCGAGGTGACCGCGGCCCACGCGGTGGCCGCCTCCCCGCTGTTGCCTGCCGAGGAAGTCGCCGGCGCGGCTCTGCGCGCGCCCACCGGGCTCCCGGTCCGGTCGGACACCCCGGCGAGGAGCCGGCCTCGCAGCGTGTGTCCCTGCGGAACGACGGACCGATAACCCCCATACGTGCTCACGCGCCTGGCGCAGGTCCATCCCCGCCGGCGCGCGGTCGTCGTCGCCGCCCTGATCGGGGCGGTGGGCTTCGAGCTGCTCAAGCTGCTGCTGACCGGTTATCTGCAGGGCGTCGCCACGAAGACCGTGTACGGCGCCTTCGCTGTGCCGGTCGCCGTCACGCTGTGGATCAACTTCATGGCCAGGCTGCTGCTGTACTGCGCTGCGTGGACGGCGACAGCGACAGCCGGGCAGTCCAGTGAAGCTGTCGGCAGTGGGGCCGGGGCCCCGGGACCGGACCCGCAGTGAGCGACGTACCCCAGCGGACAGCGGACGGTCTCCCGACGACCCGCGCAGTCCGCGTCGCCAACGCTGCGCCGCAGCAGCCGCGCCCCACCCGCTGGCGGCCGCACCGGGCAGCAGCGCCCGCCAGCGGACCCGCCCGGCGAGCAGTATGCGCTGGCGACGCAGCCGTGCCGTCAGGGAGTCCGTGCTGGGGCGTGACACGGAGTTCCCTTACGCCTGCTGCTCCGACCCGCGTACGTGAGGCCCGACGGGCAGCACTGGGTCATCATCCGACCTGAGAAGACCGGAGTTTCCCGACCGGGGCGGCACCACCGGAACTCGCGGGGAGGAAGTCATCGACTCGCGGCTTTTGAGGCGGGTGAGGGCGCGGTGGGCGGTGCGTGCCGCCGCGCGGTAGAAGCGGTCCGGGAGGAAGGCGGCGTCGGCGACGATCATGGCGGCGGAGAAGAGCGGAAGCCCCAGGAGGACCGCGATGCCGGTGTGCATGCCCAGGAGCATGACGAGCAGTACGTACTTCAGGCGGCTGAACAGGGCGAACGGGAAGGCGACTTGGATCAGCACGGTCAGGTAGCCGACCGCCGCGATGAGCAGCGGGTAGCTGTCTACCAGTGCGGACAGGGCCGGCCAGGGCCGGAAAAGGTCGAGGTTGACGACGTAATGCAGGGCGGTTCCCCCCTGCCACGAGCCGCCCTGCACCTTGTACAGGCCCGTGGAGCCGTACAGGAGACAGACCTGGGCGGCGATGACGAACATGCCGCAGTTGTGGAGAGCTGTGGCCAGGGACTCGCGGGCCAGGCCGAACTGGGTCCACAGGTCGCTGGTCGCCCGCCACAGTGCCCAGCGGCCAGGGCGGCCGACCCGGGCCCGGCGGGCGGTTCGCCGCGCGTCGAGCGACCAGCGGCGTCCGCAGGCGGTCGCGGTGAGGTAGAGGGCCATCAGGAGGATCAAGTTGTCTCCCCCGTCGGTCATGAAGATCGCTCGCCCGTGGAACGACACCACGACCAGGGCGAACAGCACGGACATCGCGCGGGTCCGCCAGCCGAGCAGGAACAGCGCGCAGACGACGAGGGCCGCCGCGTAGCAGAGGTCGAAGTAGACCATGCTGTCGGAGAGCGTGAGGAAGCTGAACCAGCCGGTCTGGTCGAACAGTCGGGTCGCGAGCGCCGGGGTCCACGGGGAGTCCGGGCCCCAGATCTCGTCCCGGTGCGGGAGTTCGCGCAGCAGGAATCCGAGGTAGCACAGGCCGTAGCCGATGCGAAGCACCGAGGCCGCGTAGAGCGAGACAGGGCGGCGGATGAGCAGGGTGATCATGCCGCTGAAGTGGGGGCGTGCCGCCGGTACGGGGCCGGCGGCACGCGTTCGCGGGACGTCGCCCGTGGCGGGCACGGGAGTCGCGGTCCGGTCAGTGGTCATGCGCGGTCACCTTCCACCAGGGCAGATTGCGGGTGTCGACCACCGAGGGCGGTACCCGGCGGATGTGGCCGGCGGCGTCGTAACCGGCCACCGGCCTTGTACGGACGCGCAGTTGGACCCCGGTGATCGCACCTGGCCGGGCGGCGGCCACACGGTCCACAGCGATGTTCCGCAGGTATTCCTGCCACATCACCGCGCGGTCCGAGTAGGACACATCGCTGTTGCCGTGGGATTCGAGGTAACCGATCCATGCTCTGCGGAGCATGTTCTGGGTGATGTGGCTCGGGAAGGGGTTGTGCCTGACCCCGGCATTGTCGACCGCTGTGAGATCGAACCAGCCGCTGATCCGCTGTGAGCCGTCGGGGGAGGTGCGGACCGTCCGCGCCGAGATCTGCGGGACGGACGACTCCGGCTCGGGGGCGAAAAGGCGCCAGTTCTGTTCGAAGAGCGGGTAGACCCAGCTCTGGATCTGCCGGGCATACCGCTGCGAGATCTGATTCGGGGGAGCCACGTGCAGGAACAGGAGGAACGTGTGCAGGAGGGATACGCCCACCAGCAGGACCGCGATACCTCTCGTCGCGGCGCTCAGCGGAAGCGGCAGGCGCGACAGCTTGTCCGGTCCTTCGGGCGGGCTGTCCCCCTGCGGTCTCGGCAGTGCAGGACGGGCGGTGCCGGGGCTGCCGAGCAAGATGGCGTCCGGCGCCTTCACGCCCACCGGACCGCCCCCGCTCAGTACGTCTCCTGGGCCAGTCGTTGTCATCCCGGCCCTCCTCTCACAACTCTTCCGCTGAACTTCCCTGTGCCTGACGGGCGTACGAGGCCCGGCCCGGCGAACGCATCGATGCGCCCGCCGGGCCGGAACGGCGCAGCGTCAGTACTGCTTGACCGGCTTCTTGTGGTCCTTCTTCTTCGGGGGGCAGTCCTTCTTCGGCTTGTGGGACTTGCCGGGCTTGTGCTGCGGCTTCCCGTGGTGCTGCGGCTTGGCCTCGTGCTGCGGCTTCCCGTGGTGCTGCGGCTTCCCGTGGTGCTGCGGCTTGCCCTGGCCGCCTCCGGTGTTGCCCGCGGTGTTACCCGCTGTGTTGCCCGCGGTGTTGCCCGCGGTGTTTCCCGCGGTGTTGCCCGCGGTGTTGCCGCCACCGACGGTGTTGCCACCACCGATCGTGTTGCCACCGATCGTGTTGCCGGCGATCGAGTTGCCGCCGATCAGGCCGCCGGTGGTGATGCCGCCGATCAGGCCGCCGGTGGTCGTACCGGTGGTCGTGGTGCCCGTGGTCGTGCCGGTTGTGGTACTACCGGTGGTCGTACCGCCGGTGGTGGTACCGCACGAGGGCCGGGTGATGGCGTTCGTGTCCAGCGTCACGGAGCCATTGCGGGCCAGGGCGCGGCCGGTGATCGACGCGCCGGTGTTCAGACCGGTCGAGGTCAGCGCCATGATGGTGCCCACGAACGTGGTGTTCGTGCCGAGCGTGGCCGAACTGCCGATCTGCCAGAAGACGTTGCAGGGCGAGGCGCCGTTGACCAGCAGGACCCGGCTGGCGGACGCGGTCGTCAGCGTCGTGCCGATCTGGAAGACCCACACCGCGTTGGGGTCGCCGGCGGCGTCGAGGGTGAGCGTGCCGGTGAGCCCGATGGAGGACGGCGTGTTGTAGACGCCGGGCGCCAGGGTCAGACCGCCGAGGTCCCCGGCGATACTCGCGTCCGGCGCCTGTCCGGCGGCGTTGTTGTACGCCGTGGTCAGGTCGGTCTGGGCCTGGAGGGCAACCGCGTCGGCGGAGTGAATGGTCCCGTTCACCAGGCCGGGCGGGAAGCCGCTGATCGCCGTACCCGGACTGACGCCGAGGTCACCCGTGACCGTGGAGGCCCCGGTATTGGTCACCGACTGGCCGGCCAGCACCGCGAAACTGCCGGCCGTACCGAGGGGAACGGCCGTCGCGATGGCGGCGGCCTGGGTCGGTGTGATCACCACCGCAGCGCCGGCGATCATCACGACCGACGCGATCGATGTCGCCAGGGCACGCCGACCTGGCAAGCCCCGAGCATTGAATTTCATCGATGAGCTCACTCTCTTCGGGGGAAGCGTGAGTCCGTCGGGCAATCCACCCGCGGACTGCAATCCGTCGATCCCCTCTTCCCAACGACAGGCTGTGATTGTCGATTCATGCGAAGGACAACAGCCCGTGGAAAGAGATTGCCACAAGAGTAGGCAACACAATGATGTGAGTGAACAAGCGATTGGGCGAACCGCCCTGAAGGTTCCGCCGAATGGCCTCTTATAACTGACATATACCCTGGTCGCAGGTGTGGTGCAGTAAACCCAGGAAGCCTCCACGCCGCGCCCGGGGTATCACCCGAGAGGACCGAACGGCCTTTAATACTGAATTTCAGCGCACCGTCACATGTGCTCCGCCGGGCCCGCCGGGCGGAGCACAGTGCAAGCCTGTGAAAAACTGCAGCGGCATCAGTTCGCACATGCCCGGGAAAGGTCAGCGGACGGAGGGGACCGCGCACGCCGGCGTGCCTCCCGGCATCCGTTCGCGGTTGTTCGCGACGAGGCGGTACACCCCGTGGGCGACCCAGCGAAGGGGCGGCAGGCGGAGCAGTCCGCCCAGGACGGCCCAGCCTCCGCCGGAGCCGAGCAGCAGCTTCGCGACGGCCTGCGCACCGCCGTACAACTCTCCGGCCGGGGTGACCCACAGCACCTCGTACTCGGCCCGCTGCTGGTCGACGCCCAGTGACGGCAGATCCGCGCGCTGCCACGGGGTGATATCGCAGCGGGGCCGGAGCCACCGCTCGGCGAACACGACCGAGGTCGTGCAGAAGGCGCAGTCCCCATCAAAGACGAGTACGGGTCGGGTCCACATATCGCCATCATCCAGCGCCGGGCCGTCTCGCCCAGGCTGACGCGCCCGCGACCCGGGACGCCTTCGGACTCGGCGCAGTCGGCACAGCGCATGCCTCGCCCGCCGAGCCGGCTCCAACTGATGGCCGGCGCACATCCGTGATCACCACGGCTTTGGAATCGCCCACGCGTGCAGGGCGCCCGCCGAGCAGGTCAGCGGGCACCCGGGGGCGCGAGAGGCGCAGAAGCCCGAGGGGCGCAGCGGTGTACCACCCCGGCTGCCGAAACGTGGCCGTCCTCACACCTGCGCTCCGCCACATGGGTGACACTCCGTCAGAATGATTGCTTTCAAATCGGCCAGGTGGATTAATGAAGCCATCCAAACCGGTGGGCCGCCCATCCCTCTCCGGGGGAGCGCGGCAACCGACCCGATCGCCGACTGTCCTTGCTTGCACGGACACAGACAGCGTTTGACGCCGTTATGTCGCGATGGGCACCCCTGTAGAGGGTCTTCTGGATTCGTCAGCCGGTGTTGCTTTCCGACACCGGCCGACGTGGCCTCCACGGCCGTCGATCGGCGGGTGCACACGCCAATCGAGCGCACGTTCGGATACCCCTCACGACTACATCCGTGGTCATTCCAGGAAATCTGGAAATCCGGTATCGCGTTGTCTCCGCAAGCGAGTCAGCGCCTCTCATACCCCCTCGTGATGCTGCCTCAGGAAGTGCCGGGGGGCCATAAGCCTGCACCTCCGAGCGGGACTTGTTCCTCACCGGGACGGGCCTGTGCACCAATGGCGCCCCGCCCCGTCCGCGACGAGGACCCGGAAACAGCATCAGCTCCCACCACGCGGTACAAGCAGGAGGACGATCATGCCCATCAGCCCGAACCAGGGATCCACCGGAGGCGGGACCACCGTCACCATCACCGGCACGAACCTCACCGGCACCACCGCGGTGCTCTTCGGCTCCAAGCCGGCCACCGGCGTCACCAACGTCTCGCCCACCCAGGTCACCGCGGTCTCTCCGTCCGGCTCCGGCACGGTCGGCGTGACCGTGACCACCCCCGGCGGAACCAGCAACCCGACGCCGTTCTTCTACGTCGGCGCACCGTTCAAGTCCGGCCTGAGCAACACCGCGGGACCCACCGCCGGCGGCAACACCGTCACCGTCAGCGGTACGGGGCTGTCCACGGCCACCAGCGTGTCCTTCGGTGCCAACTCCGCCACCCCGACCGTGGTGTCGGACAGCCAGATCACCGTCGTGGTGCCCGCAGGCGCTGCGGCCGGGCCGGTGGGGGTCAGCGTGACCACCGCCGGAGGCACCAACAACGGCCTGTCGTACACCTACATCGACGTCCCCACCTTCGGTGCGATCTCGCCGACCTCCGGCCCGACGTCCGGCGGCACCGCGGTGACCATCACCGGCACCAACCTGGGCAGCACCGAACAGGTCGCCTTCGACGGAGCACCGGCACCGTTCTCGGTCATCAACGCGACCACGGTGTCCGCCGTCACCCCGCCCGGAACCGCCGGCGCGGTCGACGTCACCGTCACCAACCCCGCGGGCACCGCCACGGGCACGGGTGCCTTCACCTATGCGGCGGGCCCCGGCATCTGATCCACGCCCGGCACCCCGACGCGCACACTACGCACGACTGTCCGCCCGGCCGGTGGCTCGACGCTCCCGGCCGGGCGGACCCATCACCCGGTACCGACCACCGCCGCCCAGGAGGCGGTTCGGTCGGCCGAGCCCAGGCACAGGAACCCTCCCCCAGGAGAACAGCCGTGGAGACCCACCACAGTTCACCGTCCACCGCCGGGCGACCGCTGGCGCCCCAGGTCGCCCCCGTGATCAACGTCAGCAGTCCCGCCTCGGGGCTCGCCGGAACCACAGTCACCCTCACCGGCAGCGGTTTCACCGGCGTGACGGCGGTCACCTTCGGGGGCGTGCCCGCGACGTCGTTCACCGTGGTCTCCTCGACCAGGATCACCGCGGTCGCGCCGGCCGGTTCGGGAACCGTGCAGATCGTCGTCACCACCACCGGCGGCACCAGCAACGGCATCGGCTTCACCTACACGACCGCCACCCCGGTCATCAGCACGGTGGCACCGAGCCAGGGGCCGGTGGCGGGCGGCAACACCGTCACCTTGACGGGCAGCGCCTTCGGCGGCGCCACGACGGTCCGCTTCGGAGCGGCCCCCGCCGCCTTCGCCCTCGTATCACCGACCCAGGTCACCGCGACCGCCCCCGCCGGTGCCGCCGGAGCGGTCAACGTCACGATCACCACTCCCGGTGGCACCAGCGCGGGCGTCCCCTACACGTATGTCTCCGCTCCGGCCCTCAGCGCGGTGGCACCGAGCCAGGGACCCCTGTCCGGTGGGAACAGCGTCATCCTGAGCGGGACCGATCTCACCGGAGCCGGCGCGGTCGGCTTCGGCAGCTCACCCTCGACGTCGTTCACGGTGCTGTCGGCAACCCAGATCACCGCGGTCCCTCCCGCCGCCGCTGCCGGGGCGGTGGCCGTCACCGTCACCACGCCGGGCGGCACCACGCTCGGCGACGTCTTCTACTACTACCTCGCCCCACCGGCGCTCACCGGCGGGTCCCCCGGCGCCGGGCCCACGGCCGGCGGCACCACCGTGACCTTGACCGGCTCCAACCTCCTCGCGGCCACCGCGGTTCGCTTCGGCGCCACCGCGGCGACCTTCACCATCGTCTCCGCCGTCCAGATCAACGCGGTCGCTCCCGCCGCTCCCGCCGGGTCCGTCGCCGTCACCGTCGTCACACCCGGCGGTACGAGTAACGCCGTCGCGTACGCGTACCTGGCCGCTCCGGCCCTCGCTACAGTGACGCCGAACCAGGGCGCCGCGAGCGGCGGCACCACCGTGACCCTGACCGGGACGAACCTGACCGGCGCCACCTCGGTGCTGTTCGGAACGGTGTCGGCCGCCTTCACCGTCGTCTCGGACAGTCACCTGACCGCCACCGTCCCGCCCGGCGCCGCGGGGACGGTCAGCGTCACCGTGGCCACGCCGGGCGGCACCACCGCAGGCGTCCCGTACACCCGGCTGGCTCCTCCTGGAATCTGACCACGGCCGACCACGGTCCGCCACCCGATGTCACGACCGCCCGGTGGCTCAGGGCCTTCGGTCGGCTGGCACCGCACGCGCCGGTGTGCCGCCGGGCATCCGGTCCCGGTTGTTCGCGACGACCGGGTCGCCACCCGGGTCACCTTGCTGCGGCCGTCGTTCAGCTCGAGAAGGCCAGGCCCGGCGAAGGCCTGCTGAAAGCCCATCAGCTCACCGAGCCCGTGAATGACACCCTCAAGGCGAGCTCGGCCTGGAGCAGCACGGTGGCCGCACTTCAGGGGCGTGGCCGTCCGCGGTGCCCGGCGTGCTCAACACCACGGGCAGCCGTGGCCCGCCGTCTGCCGAGCGTCAGACCCGGTCAGGGTGCTGCCAGGAGGACGGCCGTGCAGTGGGCGGCGACACCGGCGAGTGTGAAGGGGTGTCCTGTACGAAGGAACGGGGCGCGGAAGCGTACGGCCTCCGCGCCCCGGGACGGCTACTTGTTCGTCTTGGGCAGTCCGGGCGGGTTGATCTCCGACTTCGTCACGGCCTCGTTGGACAGGCCCCAGCGCTTCAGCACCTGTGCGTAGGTGCCGTTCTCGATGACCTCGTTGAGCGCGTCGGCGAGCGGCTCGACCAGGCCGTTGTCCTTCTTGGTGGTGGCCGCGATGAGCCCCTGGAGGGTGGCGCCGGCGCCGGAGTAGGTGCCGACGATCTCGGTCTTCCCCGCCGTGGCGACGCGGTAGGCGGCGGTCGGGTTGGGGCCGAGGTAGAGGTCGATCCGGCCCGAGGCGACTGCCAGGTTGGTGTCGCTCACGTTCTGGTAGTACTTGATGTCCACCGGCTCGCGGCCGGCTTCCTCGTTCTCCTTGCTCCACTCCACCAGCAGCTTCTCCTGGTTGGTGCCGGTGTCCACGGCGACGGTCTTGCCCGCCACGTCCTCGGGCCCGGTGACCTTCAGGCCGCTGCCCTTCTTCGCCTCGAAGGCCAGGTCGTCCTTGCGGTAGGCGGCGAAGTCGTACTTCTCCTTGCGCTCCTCGGTGTCGGTGATGTTGCTGAAGCCGACGTCGTACTTGCCGCTGTCCAGGCCGATGAAGATGTTCTCCCAGGAGACCGTGTTGATGTGCGGTGTGAGGCCGAGGACATCGGCCACCAGATAGGCGATGTCGGGCTCGACGCCGATGATGGTCTTGTTGTCGTTGGCGTAGAAGGTCAGCGGCGCCGAGGACCCGGAGGAGTCGACGATTTCCAGGGTGCCTCTCTTGCGGATCTCAGCGGGCACCTTGGCCGCTATGGAGTCGACCTTGTCGGTCGTGATGCGCTTCTGGTCCGGGCTCAGGTTGATCTTCGTCCGGGCTCCGGTCGTGGCCGCGACCTCGGTCGTGCCGCCGTCCGAGGGGTTGCTGCAAGCGGTGAGGACGAGGGCTGCGGCGAGTCCGAGCGCTGATGCGGCGGTACGACGGGCGAGGTGGGTGGACACGGTGGTTCTCCTTGTGTGCGGAACGGGGGGCGAGGGGTGAGGCAGGTGAGGGCTGGTCACAGGACCTTGGAGAGAAAGGCGCGGGTGCGCTCGTGCTGCGGGTCGTCCAGTACTGCCGCGGGCGGGCCCTGCTCCACGACGACACCGCCGTCCATGAACACCACGGTGTCGGCCACCTCGCGGGCGAAGCCGATCTCATGGGTCACGACGATCATGGTGGTTCCGGTCCGGGCCAGGTCCTTGATCACATCGAGGACCTCGCCGACCAGTTCCGGGTCGAGCGCCGAGGTGGGCTCGTCGAAGAGCAGCACCTTGGGTTCGAGGGCGAGCGCGCGGGCGATGGCCACGCGCTGCTGCTGGCCGCCGGACAACTGCCGCGGGTAGGCGCCGGTCCTGTCGGCGAGGCCGACCCGCTCAAGGAGTCGTCCGGCCGCCTCCACCGCGCCCTTGCGCGGACGGCGCAGCGCGGAGACCGGGGCCTCGACGAGGTTCTCCAGCACGGTCAGGTGCGGGAAGAGGTTGAAGTTCTGGAAGACGAATCCGATATGGGTGCGCTGCTTCAGAACGTCCTTCTCCTTCAGCTCGTGCAGCTTGCCGCCGGACCGGCGGTAGCCGATCAACTCGCCGTCGATGCTGATCCAGCCGCGGTTCACCTTTTCCAGGTGGTTGATGGTGCGCAGCAGTGTGGACTTCCCGGAGCCGGACGGGCCGAGGATCACGGTGACCTCGCCCTGGCGGACCTGGAGGTCCACACCGCGCAGCACCTCCAGCGGGCCGAAGCTCTTGTGGACGCCGCGGACGTCCACCATCACGTCGCTCATCGGCTGCCTCCCAGGGGTACGACGGGCTGGTTGCGCTGCGCTGCCGCCGCCCGCAGGTGGCGCACGAGGCGCCGGGCGCGCTGGAGCGGGGTGGGCGGCGGGGTGCGGTTGGCTCCCCGGGCGAAGCGGCGCTCCACGTAGTACTGCGCGATCGACAGCACGGAGGTCAGGAACACGTACCAGGCGGTGGCGACCAGCAGCAGCGGGATCACCCGGCCGTTGCGGCCGTAGATCACCTGCACCTGGTAGAAGAGCTCGCCGATCGCCATCACATAGACCACCGAGGTGCCCTTGAGCAGGCCGATGATCTCGTTGCCGGCCGTGGGCAGGATGGCGCGCATGGCCTGCGGGAGCACGATCCGCCGGATCTGCCGCAGCCGGGGGATGCCCAGCGCGGCGGCGGCCTCCAGCTGACCGTGGTCGACCGAGATGACTCCGCCACGGACGATCTCGGCGGCGTACGCGGCCTGGTGCAGCGACAGCCCGATCAGGGCGGCTCCGATGGTGCCGATCAGACTGTTGCTGTCGACGGACCAGAACACCGGGCCGAAGGGGACACCGACGCCCAGCTCCTCGTACAGGGCGCTCAGATTGAACCAGAACACCAGCTGGACGATCATCGGAATCGACCGGAAGATCCAGATGTAGGACCAGGCCACGGTCTGGAGCACCGGACTCTGCGACAGCCGCATGAAAGCCAGCAGCGTGCCGAGCAGGAAGCCCAGCACGGTCGCGTAGGCGGTGAGTTGCAGGGTCACCCCCACTGCCTGGACGATCGTCTCGGACAGGACGTAGTCGCGGAAGACGCCCCACTCCCAGACCGGGTTGGTGGCCAGTCCGCGCACGAACTGGGCGGCCAGCACGGTCACGGCGACGGCCGCCGCCCACCGTGCGTAGTGACGTGCGGGGACGATCTTGAGCGAGGCGGGATCGTCGCGGGCCGGGTCCGGGCCCGGGTCTTCGGGGCCGGTGTCCGGCGGGGCCGCGCCGGGCGGCGCGGAATCGGTGGTGAGTCCCATCGTCGTGTTCCTGCTTACTCGTGCGCGGGCGGGTTGATCCGCGACGCGTCGATCGCGGAGGCGGTGGTGCCCCACTTCTTGGGGATCCGGGCGTACGTGCCGTCCTCGATCAGCTCGTTGAGGAGTCCGACGGCGCTGCCGACCCGCAGGGTGCCCGACTTGCGTACGCCGGCGGGCAGCAGGGCGGCGGAGTCCACCTTCCGCACGGCGGCGACCGGGTCGTCGGTCGGCGCGGCAGATGCCTGGGCGCCGGCCGCCGTGGTCACGTCGGCGCCGCGGGAGCCGCAGGCGGTCAGTGCCGGCAAGGGCAGTAACGCGACGGCGGCTGCGAGACGCAGGCGGGGTCTGATGCCGGGGAGGTTCACTGGGCGGGTGCCTTTCCGGTACGTGCGTCGGTGGTGTCGGCTGCGAGGTGCTTCTCGAAGTTCAGGGGGCCGATGGTTTCGGGATCGGCCGCCGTGTCGAACAGCGGTCTGTAGCCGGTGGCCAGGTAGAGGGCGCGGGCTTCGGGCTGGCGCGGCCCGGTGGTCAGGTAGATCCGCCGGTAGCCGCGGGCACCCGCCTCCCGTTCCAGCTCGTCGACGACCCGGCGGGCGAGGCCGCGCCGGCGGTGGGCGGAATGCGTCCAGATCCGCTTCAGCTCGACCGTGGTCTCGTCGTACTGGCGGAAGGCGCCGCCCGCGACCGGCTCGCCGCGCTCCAGCAGCAGGAGCAGCACGCCGCCGTGGGGCGCGGTGAACTCCTCGTCGGGGTAGCGGGCGAGTTCGGCGTGGGCGTCCTTGCCGTAGCGGGCCGAGTACTCGTCGCCGAGTTCGCGCAGCAGCGGCTCCACGCGCGGGTCGGAGACCGGGACCTCAACGACCGTCAGTTCGGGTACGCCGGGTGCGGAGGTCATCCGTGCGCCGCTGAGGAGCCGCCGAAGGCGACCTGGGGCCTCGGCCGCCGCGGCGCCGGAGCGCGGGTTGTCTCCGAGCCTTCGTTGGTCGCGGCGATGTCGAGGAACTCCACGGGCATGGGAAGTGACCTTTCGTAAGGGCGGTGGGCCGCACGCGGGCAAGGCGGAGCGGCCCCCGGTACGGCCGCGCGTGACGGCGAGGAGGGCGGTGCGGAAGGCGCGTCGGAGCAGGCGTGATGACGCCGGGGGCGTCGGGCGGGGGCGGCGGCAGCGCGTCCGTGCCCGCAGACCGTTCGTCTGTGGGTCAGTGCCCGTGTACGACGGTGACGCGAAGGGAGAACTCGGCCCGCGACGGGGTCACCGAGGGAGGGAAGGGCCGGTCAGACAGCCCGCTGCCGAGTCAGGCGCAACACGCCGCGGACCACACACGACAGAAGTCGATGTGGCCGCGCGTGACAAGACGCTGCTCGGTATTCATGCGGACCATTGAGCAGCACATCCGGTGTTCCGTCAACCACTGCCCGGATGCCGGACCGGCACTGACCGATCTCCCAGGCCTTGTTGACAGAGCCACGCCACGGGCACATACGATCGATACCGGACCGGGCTCCGCCGCGCGCGGCAGCCCGTCCGGCCGCGTTGAGGGACGCGGCGCATGTGATGACGTCGAAACCCGGCCACCGCACCGTAACCGCGTACGCGTGCCACCGGGTGGTTGCCCACGCCCGCGACTCCCTCCCGGAGAGCCTCCCGATGGTCACTTCTTCCGACGCCACCGCCCCCGACGCCGTGTCCGTCCAGGCCGCCGAGCGGCCGGGAACCGGCGTCCCCGGCCCGGACGACCCACCGCCGATCGTGCCGCGCCGGCACGTCGGCCGCCGGCTGACCGCTGCCGCCGCGCTGCTGGTCTTCGCGATGGTGGTCAACTCCGTTGTCCGCAACCGCGCTTTCCAGTGGGACGCGCTGCTGACGGTCGCCACCCTCTGGTACGTCGCCGTCACCACCGTGCTCAGCGCGGGACAGTTCTACGTCGAGCGGTACTACGCGCGCGGCGCCGCCCGTGCCTTGCCGCCCACCCCGCTGCAACGGCTCCGGGTCCACCTGGCCGTCCCGCGGGCCCGGCTTCGGGCCGTGACCGCCGCCGACGCCCGCCCCGCGATCGGCGGCGACCGTTGAGCGGGGCCGCCCCGGCCGTCCTGGTGCTCGTCGGCGCGGGCCCGCGCGCCACGGGCCTGCTGGAGCGGATCGCCGCCAACGCTCCCGAGCTGTGGGACGAGGGCCGGGAGCTGCACATCCATCTGGTGGACCCGCACCCGCCCGGCCCGGGAAGGATCTGGCGGCACGCACAGTCGCCGCTGCTGCGGATGAACTCCATGGCCCAGGACGTCACCATGTTCACCGACGAGACCTCGGAGATGGACGGCCCAGTACGGCCCGGCCCCTCGCTGGCCCAGTGGGCGGCCCAGTTCTCCGGCCGGGGCCCCGGCTTCGCCCCGTACGCCGAACCCGCCGACCCCGACGTCCTCGCCGAACTGCGCGCCCTGGAACCAGCCGACTTCCCCTCCCGCCGAGCCCAGAGCGCCTATCTGGACTGGGTGTTCCGCAAAGCGCTGACCCAACTGCCCCCGCACATCACCGTCGAGTGGCACCGCACCACCGCGACCTCGGTCACCGGCCCCCAGGACGGGCCACAGTGCGTGCACCTGGCCGACCGCGCCGCCCCGCTCACCGCCGACCTGGTCGTCCTCGCCCAAGGCCATCTGGGCTCCGTCCCCGACGCCGAGCACCGCGACCGCGCCGCCTTCGCCCGCCGCCACGGCCGCTTCCACCTACCGCCCGAGTTCTCCTCCGACGCCGACCTGTCGGGCCTGCAACCCGGCGAAGACGTCATCCTGCGCGGCTTCGGGCTGGCCTTCATCGACCTGATGGTGCTGCTCACCGAGGGACGTGGCGGCAGCTACCGCACCGAGCCCGACGGCACCCTCACCTACCTTCCGTCCGGCCGCGAACCCGTCATCCATGTCGGGTCACGGCGCGGCGTGCCGTACCACTCCAAGACCGGCTACCGACTCCAGGGCCCACGCCCACCGCTGCCGCGCCACTTCGGCCCCGAAGCCGTCGACACGCTCCTCGCCGAGGGCCGCCCCCTCGACCTGCGCCGCGACGTGTGGCCACTGATGGCCAAGGAGATCGGCTTCGGCCACTACCACGAAGTGTTCCACGCCCATCCCGAGCGCACCGCCCTGCCCTGGGCGGACTTCCTCACCGCCTACGACCGCCTCGGCTGGTACTCCGACGACATGGCCGCCCTCATCACCGCTGCCGTGCCCGACCCCACGGATCGGCTCGACTTCGAAGCCCTCGACCACCCGCTCTCGGACCTCGTCTTCGCGACGCCCGATGCCTTCCAGCACCACCTGCGCAACCACATCGCCACGGACGTCACCCACCGCGAGGACCCCGCCCGCAGCGCCGACCTCGGCGCCTTCCTCGCCCTGCTCTCCGTCTACGGACAGCTGCCCGCCCTCGTCGCCGCCGGCCGACTGACCGCCCGCTCCGTCGCCGAACAACTCGACGGCTGGTGGCTCGGCTTCTTCAGCTTCCTCGCCTCCGGCCCGCCCGGCTTCCGGCTGCGCCAGCTGCTCGCCCTGTCCCGGGCAGGCATCGTCCGCTTCCTCGGCGCGGACCTCCGGGTCGGTACGGACGAGATCACCGGCACCTTCACCGCGACCAGCCCCACCGTCCCCGGACACACCGTCCACGCCACCGCGCTGATTGAGGCATACCTGCCCCGGCCCTCCCTGGAACGCACCGAGGACCCGCTCCTGCGCCGCCTGCACCACGCCGGCGCCCTCGCGGAGGAAGTCATCACCGACCCCACCCACACCCACCGCTCCGGTCTGCTCGCCATCACCCCCGGGGACAGCCACGTCATCGACCCCACCATCGGTGGCCCCCACCCCCGCCGCATCGCCCTCGGCGCCCCCACCAACGCCCGCGCCGTCGCCGCCTTCGCCCGCCCCCGCACCAACGCCCCCGCCTTCCGCGAGAACGACGCGGTGGCCCGCGCCCTGCTCCGCGCGCTGAGCCGGCGAGAGCAGAGCACCGCGCCGGAACAAGGCGAACGCTCCCCCATCCCCGGCAGCAGGCGCCCGGCATCGGCTCACCCCCCGGCACCGGTCCGGTCCGCGCCGCCTCTGTGACGGAGCGCCGGGCGGCGTTCCCGCAACGGCCGCAGACCTGCGATCACCACCGCGGACCTCCGGAGCCGTGTGCACAGGTTCGCATCCTGACTCTTCCGGTCAGTCCGCGTCCCGGCGAGCCCGCTGCGTTTCGCGCAGGACCGTCCAGGCGTCCGCCACGGGGCCCACATGCCCGAGCTTGTCGGGGTTGAGCACCGTGCGGATCGTCTGGATCCGCCCGTCGAGGATGTCGAGTGCCCAGGTGTTGACGACCTTGCCGCCCCGGTCGCGGAAAATCGCGCCCGGCTGGCCGTTCACCTGGTGCGGCTCCACGACGCCCCCGATCCGGACGAACGGCGGGAGGAGGGCGACGAGCACCCGGGACACATGGTCGGCGCCGAAGAAGCCCCTGGCCCAGTGCGGAGCCTTGCCGCCGCTGTCCGCGACCATCTGGACGTCGGCGGCGAGCAGTTCCCGCAGCCCGTCGAAGTTCCCCTCCCGGAAGGCGTCGAAGAACCGCGCGGCGAGCTCCTCGCGCTGCCTCCGGTCGGCCTCGAACCGGGGCCGGCCCTCGTCCATGTGGCGGCGCGCCCGCACCGCGAGCTGGCGGCACGCCGCCTGCGACCTCCCCACCGCCGAGGCGATCTCCGGGAAGCCGAACCCGAACACCTCCCGCAGCACGAAGACCGCCCGCTCCAGCGGGCTGAGCCGCTCCAGCAGCAACAGGGACGCCATCGACAGCGAGTCGGCCAGCTCCACCGAGCGCTCCGGGTCCTCGTAGGGGTCGGTGAGCAGTGGCTCGGGGAACCACGGCCCGACGTACTCCTCCCGTCGCAGGCGGGCCGAGCGCAGCACGTCGATCGAGACCCGGGTGACCACGGCCGAGAGGAACGCCCTGGCCGACGCGGGCCGGGTCGGGGAGAGCTCGTAGCGCAGCCAGGTCTCCTGGACCGCGTCCTCGGCCTCGCTCACGCTGCCCAGGAACCGGTAGGCGATCGAGAACAGCAGCGGCCGCAGCTGTTCGAACTCCTCGACCACGGTCACGCCAGCCCCTCCTTGAAGCCCTGCCGCCACGACGGATAGCGCAGCTCCCAGCCGAGCTCCCGCCTGGCCTTGGCGTTGGAGAAGCCGCGCCCCTCGGTCATCATCGTCACCACCACATCCCCGGCCAGCAGCCGAGCCAGCCACCTGGGGACCCGCACCGGCCGCTTCGCCCCCGCGCACGCCGCCAAACAGGGCAGCCACTCGCTCTCCGGGGCCGGTTCGTCATCGACGATGTTGAACACCCCCCTCGCCTTCTGCTCCACGGCCAGGACGGTGGCGCTCGCAGCGTCGGTGCGCGATCACGTCCGGCCGGGCGGCCGCCACCGCCTCATGGACGGCCGCCTCGTCCAGTCCGTCCATCACGACGCCGTCCGCGCCCAGTTGCTCCACCAAGCCGAGCTTGGCCGCGCTCGTCGTCGTGGCCGTCACCTGGTGGCCACGAGCCACGAGCTGCGGCACCAGCCGCCGCCCCAGGACCCCGGCTCCGCCCGCCACGAAAACCCGCATGACCGTCACCTTCCTGGTCCCAAGTCTGTCTCCGAGACCTGAGACGAGACAGCCCGGCCGCCTGTGACATGGGAGGCAAGACAGTTGGGAGAAGCACCCCGGAGGGATGAACGCCCGGATCGAGTGGCCGACGGCCACGGCGGCACGCTTGACGCCGCGACGGGGAACGAGTCCTCGGTACTGGGCCCCGAGGTAGGTGCGCTTGCTGCGGACGGCGGTCGCACCGGCCATGAACAGGGCGGTCTTGAGCCAGGTGTCACGGTGCCGGGTGCGGCCGGACAGCCCCTTGCCCGCCGACTCCTTAGCGCGACGCGCGATGACCGTGCCGAGAGTGTCGGGTGTTTTCCCGACAGGGCCCCCGTGCCCGGTAGGACCAGTATGCTCGGTGTCCACGGTCCAACGGGGTTATCCGCCGCTGGGCGGCCTTGCCGTCACGCGCGACCACCAGCACGTAGGCGCGGCCCCCTCCCGCGCGTACGGCCTCGCCACCCGCCGGCGCCCTCCGCCCGTACGGCCTGCCACCCAGCCCGCCCTTCCCTGCGTACGACCCGCCATGTGCGGCCGCCCGGACCGCAGCGGGAAGGACGGACGGTACCTGTTCATCCGCTTTCGCGTGACACGGAGCTCGGGATCGCGGCCGCGTCTCAAGGGAAGTGAGTCGTGTGACGGTCGAGTGGTACGACACCACCGCTCTCTCGGAAGCCCATGAGCGGTTACTGGCCGGAAGGCCGGTGACCGGGGCTGTCCGGAGTCCGATCCTGGCATCGTGGCTGCGCTGCCGTTCCCTGGGCATCACGGCCGACCACGTCGAGGTGCCCTTCTTCGAGGACCTGGAGTTCGGCGGCAGGCTCTCCGAGGCGGCCGGGCCCGTGCTCGACCGGCTGGAGTCCGAGCTCTCGGGCATGCGGGCAACCGTGCTCCTCAGCGACGACCAGGCCCGGTTGCTGCATCGCCGGGTCGGCGACCCGGCGATGAACCGGTACCTCGACGCGCTGCGGCTCACTCCCGGTTTCGCCGTCCCGGAGGAGATCACCGGCACAAACGGCATCGGCACCGCGCTGGCGAACCGGCGGCCCGCCTTTGTGCGCGGCCGTGAGCACTACGCGGATGCCATGCGCGGGCTGGCGTGCGCCGCCGCGCCCGTCCGCGATCCCCTCAGCGGGCGGGCCCTCGGCGTTCTCGACCTGACCTGCCTGGACCGTTACGCCGATCCGGCCATGATGACCGTCGCGCTCGGCGCCGCCAAGGACATCGAGCAGCGGCTGCTCGACCGCGTCACCTCCCGGGAACGCCTCCTGCTGGAGGCGTTCCGGGAGAAGCAGCGCTTGGCGGCCAGGGGCGCACCGTGGACGAACGACCCGGCCGGCGATCTGCTCGACCGCCACGACCGGCTCATCCTGGAGGAGTGCGCGACCGAGCTGATCTCCTCGGGGCACAGCACCCTGCTGGAGGTGCCGCTCACCCGTGGCCGTACGGCCGCACTCCTGAGCAGGCCGGTGGAGAGCCCGTCCGGCGTCGCCGGCTTCACCGTCGAGATCGCCCTCGTCCACGACGGCCACGACGGCCGGCCGGCCCCCGGCCGAGTGTCACGCACCACCGAGCAGGCCGTCGCCACCGCGCACCACCCACCCGCGGCCACACCCTCCGCCCCCGGCGCCCCCCACGTCCCCGCGGCTGATCCCAAGGCGCCCGCGGCGGCACCCGGTGCCCTGGCGGCCACCCCGAAGGCCCCTACGGCCCACACCCGCACCGCCGACGCCCCGGCCGCCGACGTCCCCGCGGCCGCCCCCCGCACGCCCGCCGTCCCCGACGTGCCGACCGCGCCCACCGACCGCTGGCTGCTCGCCGTCGGTGAACCCGGGATCGGGCGGCTCGCGCTGCGAGCCCGGCAGCGTCTCGGGCTGGTGTGCGAGGCCGGCGTCCGGGTCGGCACCACTCTGGACGTGGTCCGGACCGCCGAGGAGCTGACCGACGTGGTCGTCCCCCTGTTCGCGGATTTCGCAGCGGTCGACCTCCCGGACTCCGTGGCCCGCGGCGAGGAGCCGATCCGGGTGGACGGAGCGCTCCGCCGGGCGGCCATCGCGGGCGCCCACGACGCCTCTCACCTCTACACGGCCGGCGACCTCGTCGTCTTCGCCCCCTCGACCCCTCAGGCGCGCTCCCTCGCGAGCGGCGAGCCGGTGCTGGAATCGGCACTGGCCGAGGCATCCGGGTGGATGGCCCAGGACCCCGTGCGCGGCAGGCGGATCCTGGACGCCGGGGTCCATTCGCTGATCACCGTGCCCATGCTGGCCCGCGGCACCGTGCTGGGCGTCGTCAGCTTCTACCGCTCCACCGCCCAGGAGCCCTTCGAGGAGGACGACCTCTCCCTGGCCGAGGAGCTGGTGGGGCGCGCGGCGGTGTGCATCGACAACGCCCGCCGCTTCACCCGCGAGCACGCCACCGCGCTCGCCCTCCAGCGCAGCCTGCTCCCGCGCGGCCTGCCCGCGCAGCACGCCGTGGAGGCGGCCCACCGCTACCTGCCTGCGCAGTCCGGGGTGGGAGGCGACTGGTTCGACGTCATCCCGTTGTCCGGGGCCCGGGTCGCCCTCGTCGTCGGGGACGTCGTCGGGCACGGTCTGCACGCCGCCGCCACTATGGGCCGGCTGCGCACCGCGGTGCACAACTTCTCCGCCCTCGACCTGCCCGTCGAGGAGGTCCTGACCCACCTGGACGATCTCGTCAACCGCCTCGACCTCGACCAGCCGGAGGCGGCGAACGGCGGCGCCGGCATCATCGGCGCGAGCTGCCTGTACGCGGTCTACGACCCCATCACGCGCCGCTGCACCCTGGGGCGCGCCGGTCACCCGCCGCCCGCCCTGGTGCACCCCGACGGCACGGTCGAGATACCCGACCTGCCCGCGGGACCGCCGCTCGGCCTGGGCGGCCTGCCCTTCGAGACCACCGAGATCGAGGTCCCCGAGGGCAGCCTGCTGGTCCTCTACACCGACGGGCTGATCGACCACCTGGGCGACCGGGACGTCGACCGCGGCATCGAGCGGCTGCGGCACACCCTCGCCCGGCCGGGCCGGACACCCGAGCAGACCTGTGAGGCGCTGGAAGCCCTGCTGACCCCCGACCCCGCCGACGACGTGGCCATGCTCGTCGCCCGCACCCGTGTCCTGAACGCCGACCACGTGGCCGCCTGGGACGTGCCCGCCGACCCGGCCGTCGTGTCCCGGGTCCGCGCGGACGTCACCGCGCGGCTGGCGGAATGGGGCCTGCAAGAGCTCCAGTTCACTACCGAGCTGATGGCCAGCGAGCTGGTCACCAACGCGATCCGGTACGGCGGTCCGCCCGTCCAGCTTCGTCTGCTCCGGGACCGGGCGCTGATCTGCGAGGTGTCGGACGGCGCCAACGCCTCTCCGCGACTGCGCCGGGCCCGCACCACCGACGAGGGCGGCCGGGGGCTGTTCCTGGTCGCCCAGCTCGCGCAGCGCTGGGGCACCCGCTACACACCGAACGGCAAGGTCATCTGGACGGAGCAGCCGCTGCCCTCCCGCTGACGCCCCTGCCCGAGCCGCGCCCGCAAGGAGTGGGGTCTGCCGAAGGAGCGGGGGCGGGCGCCCGGCTACTGGCGCGTCTGAGCCAGCCGCGCTGCCCGGTCCGGGTGCCCGGCCCCCGCGCCGTCATCGGACCGGTCGGCACGGCGCAGCAGCAGGGCGGCAAGGCAGCCGCCGACCAGCACGGTTGCCGCGCCGGCTAGTTGCGCGGTCTCGGTGGCCCGGGCGAAGGCGTGCACCCCCGCCGCCCGGTCCGCTTCGCCCGGTGCGGCGGCCAGTGCGTCCGGGAGTGACTCGGCACCGGCCAGGGCGGGAGGGAGCAGAGCGGCGAAGCGGGCGTTCAGCACGGCGCCCAGGACGGCGACGCCGAGGCTGGAGCCGACCTCGGCCATCGCGCCGTCGATCCCGGCACCCGAGCCCGCCTTCTGCGGTGGGATGGCGGCGAGCACTGACTCCACGACAGCCGGGTTGGCCAACGCGCAGCCGGCGCCCATCAGCAGCAGGCCTGTCAGCAGCACGCCGTAGCCCGCCGTGGTGAAGACGGCGACTACGCCGAAGCCGACGGCCAGCAGGCCCATCCCGACCGCGATGGCGAGCGGGCGGCCGAGGCGGGCGAGCAGCCGGGCGGCCAGGCCGGTGAAGTTGAGCAGCACCACGCTGAGCGCGAAAGGCGCCATCCGCAGACCGGCTTCCAGGGCGCTGTAGCCGCGGACGAACTGCAGCTGCTGGGTGAGCAGGAAGAGCACTCCCGCGCTGCCGAAGGTGATGAGGAGCACCCCGGTGACCGCGCCGACGAACCGTGGGTCACGGAAGAACTCCGGGTCCAGCATGGGGTGCTGGACCCGGTGCTCCCAGCGGGCGAAACCGGTCGCCAGCGCCGCGCCCAGGAAGGCCGACGCCA
>NZ_DATDBG010000213.1:0-5465 GCF_036524955.1 Streptomyces sp.
GCGTTAACCGTCGACGGCGCGCGCGAGCCTGGCAGCCGCCCACTGGCACCGCTCTCAAGCTGATCCGCCTGTCCGCGGTATCGCGCCGCCCGGTCGCAGAAGAGCACCGTGGCGACCACCAACCGGGGCCGACGTCCATTCGACAACCCGTTACCCCAGCCCGACCAGCGCGGCTGAGTGCCGAGCAGACATGACGCCCGGGCGCGATGCGATCAGGAGGCGTACATCCCCCGGCCGTGGTCGGCTGGGGACGTATGCGCCCGGCGCGGTCAGGCCAGTTCCAGGGTCCAGTGGAACTCGGGCCTGTCGCGGTCGTACCTCCCGTTGAAGGGCTTCATGCCGAGGTTGGCGGAGTTGGTCGGCTGCTTGGTGGTCAGGGCGCCTGCTGCCTCAAGAGCGGGACTGCGGCCTGTCGATCAGACCGCAGTCCCGGGTGGCTGGGGTCAACCGGCAGTAGTCGGCCCGTTCGGTTCGGGGGATGCCGCGTCGAGAGTCTCGTTCACGGCGATGCTGACGATCCGCGCGTGCTCTTCGGCAGTGAGCGAAGCCGGAAGGGCGTCCGTCCGCTCCAACTGGACCAGGACGGTCCGGACGACCACTTCACGGCTCGGTTCGGCGGTCCGCTTCCGGAGGTCCTGGTAGACGCTCCACCCGAAAGCAGCAGCGCTGACGATGAGCGAGCCGGCGGCGATCGGGTCGAGGTACCGGTCGGGGTGACGGGTGGACCCGCGGAACTGCAGCACGGCCTCGACGTCGGCGGCGAGGGAGGGGGTGCGGGGAGTGGTGAGGCGTCGGGCCGCAGCCCGTGCGCCCGCTTCGATCGGGTCGGTCATGGTGCGCGAACTCCTCGGGTGGTGTTGGGCGGGGCGCGCGGCGGCCGGTTCGGCCCCGCGTGTGGTAGGTGGTCAGGCCTTGGCGTACTTCCGGACCGCTCGGGGCAGCCGACGGCCGGTGACGGCCCGCCAGGCCCGCTCCAGTGCCGGGACGCCGAGGCGGCGGGTCAGCATACGGAGGAGGGCGGTGGCGGGGGCGGTGGCGGGGTGCGGGAACTCGTCGAAGCAGGTGATGCTGGCCACCATGTGGGTGAGGGCCTCACCGTGGCGGCTCTGCGCCTGGGCGAGCAGGCCGAGCAGAAACAGCGATCGGGATTTCGCGAGCGGGTTCCCGAGCTCGTGGGCGAGTTCGAGGGATTTGCGGCACCACCGCTCGGCCTCCTCCGAGCGGCCTCCGCTGAGGGCGGCAGTGCTCCGGAAGTAGTAGGTGGACCACAGTCCCGGCCGGTCGCCGATGGCCATCAGGGTGTCCATGGCCTGGGCGTGCCATTTCTCGGCCATGTCCAGGTCCCCACGCAAGGCGGCCACGACGCCGAGTTGCTGGTGGACGGCGGCGGCGCCGTCGTCGTCATTGATGATCCGGTGGATCTCTAGGGCTTTGTTGAGCCATGCCTCGGCTTCGGGAAGCCGTCCGCGCATGCGTGCCAGCGTGCCCAGATGGTGGTAGCTGAGGGCTGTCTCCCGACGGCTGCCCAGCTCCTCAAAGATGGCCAGCGCTTTCATCGACCACGTCTCGGCCGCCGCGAACTGGCGGGTCTCGAGGGCCACGATCGTGAGTTGTTGGTACAACGAGCCAATGGCGTTGCGATCGTTCATCTCCAAGGCGATGGCCATCGCGCGCAGGTAGTGCGCACACGCCTGCGCGAACTGCCCGTGCTCCTGGGCGAGGACGCCAAGTTGCCCCTCGGTGATGGTGATCCGCTGCGAGTCACCGAGTTGCTCGAACGCGCTCCGAGCCTGCCCGAGCAGCAGTTCCGCCTCCTCCCGTCGGCCGAGGCGGTTGGCGACGATGCTGAGGTCCGCCCGGACGAGGGTGATCCGCTTCTCCAGCTTCAGCCACTCCAGCAGTTCGAGCGCCCGGAGGTACCAGGTCCTGGCCTCCGTCCACTGCCCCCGCTCCATGGCGACCCTGCCGAACTGGTGGTACGAGGTGGCGCGGTGGTCGGCCCGGTCGCGGCCCGGCGGCAGTGCTTCGACGGCTCGGTGGATGTCCTGGAAGGTCCGCTCGGCCTGATCGCACAGACCTTGGCGGAGTTCCCGGTGCCCCTCCGCGCTGACCAGCACCACCCACAGCTTCCCGGCGTCGGTGAGGAGTCCGGGCGCGGTGCCGTCAGGCTCCTCGAGGAGCAGCCGGACCCGGTCGACCCAGCCCCGTGCCTCGGTGTAGAGGCCGCAGAGGCTCCAGTAGTCGTCGAGCGGGCAGACGATGTCGTACGCCTGCTCCCAGAGGCCGTGGTCCAGCGCGTGTCCGAGCAGGTGGCCCATTGCGGGCTGCAGCTTTTCGAGCGAGGAGACGGCTTCCCCGGAGTCGCCCTCGTAGAGTTCGGCCTTAATGGTGTCGCAGTAGTAGGCCACGACGTCGACCGCGGCACGCAGGGCGGCCGCCCGCTGGTCGGTGAAGTCCGACTCCTCAGCACGCCATTGGGCGAGCAGGTAGGCCGGAAGCGAGGGGTGGTAGCGGAAGGACCCGGCGGTCTCGGTGAGCAGACCGATGCCGGCGGCCCGTTCCAGTAACTTCCGCCAGTCCATCCTGGTGCGGTCCTCGAAGCGGGCGGGGACGTCCTTGTGCACGGACAGGAGCGCCAGCAGCGCGGTGTCGATCGTGCCGTGGAGCAGCGTGATGACGGCCAGTGCGCGTCGGTCCGGCTCGGGCAGCTGGGAGAGCGAGTAGGCGATGCTCGCCGCGAGCGAGTCGCCGCGTGCTCCTGCCCCGTCGCCCAGGAAGCCGCCTCCGGCCGGGAGCCGCGCCGCTCCCTCGGTGAGCGCGTCGAGCATCTCCCTCGGCTCGCGGGTGTCGAGCATGGGGAGGATGAGGCGCATGCTCAGCGGATGCCCGTCCAGCCACGTCATCAGGTCAACGAAGATGCGCTGCTCGCGCTTGCGGGCGGTGCCGGGATAAGCGGCGAGGAGTTGATCGGCGTACTCCACCGCCTCTTCCGGCTCCAGGCACGGGACCTCGATCCGCAGGGGGACGGGGCCGAGCCAGTCTTCGGGGGTGCGGCTGGTGAGGACGATCGCGCTGCGTCCGCGGGCGGCGACGCCTTCGAGGAAGCCGCGGAGTTCGGCGCGCTCGGCCTCGGAGAGTCTCGGGGCGGCTCCCTCGGGGTCGGGCATCGTGTAGGCGGACTCCACGTTGTCCCACAGGAGCAGCAGGTCGCGCTGCGCGAGCGCCTCCTCGACGGCGGCTCTGCGCTCGGCCGGGCCGAGCACGCCGAACCGGTCGGCGTCGAACAGGCGCCGCCCGATCCGGTCGATCACGCCCGGAAGGCCGAAGGAGGCGAGACCGGGTTCGAAGGAGTGCATGATCACCTCCTCCGGTCCGGCCACTGCCCCGGTGTCCCGGCACCATCGGCCGAATGCCTTCGCCAATTCCGTTTTGCCGACGCCCGCGGTGCCGTGAAGGACGACCACGTGGCGCAGTCGGGCAGCCACGTCCAGGCGGAGCAGCAGACCGTCGCGCCCGATGAACTCTCCGACCAGTGCTGTCCCGTCGGCATCCTCGTGGGCCGGGGGATGCGTCTTGGCGTCGGAGACGGTTGCCCTGGCGGCAGCCCGGGTGACGCGGTCCACGGCGCGGTCCAGGATGCGGGCGTAGGGGTCTGGGTCCGCTCCAGCGGCCGGGCGGCCGGCGTGCATGTCCGGCAGGACGACCTCGCTGCTGCTGTACAGGACGGGCACCATCCAGTCGGCAAGCGGAAGTTGGCCCACAGGGGACGGACGCCCGTCCCGCACCGCGAGTTGTCGGCGACCGGCCGCCACGGCCTCGGACACCCGGTCCCCGGTGAAAAGGCGCTCGTAGAACGCTGCCATGAATTCCGCGGCGGCCACCGTGTACACGCTGTACGCCATGGCCAGCACCGCGCCGGCACCCTCTTGCAGCAGGCGGGTCGCCACCGTCGCCTCCACCTGTGCCGCCAAGGTGGCCGACTGGCAGGCGTTGAGGACCACCAGCGGCACCTGGGCGGCGGCCAGCACTCTGGCGACCCGTTCTGCCGACACCAGCTCCGCGCCGCCACCGGGCCGCTCAAAGGTGAGCAGGCCGCGCGGCCCGGGGCCGTGGAACGTCAGCGGGCTCCGACGGCCACTCCTCGGGCCAGCGGAGGTGGTCCGCGCACCACCCGCGTCGGCCTCTCCGAGGGAGCCGTGGCCATCGAAGTGCACGATGTGGTACGGGCGGCCCTCGTCGTGCGCCTGGCGCAGCACCTGCCCGAGCCGATCGAGTGTCGGCGGCCGCAGAACCACCAGTTCCACCCGGTCGCGTACCGGAGCGAGCCGCTCCAGCAGGGGACGAGCGATCGTCCGGTAGCCGACGTCGGCCGGGCCGTCCGGCCGCGCGATGACCATCAGCACACGCAAGCGTGAACCGCCGGTCTCGACGACCCGGCCCAGCCGTTCCGTCAGCAGGCTGCGGGTCACGGCCACCCCGTCCAGCACCAGCGGCGACGGCCGCCCTGGATCTGTCATCAGTTCCCAGGGCAAGGCGAGCAGTTGCGCGGAGTCAGAGCGGATCACGATCTCCAGGGCGCCGCCCGGGGAGCGGGCGCGAAGGTAGGAGTCCCTGGCGGGCCCGGAACCGAACAGTGCGGCGAACACCTCGATGCCCCACCGGCGTAGCCGCTCGGCGATGTCCGGTCCGCGTTCGCCGTAGACCCCGAAGGGAGCTCGCAGGTAGTCCTCCAAGTACCAGCGCAGCTCCTCGAGTTCCTCGGCAACCAGCGGCCAGCGCAATGGGTCCGTCTGGACGGCGGGCGCTGGGTGCGGTTCACCGGCGGGCCATCGCGCCACGGACATGCGGCCATCGGCGCACAGGTCCAGCACCAGACGTTCGACCATGGTCACCCCCTCTATGGGAAACAGAGTGGCCCCCCGGCCGCTCTGGTTCCGCAGCAGAGGATAGGCGAGCACTGTTCGGCCGCGCGCCGGATTGACCGGGCACCCGACCCGCAGATCATCAACGTAAGGTTTCTCCTTCCGCCTCTTTCAGGGTGCCCATCACCGGTGGAGCTGGGTGATGGTCAGCCCGGTCCGCGTGAGCGTCGCCTGCGCCATGCCGTCCAGGGTCTGGACCTTCGCGTGGGCGTTGCGGCGGTCGGACAGTCGCATGTGGACCGTGAGCCCCTCGCGGGGCAGAGGTGAAGTCGACGGGGTCGGCGGGCAGGGCAGGAACAGCACGTTCCGGCGGTGCGCTTCGATCGCGGCGCGCAGGACGCCGACGAGGACGCCGGGCGGAGGGCTTCGGCCTGGGTGGCGGAAGTGCCGGCGAACGAGCGGCGGTCGGTGGCCCTGGCCGGGTGCGGTGGGCAGGGAGCGGCCCGGCCCCCCTGCGAACCCTGCAGCGGGGCCACCAGCCCCCGGGAACCGGTGGTGCAGGCACCCCGTCCCATCCGGCAAGCGCGCACCCTCGCGGCGCCC
>NZ_DATDBG010000214.1:0-4635 GCF_036524955.1 Streptomyces sp.
CACGCCGCGGTGGTCGCCCGCGGCATGGGCAAGACCTGCGTGTGCGGCGCGGAGGAGCTGGAGGTCGACACCAAACGGCGCCGGCTCACCGCGCCCGGTGGCGTGGTGATAGAGGAGGGCGACGTCCTCTCGATCGACGGCTCCACCGGAAAGGTGTACCTCGGCGAGGTCCCGGTCGTACCGTCCCCGGTGGTCGAGTACTTCGAGGGCCGGATGCACGCGGGCGCGGACGAGGCCGACGAACTCGTGCAGGCGGTGCACCGGATCATGGCGTACGCGGACCGGGTCCGCCGGCTGCGGGTGCGCGCCAACGCCGACAGCGCGGAGGACGCCTCGCGCGCCCGGCGGTTCGGCGCGCAGGGGATCGGGCTCTGCCGCACCGAGCACATGTTCCTCGGCGAGCGGCGCGAACTGGTGGAGCGCCTGATCCTGGCGGACACCGACGCCGAGCGCGAGGACGCGCTCGGGGCCCTGCTGCCCATGCAGAAGGCGGACTTCATCGAGCTGTTCG
Source organism: Streptomyces sp. (assembly GCF_036524955.1). Lineage (GTDB taxonomy): Bacteria > Actinomycetota > Actinomycetes > Streptomycetales > Streptomycetaceae > Actinacidiphila. Next base: position 512 of record NZ_DATDBG010000214.1, read on the forward strand.
AGGCGATGGACGGGCTGCCGGTGACGGTACGGCTGCTGGACCCGCCGCTGCACGAGTTCCTGCCCGACATCACCGAACTGTCGGTCCGGGTCGCCCTCGCCGAGTCCCGTGAGGACGCCAACGAGAACGACCTGCGGCTGCTCCAGGCGGTGCACAAACTGCACGAGCAGAACCCGATGCTGGGACTGCGCGGCGTCCGGCTCGGCCTGGTCATCCCCGGACTGTTCGCGATGCAGGTCCGGGCGATCGCCGAGGCCGCCGCCCACCGGCGCTCGGTCAAGGGCGACCCGCGGCCCGAGATCATGATCCCGCTGGTCGGCACGGTGCAGGAGCTGGAGATCGTCCGGGAGGAGGCCGACCGGGTCATCGCGGACGTCGAGGCGGCCACCGGGACGGAACTGAAGCTGGCCATCGGCACGATGATCGAGCTGCCCCGGGCCGCGCTGACCGCCGGCCAGATCGCGGAGGCGGCGGAGTTCTTCTCGTTCGGCACGAACGACCTCACCCAGACGGTGTGGGGCTTCTCCCGGGACGACGTGGAGGCCAGCTTCTTCACCGCGTACCTGGAGAAGGGCATCTTCGGCGTCTCGCCGTTCGAGACCATCGACAAGGACGGCGTCGGCTCCCTGGTGCGGGCCGCCGCGAAGGCCGGCCGCGCCACCCGGCCCGGCCTCAAACTCGGCGTCTGCGGCGAGCACGGCGGCGACCCCGAGTCCGTCCACTTCTTCCACGAGGCCGGCCTCGACTACGTCTCCTGCTCCCCCTTCCGCATCCCGGTCGCCCGCCTCGAAGCGGGCCGCGCGGCGGCGTCCTCCTCGGGGGCGGACACGCGCTGACCCTTCTCTCCCTGCACCCCTTCGACCACCTGACCGGGCCGGGCCCCGGTCCGGCCGGCGGGCGGCCCTCGCCCTGGGGCCCACCCTCACCCGCCGGCTACCTGGCCCCGGCCCCACCCCGCCGGGGGCGGCGCTTCGTGCGGAGGCGCCGCCCCCGGGGATCAACCCGGACCCCGGTACGACGCCGTGGGAGCGGTACTGCATCCACGCCACGGAGCAGAGCGCTTGGGCAACAACGTGACGGCACGCCGGACCAGGCGCCTGAGTTCGGGGAGGAACCTGGGAATGCCGCCCGGCCCACCGGCCGCGGCCCGAAGCGGCCGGGGAGGTGGGGGACACCGAAGGGGCGCCCCGGCTGCTTCGGTCGCCGCCCGCGCCGACCCCCGCTCTAACCCGCGGGCTCCGCGGGCTCCGTCGGGTGGACCACCCGCACCGGATACACCGGCACCCGCACCCCCTCGTCGTCCAGGCACCGCCCGTCCACCAGGTCGAACCGCTGCTTGAGCAGCGGCGAGGCGACGTACGGGCGTCCGTCGGCCGAGCCCAGCAGACCGCGGCAGAGCACGCTCGCGCCGGTGAAGGGATCGACGTTGCCGATCGCGTACGGCGTGCCCGCGCGGTCGCGGAAGAGGGCGGCCTGCCGGCCGCCGGGCAGCAGCACCGCCACGCCGCGTCCGGGTTCCAGCAGGTGGGGCTCGCACACCGGGAACCACATACCCTCGACGAGCAGTTGGACCGTAGCGGTGGTCGGATCGGTCGCGGCGGTCATGCGGTCACCGTTTCTGTCAGGGCCAGCAGTACCGGCTCCGGCTTGATCTGGTCGCGCTCCTCGACGAAGCGGACCGTGGGGTCGGGGGTGTCGGGCGCGTTGACGAAGGAGACGAACCGGCGCAACCGCTCCGGATCGTTGATGGTGTCGGCCCACTCGTCGCGGTAGCCCGCGACATGCCCGGCCATCAGCGCCTCCAGCTCCGCGCAGATTCCCAGCGAATCGTCGACGACCACCTCGCGTACGTGGTCCAGGCCGCCCGGGATGCGCTCCAGCCAGACGCTGGTGCGCTCCAGGCGGTCGGCGGTGCGGATGTAGAACATCAGGAAGCGGTCGATGAGCCGGACGAGTTCGGCGTCCGAGAGGTCCTGGGCGAGCAGGTCGGCGTGGCGCGGCGTGGCACCGCCGTTGCCGCCGACGTACAGGTTCCAGCCGTTCGCGGTGGCGATCACCCCGAAGTCCTTGCTCTGCGCCTCCGCGCACTCCCGCGCGCACCCGGAGACCGCGGACTTCAGCTTGTGCGGCGAGCGCAGCCCCCGGTACCGCAGCTCCAGATCGATCGCCATCCGTACGCTGTCCTGCACCCCGTACCGGCACCACGTCTGCCCCACACAGGACTTCACCGTGCGCAGCGCCTTGCCGTACGCGTGCCCGGACTCGAAACCGGCGTCCACCAACCGGGTCCAGATCAGCGGGAGCTGCTCGACGCGGGCACCGAACATGTCGATCCGCTGGCCGCCGGTGATCTTCGTGTAGAGGCCGAAATCGCGGGCCACCTCACCGATCACGATCAGCTTCTCCGGGGTGATCTCGCCGCCGGGGATGCGCGGCACGATCGAATAGGAGCCGTTCTTCTGCAGGTTGGCCAGGAAGTGGTCGTTGGTGTCCTGCAACGCGGCCTGCTCGCCGTCGAGTACGTGCACCGGCGCGCCGATGGTGGGTGCCAGCGAGGCCAGGATCGAGGCCACGGCGGGCTTGCAGATCTCGCAGCCCTCCCCGCCGCGGGCGCCGTCCCGGCCGTACCGGTCGAGCAGGTCGCGATAGGAGGTGATGCGCAGCGCGAGCACGATCTCGTACAGCTCGGCGCGGGTCTGGGAGAAGCAGGAGCACAGGCCCTTGTCGACGGTGACGCCGTTCGCCTCCAGCTCGGCGGTCACCAGCTGGCCCAGCACCTTGACGCAGCTGCCGCAGCCGGTACCGGCCTTGGTGCACTTCTTGACCTCCGGCACGGTGGTGCAGGAGTGCTCGGTGACCGCGGCGCGGATGGCGCCCTTGGCGACGTTGTGGCAGCTGCAGATCACCGCGTCGTCCGGCAGCGCGGTCGGGCCGAGCGCGACCGGGGCGCCGGCGCCGGCCGGCAGGACCAGCTGCTCCGGGGCGACCGGGGGCACCGTGCCGGTCAGCGGGCGCAGGAGGCCGTACGACTCGCAGTCGCCGACGAGGATCCCGCCGAGCAGCGTGCCGTCGGCGCCGACCACCAGTTTGCGGTACACCCCGGAGCGCGAGTCGGAGTACAGGACGTCCAGGCAGCCGTCGGTGGTGCCGTGCGCGTCGCCGAAGCTCGCCACGTCCACACCGAGCAGTTTCAGTTTGGTGGACAGGTCGGCTCCGGTGAACGCGGCGTCGCCGTCGTCACCGGCGATGGACTTCGCGGCGGTCTCGGCCATCTCGTTGCCGGGCGCGACCAGTCCGTACACCCGTCCGTCGGCGGCGAGCGCGCACTCGCCGATCGCGTACACCGCCGCGTCCGCCGTACGGCAGGACTCGTCGACCACGATGCCGCCGCGCTCGCCGACCGGCAGCCCGCAGGCCCTGGCCAGTTCGTCACGCGGGCGGACGCCGGCCGAGAAGACGACCATGTCGGTGGGCAGCACCGAACCGTCCGACAGGGCCATGCCGCCCACCCGCCCGTCGTCGCCGGTGGTGACCTCCTGGGTGCCGACGCCGGTGTGCACGGTCACGCCCAGACCCTCGACGGTCCGCCGCAGCGCCTCGCCGCCGCCCTCGTCCACCTGCACCGGCATCAGCCGGGGCGCGAACTCCACCACGTGCGTCTCCAGGCCGAGCCCCTTCAGCGCGCCCGCCGCCTCCAGGCCGAGCAGTCCGCCGCCGACGACCGTGCCCTTCGTGGCCCCCTTCGCGTACGCCTCGATCGCCAGCAGGTCCTCGATCGTGCGGTAGACGAAGCAGCCGGGGGCGTCCTTGCCGGGGACCGGCGGCACGAACGGGTACGAGCCGGTGGCCAGCACGAGCGTGTCGTAGTCGACGGTCAGGCCGGACCGGGCCGTCACGGTACGGGCGGCCCGGTCCACCGCCACCGCCGGGTCGCCGACGTGCAGCTCGATGCCGTGCTCCGCCATGAAGCCGTCCTCGACCATCGACAGTTCCTCGGGGGTCGTGCCTTCCGAGAAGTACGAGGTCAGGTGCACGCGGTCGTATGCCGGGCGGGGCTCCTCGCACAGCACGACCACCCGGGCGCGTCGCGTCACCCCCCGGTCGGCCAGCGCCTCCAGGAAACG
>NZ_DATDBG010000215.1:0-53940 GCF_036524955.1 Streptomyces sp.
GGCCGGCGGTCGAACCGCCGGCCCGGAACGCCTGTCACGCCCTGATGCCGGTCAGAAGCAGCTGCCGGCGCCGCAGGAGCTGCAGCTCTGCACCACCGCGGCGGTGAACCCGTTGGTGTCGGGGGTCAGTTTCTGCAGGCCCAGCACCGCGTCGGCGGTGTGTGCCAGTACCTCTGCGGCTTCCTCGCCCTTTTCGAGCTTGTCCTCGGACATGCGTCCTCCAGCAGATGGGAAGGGTGGCGCCGGGCAGACGACCCGCCGTACGGAAAGCCGCCGGCCCGGCATGCCCGAGAAAAGTACGAACCCAGGGCATAAAAGCGGTATACGGACGCCAGCAGTCCGCCAGACCCGCAGGTCAGCGGCCCCACCCGCCCGTCGCTCCGCCCCCAGGCCCGCCGTCGTCCCCCGCTGCAACGCTCCGACCTGCGCGTATACCGTCCCGCAACCCCACATCAGCCCCCTGCCGCCGTCGGAAGCGGGCGCCGTGCGGCACCGTGGGCGGGCGGCCCGGCGGACGGACCCACTGCCGCACCGCGGGGGATGGAGACGGCTCCGGGGCTCACCCGGAAGATCCGGGAGAGCCTGGACGGCGAGGAGGTGGCAGCGCGGGCAGTGACCAGCACGACCGATCGATCAGCGCTGTCACAGGCGGCGTCGACACCCGCGGTCTCGCATGGATACTGAGGCCTATGCGCATCGACTTCGATCCCGACACGTTGGACCGGAACGCTTTCTACAGGCTCCTCACCGCGGTGGTGGTACCTCGGCCGATCGCCTGGGTCTCGACGACCGACCGATACGGCTCCTGTGACAACCTCGCCCCGCACAGCTTCTTCACCGTGTCCTGCGTGAGTCCGCCGGTCGTGCAGTTCACGTCGGTGGGGCGGAAGGATTCGGTGCGGAATGTGGAGGAGACCGGGGAGTTCGTGGTGAACCTGGCGCCGGAGGGTCTGTTCGAACAGATCAATGCGACGGCGACGGAGTTCCCCCGTGGGGTGAGCGAGTTCGACGAGGTGGGGATCGTGCGGGAGCCGAGTCTGCGGGTGAAGCCGCCGCGGGTGGCGTCGTCGCCGGTGGCGCTGGAGTGCGAGCTGCACAGCACGGTGCGGCTGGGGGACTCGACCGTGGTGTTCGGGCGGGTGGTCCATGCGGCGGTGTCGGAAGCCGTGCTGGTGGATGGGCATCCGGATGTGCGCAGGCTGCGGCCGCTGACGCGGATGGGCAGGGACGAGTGGGCCACGGTGGGCGAGATCCTGGAGATCAAGCGGATTCCGCTGGCGGAGTGGCCGGGTTCGGCGGGGCGCTGACCGCCGGCTCGGCGCCGGTCAGGCCGGCGGTGCCCGTACGCGTGCGGTGGCGGCGGGCCACCGCTCCCGCCGCGATCGCCGTGACGCCGAGGAAGCCGAGAGCGAGCAGGAAGACCGGCGAGGTGGGGGAGGCGGCGCGACTGCCGGCGACGACGTACGCGGCGGTGTTCGCCGCGCTTCCGGCGGCCGTCGCGGCGAGGAAGGGCAGCAGCCGGATACGGGAGATCGCGGCGGCGTAGTTCGCGGCGGCGAACGGCACACCGGGGAAGAGCCGCATCGCGAGGGTGCTGCGGAAACCGTGCCGACTGAGCTGCCGGTCGAGCGAGAGGACCAGCCGCCCGCGGAGCAGGGGCCGTACGGCGTCACGCCCGAGGAAGCGTCCCAGCAGGAAGGCCAGCCCCGCGCCGAGTACGGTCCCCGCGATCGCCGCCGGAAGCCCCGCGTGAATGCCGTACAGCGCCCCGGCGGCGGCGTTGAGCAGCGGGCGCGGCACGAAGGCGACGGTCGCGAGCCCGTACGCGACCGCGAAGACCACCACGGCCGTGACCCCGGAACTCAGCGGCGGCCGGCCCCCGGTCAGCAGATGCTGCGGCTCCCAGGCGAGCACCGCCGCCACTGCCCCCGCCAGCAGGACGACGAGCATTGCGAATCGCCCCCAGGGCGACAGCGGTACACGTCTGAGGCGGGCATCGGGAAGGGCGGTGGGGCGCCCCGCTGAGGCGCCGGACACCGAACCGGGGGCGGAGCCGGACGGCAACGAGGGTGCGGGCACATGTGGAGCCTAACCGGTGAGGGATGTCCGTACGCGGGCTGCGCCCGGCGAACGACCCCGTCCCGCGAAGGCGTCCCCCCGCAGCTGCCCGCCGCAACGGGTGACAGTTCCCGCCGGGGGCGCCCGGAGCCGGCCGCCTGAGCTACGCCCCTTCGGCCACCTCTTCCCTGCTGCGGGGAACGCCTTCCGCGATCACCAGCGAAGCCGTGGGGGCGAGGGGGGTGCGGCGGTCGAGGGCGCCGGCGGTGAGGGCGATGGCGAGGCCGACCGCGGTGAGGGCGGCGCCGACCAGGGCGGGGGAGGTCCAGCCCCAGCCCGCGGCGATCGCGACGCCGCCCAGCCAGGCGCCGCCCGCGTTGGCGAGGTTGAAGGCGGAGTGGTTGGAGGCCGAGGCGAGGGTGGGGGCGTGGCGGGCCTTGTTCATGACGAGCAACTGGAGGGGCGTGGTGGTGAGGAAGCCGATCGCACCCAGTACGACGACGCCGATCGGGGCGGTCGCCTTGGACAGGACGGCGTAGTGGAAGGCGACCAGGACCAGGGCGAGCGCGGCCAGCGAACCGTAGAGGGTGGGACGCAGGGCCCGGTCGGTGAGCGGCCCGGCGATCAGCGCGCCGAGCGTCATGCCGATGCCGAACAGGGCGAGCAGCACGGTGACCGAGGATTCCGCGTAGCCGGTGACCTCGGTCAGCATCGAGGCGAGGTAGCTGTAGACGGCGAACACGCCGGCGAACCCGAACACGGCGGTGAGCAGGCCGAGCAGCACCTGGGGCTCGCGCAGGGCACGTACCTCCTGGGCGACGCCGGTGTGCTCCGCGTCCGGCAGCCGGGGGACGAGCAGCGAGAGCGAGGCCAGGGCCAGCAGCCCGATGACGGAGACGACGAGGAAGGTGGCGCGCCAGCCGAGGTGCTGGCCGAGCGCGGTGGCGGCGGGGACCCCGATGATGTTGGCGATGGTCAGCCCGAGGAACATCGCCGCCACCGCCCGCGCCTTGCGCTCCTCCGCGACCAGCCGTGCGGCGACCACCGCGCCGACCCCGAAGAACGCCCCGTGCGGCAGCCCGGCCAGGAACCGCCCGGCGAGCAGCGTGCCGTAGCCGGGCGCGATCGCGGAGGCGAGGTTGCCGATGGTGAACAGGCCCATCAGCAGCAGAAGCATGCGCTTGCGCGGCACGCGGGCGCCGAGCGTGGTGAGCAGTGGCGCGCCGAGCACGACGCCGAGGGCGTAGGCGGAGACGAGGTAGCCCGCGGTCGGCACGGAGGTGCCGAGATCGTCCGCGACGTTGGGCAGCAGGCCCATCATCACGAACTCCGTGGTGCCGATGCCGAAGGCGCCGATCGCCAGGGCGAGTATGGCCAGGGGCATGGAGGGTTCCTTCTTGGTACGGGGGAGGTACGGGGGTCAGGGATGCGGGTCGTGCGAGGTGGTGCGGGGCGGGTCGTACGGCGGTCGCGCGCGGTGCTGCGCGGTGGTGCAGAGGGGTGAAACGGCGCCACGGCGCGGCACTGCGCCGCGGCGACAGGGGTGCCCCGGAACCGGGTATGTTCGACCGCTGAACAAATTCTCGCACGCCGTTGATTCCCGTACGTCACCACAGGGTGAAGTCGTGTTGACGATCGGCCGCCCAGCCAGGAGCCGCCCGCGCCGCCCGCGCCCTGCGACAATCCCCCGATGACGCACGAGCCCGTCCCCGTCACCCGCGCCGTCGACTTCGGCACCGCCAGACTGCTGCCCGACGTCGACCGGGCACGGGCCTGGCTGCTCACCGTGGACGGGGCGCCGCAATCGTATGTGGACCTGGACGACCCGGGGCACCTGGAGTTCGAGTACACACGGCGGATCGCGTACGTGCTGGAGTCGGCGTTCGACGGGCCGCTGGACGCCGTGCACCTCGGCGGCGGGGGCATGGCGCTGCCCCGCCGGCTGGGGCGGACCCGGCCGGGGTCCCGGCAGCACGTCGTCGAGGCCGACCGGGCCTTGGTCGCGCTGGTCGCCGAACACCTGCCGCTCGACGACGAACGCGTCACCGTACACTCGGGGGACGCCCGCGAATGGCTGGCGGGGGCGGCGGAGCACAGCGCCGACGCCGTCGTCGCGGATGTCTTCGGCGGCTCGCGGGTGCCCGCGCACCTGACGTCTGTGGAGTTCGTCACGGAGGTACGGCGGGTGCTGCGCCCGCACGGTGTGTACGTCGCCAATGTCGCGGACGGCGCGCCCTTCGGGTTCCTGCGGTCCCAGACCGGGACCGTGCGGGAGGTGTTCGGGCCGGACGCCGACATGTGCCTGCTCGCCGAGCCCGGGGTGCTGCGCGGTCGCCGCTTCGGCAACGCGGTCCTGGTCGCCGCCGGGCGCCCGCTGTCGGTGGAGGCGATCGCCCGGCTGTGCGCGGGCGACGCGTTCCCCGCGCGGCTGGAGGCGGGCGACGCGCTCGGCCGCCTCACCGGCGAACCGGTCTACGACGCCTCGGCGACGCCCTCGCCCGAGCCGCCGGACGGCGCCTTCACGGTGGGCTGACCCGCCGCGCCGACCGCGGCCGGCGGAACCCCGCCCGGATTCGCCCGACCCGCGGCCCGGTCCGTGACGGCGGTGTGCCCGGCCCGCTCCGGCCGCCGTACGTCCGGCAGCGGCAGCACCGCCCCGGCCGGCACGACGACCAGCGCCGACGACCCCCACAGCGCCCATTGCGGACGACGGAGAACGCCTTGCCCGCGTGCGCGGTCTGCACCGCCGGCAGAACCATGCCCCCGGAAGCGGGGGAGAGGAAGGCGGGCGCGGCGGGCGTGCCGTTCCGGGTCACCCCGGGACTGTCCAGGACCGCGCCGACCGGCGCCAGCCGATTTCCCGCAGGGCGCCCCTCGCACCGAGCGCGCGGCACCCCCGCGGGGGGTGCCGGACACGCTACACCGCGTTCTGAGCTCCGGCCCAGAAGGCACGGCGGTGCAGGACGGCACGGTACCCGCAGCATCTGGTTCGTCCCACGGACGTCGGCATCGGTACATGTCCTCCATGGCGAGTGAGGACGTTGGCCCGGCCGGGGGGCGCAGCCGAGGGCATTGCTCGGCGACGGCCCGCGCCGAGGGCGCCGCTCGGCGGGCCGCGACGGCCCGGCGCGTCACGGCGCCGCCGCCGACCGTGCGGGCGTGCACGGGTGCACGGGTACGTGCTCGGCGGCGCCGTGACGTCGTCGGTCACCCGGACCGTCGGAGTGGCGCGGCGACTTGCGTCGATCCCGCTCCGTCCCGGGGCCGGAAGGGCTGGGGCGCGGTCACGACGCGGACGCCTGGTCCATGCGCTCGCGCAGGCTGCGGGGCCGCATGTCCGTCCAGACCTCGTCGACGTACGCCGAGCACTCCTCCTTGGTGCCCTGCTTGCCGACCTGGTGCCAGCCCGCCGGCACGTCGAGGTCGGCGAGCCACAACGAGTACTGGTCCTCGTCGTTGCGCAGCACCTGGTAAGTGGCGTTCTCGTCCATCGGGTGATCTCCCATCATGTGGTGGTGTATCCGGTGTCGGACCGGCCGGGCTAAGTGCCGTCCGGTACGGGGGTGAGCCGGCGCAGGGTCCGGTTCGCGGTGGTGAGCAGGGTGACGGCGGCGATGCCCGCCGCGCAGATGAGGACCGCCTGTCCGGCCGGCACCGTCGCGGCCAGCAGCCCGCCCAGGGCCGGGCCGCCGGCCGCCGCACCGCCGCCTGTCAGACCGATCACGCTGGTGAGACGGCCGCGTATCCCGTCCGGGGTACGCAGTAACTGTTCGGTGACGATCGCGGTGTTGGCGACCGGCGGGAACAGGGCCATGGCCGCGAACAGCACCCCTGTCGGCGGCCCCGGAGGGGTCAGCAGGGTGAGCGGGGTGAGCACCGTCAGCGACCAGAACACCAGGACGACCGCGGTGCGCGGGCTGAGCCGCCGGTACAGCGCGGGAGCCGCGAGCGACCCCAGCACCCCGCCCGCCCCGAGCATGGCGACCATCACGCCGATCCGGCCCGGCGAGGTGCCGGCCGCTTGGGCCCGGACGACGAGGACGATGTAGAAGGCGCCGAAGAACAGGTTGAGGGCGCCCGCGCAGAGCATCGTCACACGTATGCGGGGCTCCCCCCACACCCAGCGCAGGCCGGCCGTGATGTCACGGCCGAACGGGGCCCGCGGTCCCTTCGGCGGCTCCGGGCGGGGGGGCACCCGCAGGGGGACCAGGGTCAGGAACGCCGCGGTGTGGGTGATCGTGTCGGTGAGGAACGGCATGACGCGGCCGACAGCGAACAGGAAGCCGCCGGCCGCGGTGCCCGCGAGCTGCCCGAGGGAGGATCGGGCGCTGTTCACCGCGATCGCGGTCGGCAACTGCCCCTCGGGCATCAGGTTGGGCAGCGTGGCACTTTCCGCCGGCTCGAACAGGGCGGCGCTGACACCGAATACCGCTGCGACCGCGACCATGTGGACGACGGTTGCGCTGCCCCACCACAGGGCGGCGACCATGCTGGCCGCCGCCGCCGCCTGGGCCGCCTCGCAGCCGAGCATGACCGCCTTCCGGCTGAGGCGGTCCACCACCGCCCCCGCCGGCAGTCCCGCCAGCATCTGCGCCGCCGCCATCGTGCTGAGGACGACGCCGGAGGCGGCGGCCGAGCCGGTGAGCGCCAGCGTGAGCAGGGGAAAGGCCAGTACAGAGACGTGGAATCCGAACTCCGACAGCATCTGGGCGGTCCACAGCAACCGGTAGTCCCGATTGCGGGCCAGGGACACCGGGGCGGAACGCCCCGGTGCGCCGTCCGGGGCGGCGACCCGGCTTCCTGCCGGGTCCGTGCCCGCGGCCCCGTCGTCCGGCGCGTCCTCCCGTACCGTGTGCGACGCGTGGTCCCGCGTGTTCTTCCGTACGGCGGGCGCCGCGTCCTCGGGCGCGCCGTACGGCACGGCGGCCCGGCCGGCGTCCCGGGTTCCGGCCCGGTCCCCTGTCATGCCGCGTTCCGGCAGTCCTGGGCGATCAGCCGCAGGGCGTCGGCGAAGTCCGCGGCCACCGCCTCCACGGTCTGCTCGTCGTGGACGCCGGGACGGTAACGCCAGGTGAACCCGAGCCTGCCGTCCTGCACCGCGCCGACGATCTCCAGCAGGTGGGTGGTCTCCTCGCGGGGATCGTGGTCCTGTCCCAGCGACGGCAGCTCCCTGCGGTACAGGCCCCGCTGATCGTGCTGGGGCCGGGCGTCCCACTGGCCGAGGTAGTTGAAGACGACCTGCGGGTCCTGTCGGCCGGCGGACAGCCGCTCCCGCACCTCGGGCGAGCCGAACGTGCGCAGTGCCCCGAAACCGAACCCGTTGCCCGGTACGGTCCGCAGTTGCCGCCGTACCGACCGCACCAGACTCCGCCAGTCCGGTCGGCCCCCGTTGCCGGCGTGCGCCGCCACGTCCAGGGCGACGGGGTACATGGTGGTGAACCAGCCCACCGTACGGGAGAGGTCGGTGCCCTCCAGGACGTCTTCCCGGCCGTGGCCCTCCAGCTCCACGGCGACCCGGCTCCGGCCCGTCCACCGGGACAGGGCGAGGGCCAGCGCGGTCAGCAGCACGTCGTTGATGCGAGTGCGGTAGACCGCGGGGGCCGAGCGCAGCAGGTCCTCGGTGTCCGGCTTGCTGATCGTCACCGAAGTCACCGAAGTCACCGAAGTCCGCGAAGTCACCGAAACGGCGGCCGGCGCGCCCGGTTCCGTACCGCCCGGCTCCCCGCCGCCCGGTTGGCCGGACGGCAGTGGGCCGGCGTCCGACGCCCGCGACCAGTGGTCCGCCTCGTCGTCCAGGCCGCCGCCGGCGACGTGGTCGGCCAGCCGCAGCGACCAGTCGCGGAACGACGTGGTCTTCGCGCCCAGGCGTACGGGCTCGTCGCCGACCGCCTGCCGGTAGGCCGTGTCCAGGTCGTCCAGCAGGATGCGCCAGGACACGCCGTCGATCGCCAGGTGGTGGGCGGCCAGGAACAGGTGCGGGCGGCGGGCGCCGCCCAGGTGGAACAGCGCGGCCTTCAGCAGCACGCCGCTGCCCAGGTCGAAGCCCGCGTGCAGGGCGTCGGCGATCCGCTCCATGGCCGCGTCCTGCCCGACCGGGGACGTCGCCGACAGGTCGTGCGTTTCCAGCAGGCGCACCACCCGCGGCGGTGTGTTCTCCTGCCGCCAGCGGTCGCCGTCGCGTGTGAAGCGCAGCCGGAGCGCGTCGTGGTGGTGCAGCAGCGCGGTCAGGGCGCGTTCCAGCGCGGCCGTGTCGGGCTGGTCCTCGTTCAGTTCCAGCACCGTCGACTGGTTGAAGTGGTGCGGGTTGACCCGGTGGGTGGCGAAGAACCACTCCTGCACCGGGGTCAGCGGCAGCTCGCCGACGACTGGCCGCGCCGCCTCCTCGTCCTGCGCGGTGGTCGTCACCGCGGCCAGGTCCGCGACCGACTGGTGCGTGAAGAGGTCCTTGGTGGTCAGGTACAGACCGGCCTGGCGGGCCCGGGACACCACCTGGATGCTGAGGATCGAGTCGCCGCCCAGCTCGAAGAAGTTGTCGTGTACACCGATCTGGTCGAGGCCCAGCACGTCGGACCAGATGCCCGCGAGCCCGGTCTCCACCGGGGTGCGCGGCGCCGTGTACCCGCGCGCGGCACCCGCCTGCGGATCGGGCTCCGGCAGGGCCCGCCGGTCCACCTTCCCGGTGGCGTTCAGCGGGAGGCGGTCCAGCGGCACGTAGGCCGAGGGCACCATGTAGTCGGGCAGCACGTCGGCCAGGAAGCCGCTCAGCTCGCCCGCTTCCGGCGGCACGGCTCCTCGGGCCGGCACCAGGTAGGCGACCAGGCGTTTGCGGTCGGCGGCGTCGCGCCATACGTGCGCGACGGCCTGCGCGACTGCCTCGTGCCTCGTCAGGGCCGCCTCGATCTCGCCCGGCTCGATCCGGAAGCCGCGGATCTTCATCTGCCCGTCGGCGCGCCCTGCGAACTCCAGGTCGCCGTCCGGCGTCCACCGCGCGATGTCGCCGGTCCGGTACATCCGGGAGCCGGGCGGGCCGAACGGGTCGGGCAGGTAGCGCTCGGCGGTCGGGCCCGGCCGGTCGAGGTAGCCGCGGGCGAGCCCGGCGCCGGCCAGGAACAGCTCGCCGGGCATCCCGGGGGGCTGCGGACGCAGGGAGGCGTCCAGGACGTAAGCGCGGGTGTTGTCCAGCGGCCGCCCGATGGGCACCGGTTCGGGTATGTGCTCGCCGGCCCGCAGCACCCGCCGGGTGGCGTACGTGGTGGTCTCGGTGGGTCCGTAGACGTCGACCAGGGTCAGGTCCCGGCAGGCGTCCAGGACACGGCGTACGGCGGCGGCCGGGACCGCCTCGCCGCCCGTCCACAGCTCGCGCAGGCCGGCGAACGCCGCCGGGTCGTCCTGGGCGATCACCCGGAACAGACCGGTGGTCATGAACACCGACGTCACATCGTGCGTGGTGACCGTCCGCCGCAGCACGTCGGCGTCCACCTCCCCGGGCGGTGCCAGAACCGCCCGGCCGCCGTTCAGCAGCGGCACCCACAGCTCGTACGTCGAGGCGTCGAAGGCGTGCGGCGAGTGCACCAGCACGCTGCGGTGTGCGGCGAAGGCGGAGTCCGACGCCAGCGCCGTGACGTCGCGGTGGCGCACCGCCACGCCCTTGGGACGCCCGGTGGAGCCGGACGTGAACATCACGTACGCGATCCCCTCCGGATCCGGCGCCGCGGACGCCCCGGTCTGTGGTGCGCCCTCCGCGAGGGCCGCGCCGTCCTCATCGGCGCCGCCGTCCTCCGCGTGCAGGTCCAGCACGGTCCCGGCTCCGCCGGTGGCGGCGTGCGCCGCCACCGACCGGTGGCGGTCGGTGAGCACGACGCGGGCGCCGGTCCCGGCGAGCATGGCGCGCAGCCGGTCCCGCGGCGCCCTGACGTCCAGGGGCACGTAGGCGCCGCCTGCCTTGAGCACCGCCAGTTCGGCGGTGACCAGCTCCACCGACCGGTCCATCAGCACGCCGACCCGTTCCTCCGGCCGCAGGCCGAGTGCGCGCAGCCGCCGGGCCAGGGCGTCTGCGCGGGCGTCCAGTTCGCCGTAACTCACCTGGCCGTGGTCGGTGACCAGAGCCGGGGCGTCGGGGGTCCGCCGCGCCTGGGCGGCGAACAGTTCGGGGACGGTGCCGCCGGGCAGGTCGCGCACGGCCCCCTGCCACTCCTCCAGCACCTGCCGCCGCCGGCCGGGGGTCAGCGGGGACAGCCGGTCCAGTGGACGGCCGGGCTCGGTGGCGACGGCCTCGAGCAGCACGGTCAGATACTCGCCGAGCCGCTCGGCCGTGGCGGCCTCGAACAGGTCCGTGGCGTAGGTGATGTCCGCGTGCAGGGCGCCGTCCGGCGCCTCGCCGAACTCCAGGGTCAGGTCGAAGCCCGCGGTGCGGGTCGGCACGGTGAGGCCCTCCGCGGTCAGGCCGGGCAGCTCCAGCGCCTCGTCCGGGGCGTTGTGCAGGACGACCATGACCTGGAAGACCGGCGTGCGGCTGGTGTCGCGGGTCGGCTGGACCTCGTCGACGACCCGTTCGAACGGCACGGTCTGGTGGGCGAAGGCGCCCAGCACGGTGTCGCGCACCCGCCCCAGGAACTCGGTGAAGGGCAGCTCCGGGTCGACGGCGCAGCGCAGTGCCAGCGTGTTCACGAACAGGCCGACCACGCGCTCCAGTTCCGCCCGTTCCCGGCCGGAGGTGACCGTCCCGACGACCACGTCCCGCTGTCCCGACCAGCGGGCGAGCAGCGTCTGCACCGCGGCGACCAGCGTCATGAACAGTGTGGCGCCGTGGCGGCGGCCGAGGGCCCGCAGTTGCTCGGCGACAGCCGGCGGCACGGTGAAGGAGGCTGTCGCGCCGCGATGGGTGGCCACCGCCGGCCGGGGCCGGTCGGTCGGCAGTTCCAGCGGCGGAGCGCCGGCCAGCAGGTCGCGCCAGTACGCGAGCTGCCCCTCCGCACCGACGCCGGACAGCTCGGCGCGCTGCCAGGCGGCGTAGTCGGCGTACTGCGCCGGCAGGTTCGGCAGCACGGGCGGCTCGCCGCTCACCGCGGCGTCGTAGCAGGCCCGCAGGTCGCCGAGGAGCACGCCGGTCGACCAACCGTCGGTGATGATGTGGTGCATCGTCAGCGCCAGGATGTGCTCCTCGTCGGCCAGCCGGATCAGCCGGGCCCGCAACAGCGGGCCGTGCCGCAGGTCGAAGGGGAGGGCGGCCTCGGCCGCCAGCACGCGGTCCGCCTCGGCCCGGCGCTCATCGACGGGCAGGCCCGACAGGTCGCTGACCGCGGGCCGCACCTCCCGTGGCGGGTGGATCACCTGCAGGCACCGGCCGTCGGACTCGTGGAAGGTGGTGCGCAGCGACTCGTGCCGGGCGGCCACCGCGGTCAGCGCCGCGCCGAGGGCCGCGGTGTCCAGCGGCCCGCGCAATCGCTGCGCGAGCGAGGTGATGTACTCGGCGCTGCCGGGATCGAAGGTGTCGAGGAACCACATCCGCTGCTGCGCGAAGGACGCCGGCAGCGGGGCGTCGCGCGGGACGGTGGGCAGGGTGCGGGCGGTGTCCTGCGGACCGCCGTCGGTGAGCGCGGCGGCCAGCGCGGCGACGGTGGTGTGCGTGAAGACGACCCGCGGCGTGAGCTGCCGGCCGAACGCCTCCCTCAGTCGCGAGGTGAGACGGATGCTGAGGATGGAGTCGCCGCCCAGGGCGAAGAAGTCGTCCTCGACCCCGACCCCCGGCAGCCCGAGGATGTCGGCCCAGATGGCGGCGACGACCCGCTCCGCCTCGGTACGGGGCTCGGCGAAGCCCTCGGCGGCGACCCCGGCGCTGTCCGGTCCCGGCGCCGGCAGGGCGCGCCGGTCCACCTTGCCGTTGACATTGAGCGGCAGCCGCTCCAGCGGCACGAACGCTGTGGGCAGCATGTAGTCGGGCAGGGTCCGGGCCAGGAAGGAACGCAGCTCGGACGGGGCCGGCAACCCGCCCGGGCCGGCCGGCACCGGGTAGGCCACCAGGCGCCTGCGGTCCGGCTGGTCCTCCCGGACCGTGACGGCGGCAGCGCCGACCTCCGGATGCGCGGCCAGAGCCGCCTCGATCTCACCCAGTTCGATCCGGAACCCGCGCACCTTGACCTGGTCGTCACCGCGGCCCAGGTACTCCAGCACGCCGTCGCGGCTCCACCGGGCCCGGTCGCCGGTGCGGTACATACGCGTCCCGGGAGGCCCGAACGGGTCGGCGACGAAACGGGAGGCGGTCAGACCGGGACGGTTGAGGTAGCCGCGCGCCAGTCCCGCGCCGGCCACGTACATCTCACCGGGCACGCCCGGCGGGACCGGCGCCAGACCGGCGTCCAGCACGTAGACCCGCAGGTCGGGCAGGCCCCGTCCGATGCTGCTGCCGGGCGCCGCCGCCGCGGTCGCCCGGTCCAGCGCCAGGTGGGTGACGTGCACGGTGGTCTCGGTGATCCCGTACATGTTGACCAGCACCGGCGCGTCCTCGGCGTGGCGCTCGTACCACTCCGCGAGCCGGCCCGGGTCCAGGGCCTCGCCGCCGAAGACGACGCAGCGCAGGGCCAGCCGCGCGCCGAGCGCCGGATCGTCCCGGTCGGCGCGCATCAACTGGTGGAAGGCGGACGGCGTCTGGTTGAGCACCGTGACCCGCTCGGCCACCAGCAGCCGCAGGAACTCCTCGGGGGAGCGGGACACGGCGTGCGGCACGACGACGAGCCGCCCGCCGTGCAGCAGCGCCCCCCAGATCTCCCAGACCGAGAAGTCGAAGGCGTGGGAGTGGAACATCGTCCAGGTGTCGTGCTCGCCGAAGGCGAACCGCTCCCGGGCCGCGGAGAACAGCCGCACCACGTTGGCGTGCGTGACCACCACGCCCTTGGGCACACCGGTGGAGCCGGAGGTGTAGATGGCGTAGGCGGGGCTCGCGGGCAGCGGCCGGGCGGGGCCCGCCGGGGCGGTGGCAGGACGCCGGGCCAGGTCCGCGGCGACCTCGGGGTCGTCCAGGTCGACGCGGGGTGTTCCGGCGATGCCGTCGGGCCCGGTGCCGCCCGAGGTCAGCACGGCCACGGGTGCGCTGTCGGCCAGGGTACGGGCGATCCGGTCGGCCGGGTGCCGGACATCGACCGGCAGATAGGCGGCACCGGTCTTCAGTACCGCGAGCACGGCGACGATCAGGTCCGGGCCGTGCGGCAGCGCCAGGGCGACGAACCGCTCGGGGGCCGCGCCGGCCCGGACCAGCAGGTGGGCGAGCCGGTTGGCCCGAGCGTCCAGTTCCGCGTACGACAGGGTGCTGTCCTCGTACGACACCGCGGTGGCGGCCGGGGTGCGGGCGGCCTGCGCCTCGAACAGGTCCACCAGGGTGTGTCCGGTGGCGCCGTCGGCCGAGCCGTTCCATTCGACCAGGACGCGGCGGTCCTCCGCCGGGGACGTCCACGGCAGCCGCCGCAGCGGGCGGTCGGCGCCGTCGGCCATCGCCGCGAGCAGCCGGCACAGCCGGTCCGCGATCGAGGAGACGGTCCCGTCGTCGAACAGCCCGGGGTCGTAGGCGAGGTCGAAGCCGAGCCGCTCGGTGACGTAGGCGCGCAGGCACAGCGGGAAGTTGGTCGAGTCGTCCGCGCGGACCTCGCGGATCCTTGTTCCCGCCCCGCCCCGGTCCACCTCCTCGAAGGGGAGGTTCTCGAAGGCCACCATGCTGTCGAACAGGCCCGCGCCGGCCGGCCGGCCGCTCCACGACTGGAGCCGGGCCAGCGGTACATGGCCGAAGCGGCGCGACTCGCTCTGCTGCTCCTGCAGGTCGCGCAGCCAGCCCAGCAGATCGCGGGACTCGTCGACGATCACGCGGGTCGGCACCGTGTTGATGCACATGCCGATCATCGACTCCACGCCCGGCAGTCCCTCGGGCCGGCCCGAGACCGTCGTGCCGAACACGACGTCGTCCTGGCCGGCGTACCGCCCAAGCAGCAGGGCCCACGCCCCCTGCACCACGGTGCTGACCGTCAGGCCGTTGCCGCGGGCCATGGCCTGCAGCCGCCGCGAGACGTCCTCGGGCAGGTCCACGCGGACCGTCCCGGCGGACCGGGCGCGGTGCGCGTCTGCCGGCTTGCGGTCGTACGGCAGGGGAGTGGGCGCGCCGGTCCCGGCCAGCACGGTCTGCCAGTGGGCGCGGGCCGCCGCTTCGTCCTGCTCGCCGAGCCACCGCAGGAAGTCGCGGAACGGCGGCCGTGCCGGCAACTGCGGGGCGCGGCCCTCGGCCGCGGCCGCGTACTGCTCGTACACCTCGGCGAAGACCAGTCCGGTGCTCCAGCCGTCGAGGATCAGGTGATGGGAGGTCCACACCAGCATGACCTCGTCGTCGGGCAGGGCGGCGACGGCGATCCGCATCAGCGGGGCCGTGGTCAGGTCCATGCCTGCGGCGCGGTCGTCGGCCAGCAGCCGGCGCAGCGCCTCCTCCCGGTCGGCCGGGGACAGACCGCGCCAGTCCAGCCGCGTCACGGGAAGCGCGGCGCCCTTCCGCACCACCTGCACCGGTTCGGCCAGGCCCTCCCAGCGCACCTCGGTGCGCAGCGCCGGGGTGCGGTCGACCACCCGCTGCCACGCCGTGGCCAGCAGACCGGGGTCGGCGACTCCGGACAGCCGCACCGCGACCTGGTCGAAGTAGGCGCCGGCCGAGTCGACCAGGGCGTGAAAGAGCAGCCCGGCCTGGAGCGGTGTGAGCGGGTAGACGTCCGCCACGTCACGGCCGTCGCCGGCCACCAGGTCGACGCCGCGCTGGTCGAGGGCGGCCAGCGGGAAGTCGGACGGGGTGCGCCCGCCGGCGCCGTCCTCCCGGCAGTGGGCCACGATCTCGCCCAGGGCGGCAGCCGTCTCCGCCGCCAGTCGGCGCACGGTGTGCTCGTCGTACACGGCGGGGGGATACGTCCAGCCCAGGCGCAGTTCGCCGTCCTCGACCACCCCGGTGACGTCGATCAGGTAGGGGCGCTCCTCGTCCGGGGCGATGTCCTCCCCGACAGCCGGCAGCCAGCCGCGGTACAGGCCGCCCGCCGCCCGCCGGTCGCCGCCCACGTCCCACTGCCCGTGGTAGTTGAAGCCGATCTGCGGCGCCGGGGCGCCGTCCAGGGCGCGCGCGGGCGATCCGGCCGCGCTGAGGTGACGCAGCGCGCCGAACCCGAGCCCGCGGTGCGGCACGGCCCGCAGTTGCTCCTTCACCGACCGCACGGTGTCCCGCCAGCCGGCGTCCGGCTGTACGGTCAGGGCGAGCGGGTACTCCGAGGTGAACCAGCCCACGGTGCGCGACAGGTCGGTGTCGCTGTCGCCCAGCACGTCCTCGCGGCCGTGCCCTTCCATGCCGATCAGTACGGTGTCCGTGCCGGTCCAGCGGGCCAGGCTGCGGCCCAGCGCGCTGAGGAGCACGTCGTTGACCTGGGTGCGGTAGACGTCGGGGACCTGGTGCAGCAGGGCGTCGGTGGTGTCCCGGCCCAGGGCGACGGTGACCGTCCGGGCGTCGCCGGCCGGGTTGCGGCCGGCCCGGTCGACCGGCAGCGGGGCGGGCCGGGAGTCGCGCAGGTCCTTCCAGTACGGCAGGTCGCCGTCCAGGCCGCCGGCCCGTACGTACTCGGTGAGCCGGGCGGCCCACTCCCCGTATCCGGTGGTGCGTGGTCCGAGGTCCACCGGCCGGCCGGCCGATATCTGCCGGTAGGCGGTCTCCAGGTCGTCCAGCAGGATGCGCCAGGACACGCCGTCCGTCACCAGGTGGTGGGCGGTGAGCAGCAGACGCGGCCGGGAACCCGGGTCGCCGGAGAACAACAGCGTCCGCAGCACGGCCCCGGTGGTGATGTCCAGTCCGCTCTGGGCGGCGAGCGCCGCGCGGTGTTCGGCCTCCCCACGGCCGGCCGGGTCCAGACCGGACAGGTCGTGGTGCTCGAAGACGCCGGGCGGAGCCTGCGGGACGGTCTCCTGCCACCACTGGCCGCCGCTGTGGACGAAGCGGGTGCGCAGCGCGCCGTGGTGGGCCGCCAGGGCGTCCACGGCGGCCCGCAGCGCCTCCCGGTCCACGTCCGGTTCCAGCTCCGCGAAGGTGGTCATCGTGAAGTGGTGCGGGCCGCCGTGGCGCCGCGGGTCGAGGTACCAGCGCTGGATCGGGGTGAGCGGAGCAGGCCCGGAGCGCTCGGCGCCGCCCGGACGCGGCCGGGCCGGGACGTCGGCGGCGGCGACCGCGGCGAGTTCGCCGACGGTCGGGTGCAGGAAGACGTCCTTGGAGGTGAGCCGCAGGCCGGCCTGCCGGGCCCGCGAGACGACCTGGATGCTGAGGATGGAGTCGCCGCCCAGGGCGAAGAAGTCGTCGGTGACACCCACCCGTTCGGCCCCCAGCACCTCGGCCCAGACACCGGCCAGGGTCTCCTCGGCGGCGGTCCGCGGCGCCAGGTAGGCGGACTCGGCCGTGGGCCGGGGCGGCGCGGGCAGGGCCCGCCGGTCGACCTTGCCGCTGACGGTCCTGGGCAGCGAGTCCAGGGGCACGAACGCGGCGGGGACCATGTAGTCCGGCAGCCCTCGCCGCAGCCAGGCGCGCAGTTCGTCGCCGCCCGGGGCGTCCGCGCCGCCGGCCGCCACGAAATAGGCGACCAGCCGCGGGTGCCCGTCGTCCTCGCGCGCCACCACGACGGCCTCGGCGATCCGGAGGTGGTCCGACAACGCGGCCTCGATCTCGCCGGGCTCGACGCGGAAGCCGCGGATCTTGACCTGCTCGTCCGTGCGCCCCAGGTAGTCCAGCAGGCCGTCCGGGGTCCAGCGCACGCGGTCCCCGGTGCGGTACATGCGCGACCCCGGCGCGCCGAACGGATCGGCGAGGAAACGGTCGGCGGTCAGCCCCGGCCGGCCCAGGTAGCCACGGGCGATCTGGGCGCCGCCGAGGTACAGCTCGCCCGGGGCGCCCGCGGGCACCGACCGCAGCGCGTCGTCCAGGACGTACGCGCGGACGTTGCGGCCGGGGGCGCCGATCACGGGCCGGACGCCGGAGCCGGTGACGCGATGGCAGACGGTGTCGACGGTTGACTCGGTGGGGCCGTAGTAGTTGTACACCGTGGTGCCGGGCAGGTCGCGAAGCTGCCGCCACAACGAGGGGTCGACGGCCTCGCCGCCCACCATGAGGACGCCGGGGTGGTGGCCGGTGCCGGTGCACAGCCCGGCGTTCAGCAGCTGGTTCAGATAGGACGGGGTGACGTCGAGGAAGTCGACGCGGTGGGTGTCGGCGTAGGCGACGACCGCGGCCGGATCGAGCCGGGTGGTGTCGTCGATGACGTGCAGTTCGTGGCCGGCCGCCAGCCACAGCGAGCCGACCCATGCCGTGTCGAAGGAGAAGGATGCGGTCAGGGCGGCCCGCACCCGGTGGCCCAGTGCCTCGGCGCTCGGGTCGAACAGCTCGGTCAGGTGGTCGTGGTACAGGTTCACCAGCTGCCGGTGCTCGACCACGACGCCCTTGGGGCGGCCGGTGGATCCCGATGTGTAGCTGACGTAGGCGGCGTTGTCCGGCCGCAGGGGGGCCAGGCGTTCGGCGTCCGTCACGTCGGCGGCCTCGGCGCCGGCGGGCACCGACCGCATCACAGCCTCGTCCAGCACCAGCACCGGCCGGGCGTCGTCCAGCAGGAACCGCACGCGCTCGGCGGGCAGTTCCAGGTCGATCGGCAGGTACGCTCCGCCCGCCTTCAGCACGCCGAGAATCGCCACCACCATGTCCGCGGTGCGCGGCAGCCGCACCGCCACGACGCTCTCGGGGCCGACGCCCGCCTCGATCAGCCGGCGGGCCAGCCGGTTGGCCCGCGCGTTCAGCTCGCCGTAGTCCAGCGCGTCGCCGCCGGCGACCACGGCGCGCAGGCCGGCGGACCGGGCGGCCCGCTGTTCGAACACGTCGGTGAACGTCACGTCCGGCACCGCCAGGGCCGCACCGGCGCCCCACTCGCCGACCACCTGGCGGTGCTCGGCCGCCGACAGCAGCGGCAGCTCGCCCACCGCACGCCCGGGGTCGGCGGCCACCGCGTCGAGCAGCATCCGCAGCCGCGCTGCCAAGCGCTCCGCGGTCGCCGCGCCGAACAGGTCGGTGGCGTACTCCAGCGACCCCCGCAGACCTTCGCCGTCCTCCACGAAGTCGAAGCTCAGGTCGAAGGCGGCGGTCGTCACCGGCAGCGGGAACGACTCCAGGCCGAGGCCGGGCAGTTCGGGCAGCCGGGCGCCCAGGTTGTGCAGCGCCACCATGGCCTGGAACAGCGGTGTCCTGCTGGTGTCGCGGTCGGGCTGGAGCTCCTCCACGACGCGTTCGAACGGCACGTCCTGGTGGGCGAAGGCACCAAGGACGGTCTCCCGCACCCCGGCCAGCAGCCGGTCGAACGGCAGCGACGGCTCGACGCGGGAGCGCAGCACCACCGTGTTGACGAACATGCCGACCAGGTGTTCGAGTTCGGCGCGTTCCCGCCCGGAGGTGACGGTGCCCACGGCGACGTCCCGCTGCCCCGAGCAGCCGGCCAGCAGCACCTGGCAGGCGGCCACCAGGACCATGAAAAGCGTGCCGTCGCCGCGCCGGGCGATCGCCCGCAGCCGGTCGACGAGGTCGGCGGGCAGCCGGAACTCCAGCACCGCGCCGTTCGAACCCCGCACGGCGGGCCGGGGCACGTCGGTGGGCAGGTCCAGGGCAGGCAGGTCGGCCAACTGTTCGCGCCAGTAGGCGAGCTGCGGCTCCAGCGCGGCCGAACCGCCCACCGGGTCGCGCTGCCACACGGCGTAGTCGGCGTACTGGACGGGCAGTGGCGGCAGCCCGGCCGCGGACGGGTCGCCGCCGAGGGCCGCGGCGTACAGGGCGCCCAGTTCGTCGCCGATCACCGCGACCGACCAGCCGTCGGTGACGATGTGGTGCATCGCCAGCGCCAGTACGTGGTCCCCGGGCGCCAGGCGCACCAGTTCGGCCCGCAGCAGCGGCCCGGTCCGCAGGGAGAACGGGGTGCCGGTGGCGGCGGCCAGCAGAGCGGACAGCGCCCGGTCCCGCTCGGGCTCCGGCAGCCCCGCGAGGTCGTGGACGGGCGGCTGCACCGGGTACGGTTCGCCCACCCGCTGGACGCCGCGTCCGTCGTCGCCCTCCTCGAAGGTGGTGCGCAGCGACTCGTGGCGGGCGACCAGGCCGGTCAGCGCGGTGTGCAGCGCTTCCACGTCGA
Source organism: Streptomyces sp. (assembly GCF_036524955.1). Classification (GTDB taxonomy): domain Bacteria; phylum Actinomycetota; class Actinomycetes; order Streptomycetales; family Streptomycetaceae; genus Actinacidiphila. Next base: position 19,266 of record NZ_DATDBG010000215.1, read on the forward strand.
GCGCGCCGCGCAGCCGGAACGCGGTCGCGGTCACGTACTCGGCGCCGGCGGTCCCGTCGAACTCGTTGAGGAAGTACAGCCGCTGCTGGCCGAAGGAGAGCGGCGCCGTGGCCCCGCGGGGAGCCGGACGGATCGCGGCGGCGTCACCGGCGCCCGCCAGCGCGGCGGCCAGGGCCGCGACGGTGGGACGGGTGAACACCAGGTGCGGCGGGACGTCGGCGCCGAAGGCCGCCCGCAGCCGCGTGGAGACGCGGATGCTGAGGATGGAGTCACCGCCCAGGGCGAAGAAGTTGTCCCCGGCGCCGACCCGCTCGGCGCCCAGCGTCTCGGCCCAGATCGCCGCGACGACCCGCTCGGCCTCGGTGCGGGGCTCGACGTACTCCGGCAGGTCCGCCGCCGTCCGCGGCGCCGGCAGCGCTGCCCTGTCCAGTTTGCCGTTGCCGCTGAGCGGAAGCGCGTCGAGCACCGTGACGGTCGACGGGACCATGTAGTCGGGCAGTACGGCCGCCGCGTGCGTCCGCAGGGCCGCCGCGTCCGCCGTCCGCCCGGGGGCGGCGACGACGTAGGCGGCCAGGTGCCTGACGCCGGAGGGGTCCTCGCGGACCACCACCGCGGCGTCGGCGACCGTCTCGTGTCCGGTCAGCGCGGCCTCGATCTCACCAGGTTCGATGCGGAAGCCGCGGATCTTGACCTGTTCGTCGCGGCGCCCGGCGAACTCCACGGTGCCGTCGTTGCGCCAGCGCGCCAGGTCGCCGGTCCGGTACATGCGGTCGCCGGGCGGCCCGTAGGGGTTCGCCGTGAACTTCTCGGCGGTCAGGCCCGGGCGTCCGCCGTAACCACGGGCCAGGCCGTCGCCTGCGATGAACAGCTCGCCGGTGGCCCGCACCGGCACCGGGCGCAGGTCCGCGTCGAGGACGTACAGCCGCATCCCGTCCAGCGGGCGCCCGATGGGGACGGCGTCCGGCACGCTCCGCGCGGACTCCATCGGGTGGCAGGCCGCGAAGGTCGTGGTCTCGGTCGGCCCGTAGCCGTCCACCACCGTCAGTCCCGGGCAGGCGTCCAGGACCCGGCGCACCGGCGCCGCGGGCACCACGTCGCCGCCGGTCCACACCTGCCGCAGCCCGGCGAAGCAGTCGGGTGCGTCCTGGGCCAGCAGCCGGAACAGGCCGGCCGTCAGCCACATCGCGGTCACGCCCTCCTGGACGACCGCCCGCCGCACCCCGGCGGCGTCCAGGTGCCCGGTCGGCGCGACCACCACCCGGCCGCCGTTCAGCAGCGGCACCCACACCTCGTACGTGGCGGCGTCGAAGGCCACCGGGGAGTGCAGCAGCACCCGCTCGTGCGCACCGCCCCGGAAGCTGCGCGCGGCGGCCAGCGCCACCACGTCCCGCTGCCGCACCGCCACCGCCTTGGGCGTGCCGGTCGATCCAGAGGTGAACATCAGGTAGGCCAGGGCGTCCGGGTGCACATGCCTGATGGCGGCTGACGCCGCCGGGTCGGGTGCCGGGCGGGGCGGCGTGGCGGCAGCCGGGGCGGTCTCGGGGTCGCGTGACGGGCCGGGCACCAGGCCCGGCGCCGACCCGGCAGCCGGTTCTTCGGCACCGGCCTGCGTGCCGGTCGCCGCGGTGCCGGTCCCGACGGCAGGGGTCTCCACGCCGGTGTCCGCGGCACGGGTCTCCGCGACCGTCCTCGCGGTCAGGACCACCGTCGCGCCGGCCGCGTCGAGCAGGGCTCGCTGACGCGCCTCCGGCGCCCGCGCGTCCACCGGCACGTAGCACGCGCCGGCCTTGGCGGTGGCCAACTCGGCCACGACCAGCTCGACCGAGGGTTCCAGGCGCAGCGCCACGCGGTCCTCGGCGCCCACCCCCTCCCGGGCCAGCCACCGGGCCAGCCGGTCGGACCAGTCGTCCAGTTCCGCGTAACTCAGCCGGCGCCCGCCGTCGGCGACGGCGACCGCGTCCGGGTGCAGCAGGACCCGCGCGGCGAACGCCTCCCCGAGGGAGACGGCCGGCACGTCCCGGCCGGCGCCGCTCCACTCCCGCAGAATCCGCTCGCGTTCCTCGCCGGTCAGCGGGTCCAGCTCGCGCAGGGGCCGCTGCGCGCCGTCGGCCAGGGCCTCGAGCAGCGTCCGCAGGTTCCCCGCCAGGCGTCGCGCGGTCGCCTCGTCGAAGAGCGCCGGATCGTAGGCCAGGTCGAAGGCGAGCCGACTGCCGAGGTGGGCCCGCAGGCTCAGCGGGAAGTTCGTCGCGTCCCGCGCGCGTACCTCGCGGATGCGCAGGCCCGCCTGCTGCGCGGCGGACTCGTCGAACGGGTAGTTCTCGAAGGCGACCATGCTGTCGAACATGCTGGTCCCGCCCGGCACGCGGCTGTAGGCCCGCAGGTCGGTCAGCGCGACCGCGTCGTGGGCGCGGGACGCGGACTGCTGGAGCTGGAGGTCGCGCAGCCATTCCCCGGCCGGGCGGTCCTCCTCGACGCGGACCCGGGTGGGCAGGGTGTTGATGAACATGCCGACCATCGACTCCACCCCGGCCAACTCGGCGGGGCGGCCGGAGACGGTGGTGCCGAACACCACGTCGTGCTCGCCGCTGTAGCGGGACAGCAGCAGCGCCCACGCGCCCTGGACGGCTGTGTTGACCGTCAGCCCGTTCTGCCCGGCGGTGCGGTGCAGCCGGGCCGACAGTCCGCCGGGCAGTTCGGTGCGCACCATGGCGGTGGAGCGGGCGCGGTGGGTGCCGGACGGCTGCCGGTCGTACGGCAGCGGGGTCGGCGCGGTGAGGTCCCCCAACCGGTCGCGCCAGTACCGTTCGGTGTCCCCTCCGTCGCGTGCCTCCAGCCACTCCAGGTAGTCGCGGAACGGCCGGCGGACGGACGGGGCGGGGGGCGGACCCCCCGCGGTCAGGGCCCGGTAGCGGTCGCAGACCTCGGTGAAGACCTCGGCCAGGCTCCAGCCGTCGAGCACCAGGTGGTGGAGCGTCCACACCAGGGCCACCCGGTCGTCGGTCAGCCGGGCGACCACCAGCCGCATCAGCGGCGCGGTCGCCGGGTCCATGCCCGCGGCCCGGTCCTCGGCCAGCAGCCGCCGGAGCGCGTCCTCCTGCTCCTCGTCCGTCCGGTCGCGCCAGTCCAGGTGCGCCACCGGCACCGTCACGCGGCTGTGCACCACCTGCAGCGGTCGTTCGACGTCCTGCCACACCACACTGCTGCGCAGCACGGGGGTGGCGTCGACCACCTGCTGCCAGGCCCGGCCGAAGGCCTCTGGGTCGTCCACCCCGTCCAGCAGCAGGGTCGCGTGGTCGAGGTAGACGTCGTCGGCCGGGTCCGCCAGGTGGTGGAAGAGCATGCCGGCCTGCAACGGCGTCAGCGGATACACGTCGTCCACGCCGCGGCCGTCCCCGACGACGCGGTCCACCGCCGCCTGGTCGAGGCCGGCCAGCGGGAAGTCGGACGGGGTGCGGCCGGAGGCGTCCGGCCGGTCGCAGTACCCGACGATCTCCCGCAGCGCGCGCACCATCGCCTCGGCCAGGCCGCGTACCGTCGCCTCGTCGTGCACCTGATCGGAGTACTGCCAGGTCAGCTCCAGGGCGCCCCCGGTCACCGCCGCCGCGACGTCGAGCAGGTGGCCGGCCGGCTGGTCGGCGGCCAGTTCCGGTCCGGTCCGCTCGTCGCGCGCCGCGAAGTCCCCCTCGCCGCCGGCGCCCGGCGTCCACTGGCCGTGGTAGTTGAAGCAGACGCCGGGCAGCGGGCGGTCGCGCAGCGCGGCGGCCGGGGAGCCGGGCGGGCTCAGCCGGCCCAGAGCCTCGTAGCTCAGCCCCCGGTCGGGCACGGAGCGCAGTTGCTCCTTGACCGACTTCAGGACCTCCCCCCAGTCAGCGGCGGGCATGCTCAGCGCGACCGGGAACCGGGTGGTGAACCAGCCGACCGTCCGCGACAGGTCGACGCCCGCCACGACGTCCTCCCGGCCGTGGCCCTCCATGGCCACGGCGACCCGGTCGCGGCCCGTCCAGTCGGCCAGCACCCGGCCCAGGGCGCTGAGCAGCACATCGTTGATCTGGGTGCGGTAGGCGGCGGGTACCCGGTGCAGCAGGCCGTCGGTGATCTCCGGCTCGAGGGACACCCGTACGGCACGGGTGCTGTCGCCGGTCGCGGTCCCCGGTCGGTCCACGGGCAGGGGCAGGTCGGCGGCCTGCGCCGCGGCGGTCCAGTACGCCAGGCGGTCGTCCAGCCGGCCGTCGCGCACCGCGGCCAGCAGCCCGTCGGCCCACGCGGTGACCGGGGTGCCGGCCGGTTCCAGCCGCACCGGCTGCCCGTCGGCGGCCTGCCGGTAGGCGTCCGCCAGGTCGGCCAGCAGGATCCGCCAGGAGACGCTGTCGACGGCGAGGTGGTGCGCGGCCAGGAACAGCCGCGGACGCCCGCCGGGCTCCAGCAGCAGCGCGGCCCCCAGCAGCGCCCCCGTACCGGGGTCCAGCGCGCCGCGGACGGCCGCCGCGGCCTCCTCCACCGTGGCGGGCCGCTCGTCGACGGCGACGCCGGACAGGTCGACCGGCCGCACCGTGACCGGCGGCACGCCGGGCACCGGCTGCTGCCGCCACTGACCGTCCCGGCACGTGTACCGGGTCCGCAGGGCGGGGTGGTGGGCGACGAGCGCGTCGAGGGCGACGCCCAGCGCGTCGCGGTCCAGGCCGGCCGGCAGGTCCAGCACGACCGACATGGTGAAGTGCCGCAGCGGCCCGTAGGTCTCGAAGAACCAGTCCTGGATGGGGAGGAGCGGGGTCGGCTCCCGGCCGGCCGCGTCCGCTACGGGTACGGTGCCGCCGTCGCCGGCGGTACCCGCGGCGGCCGCGAGGTCGGCGACGGTCTGGTGGCGGAACAGGTCCTGCGAGGCCAGCCGCAGCCCGGCCCGGCGGGCCCGGGAGACGACCTGGATGGCCAGGATCGAGTCGCCGCCCAGTTCGAAGAAGTTGTCGGTCACGCCGACCGGTCCCGCGGCGCCCAGCACCTCGGCCCAGATGCCGGCCAGCGCCTCCTCCGGGGCGCTGCGGGGCGCGACGTGTTCCCGCGTCCCGGACGCGGCGGCGGGCGGCGGCGCGGGCAGCGCCCGGCGGTCCACCTTGCCGCTGGAGTTCAGCGGCAGCGCGTCCAGGACGACGAACGCCGAGGGCACCATGTGGTCCGGCAGGACGCGCTGCAGCGCGGCGCGCAGCTCCGCGGCGGCCGGCGCGGTCCCCGGGTCGGCCGGGACGACATAGGCGACCAGCCGCCGGTGGCCGGAGGCGTCGGTGACGGCCAGCACGGCCGCCGCCGCCACGGCGGGCAGCGAGGTCGCGGCGGCCTCGATCTCGCCGGGCTCGATCCGGAAGCCGCGGATCTTGATCTGCTCGTCGAGGCGTCCGCGGTACTCCAGCTGCCCGTCGGCGGTCCACCGCACCACGTCCCCGGTGCGGTACATCCGCGAGCCCGCCGGGCCGTAGGGGTCGGCGGTGAACCGCTCCGCGGTCAGCCCGGGACGGCCGGGGTAGCCGCGGGCGAGCTGCGGCCCCGCGATGTGCAGCTCTCCGGCGACGCCGGCCGGCACCGGTTGCAGCCGGTCGTCCAGAACGTACGCGCGCAGGTTCGCCAGCGGCCGGCCGACCACCGGGCGCCGGCCGGCCACGACGGGGGCGGACAGCGCGTCGATGGTGGTCTCGGTGGGCCCGTAGAAGTTGTGGGCCGTGGTGCCCGGCACGTCGGCGAGCTGCCGCCACAGCGGCTCGCCGACGGCCTCCCCGCCGAGCATGAGGATCCGGGGGCGATGGCGTGGATCGGTGAGCAGGCCGGCCGGGAGCAGTTGGCGCAGATAGGACGGGGTGAGGTCGAGGAAGTCGATGCGGTGACCGGCCACCTGCTCCACCAGGGCGGCCGGATCCAGCCGGGTGGCCTCGTCGACGAGGTGCAGCTCGTGACCGTCGGCCAGGAGAAGGATGCCCTCGAGCGAGGTGTCGAAGGAGAACGACGCGGTCAGTGCGGCCCGCAGCGGTCCGCCGCCTGCCTCGGCCAGGAAACCCCGGCGGTGGTTGGCCAGCAGGTTGACCAGTGCGCCGTGGGGGACGGCGACGCCCTTGGGGCGGCCGGTGGAGCCGGAGGTGTAGATGGTGTACGCGGTGTGGTCCGGGTGCAGCGGGGTCCGGCGCTCGGCGTCGGTGAGGTCGCCGGACGGGCCGTCGTCGGCCGCCGCCTCCCGCATCGCCGCCTCGTCCAGCACGAGCACCGGCCGGGCGTCCTCCAGCAGGAAGGCGGTCCGGTCGGCGGGCAGCGCCGGGTCCACCGGCAGGTACACCCCGCCCGCCTTCCACACCGCCAGCACGGCAACGATCGCGTCGGCCGTCCGCGGCAGCCGCACCGCGACAGTGCGCTCCGGTCCCGCCCCGGCGGCGACCAGGCGGCGCGCCAGCCGATTGGCCCGCGCGTTCAGTTCGGCGAAGCACCAGCTCACCTGCCCGGTCACCAGGGCGCCCGCGCCCGGGGCCCTGGCCGCCGTCTCCTCGAACACCGCCGGCAGCACCGTCTGCGGCACCGCCACGACCGGGCCCCGGCCCCACTCCTCCAACACCAGCCGCCGCTGAGCCGCCGACAGCACCGGCAGCCGGCCGACCGGGGTCCGAGGCCGGGCGGCCACCCCCTCCAGCAGCAGCCCCAGCTGGCCGGCCAGGCTCTCCGCGGTCGCCGTGTCGAACAGGTCGGTGCTGTACTCGAGCACGGCCCGCAAGCCCGCTTCGGTCTCCACGAACTCGAAGCTGAGATCGAAGGTGGCGGACCGGCGGTCGATGTCGACGGGTTCCGCGGCCAGCCCGGGCAGGCTCGGGGGGCCGCCCTGGGCGCTGTGCAGCAGCACCATGACGTCGAACAGCGGGTTGCGCGAGGCATCGCGTTCGACGCCGAGCGCCTCCACCAGGCGGTCGAAGGGGGCCTCGTCGTGGGCGAAGGCGTCCAGGACGGTGCCGCGCACCTCGGCGAGCAGGTCGAGGAAGGTGCGGGAGGTGTCGATCTCGGAGCGCAGCACGACGGTGTTGGCGAAGAAGCCGACGACCCGTTCCAGTTCGGACCGCTGGCGCCCGGTGGTGGCGGTGCCGACGGCGATGTCGCGCTGACCCGACCAGCGGGCCAGCAGCACCTGGCAGACGGTGACCAGGACGGTGAACAGGGTGGTGCCGTGCTCGCGGGCCAGGGCGCGCAGCGCGTCGGTGGTCGCGGCCGGCAAGGTCGTCTCGTGGACGGCGCCCGCGTAGGTCTGCACCGGCGGTCGCGGCCGGTCGGTGGGCAGGTCGAGCGGCGCCAGGCCGGACAGCCGCCCGGTCCAGTAGGCGAGTTGCTCCTCCAGGCGGGCGCCGGACAGCCGCTCGCGCTGCCAGGCGGCGAAGTCCGCGTACTGCAGCGGCGGTTCGGCCAGCCGGGCGGGGCCGCCGTCCAGTTCGGCGCCGTACAGCGCGCCGAGTTCGGTTACCAGCACGCCCATCGACCAGCCGTCGGTGACGATGTGATGGACCGTCAGCAACAGCACGTGCTCGCGGTCGGTCTCCCGCAGCAGGAAGGCGCGCAGCAGCGGCCCGCGGCCCAGGTCGAACGGCCGGGAGTACTCCCGCCGCAGGATCTCCTCGGCGTCGCCGCCGGCCGGACCTGCCACCTCAAGGGCCACCGGCAGCCGAAGGTGCACGATCTGCACCGGTCTGCCGTCGTGCTCCTCGAACGTGGTGCGCAGCACCTCGTGGCGCGCGCACAGCGCGTCGAGCGCGCGGCGCAGCGCGTCGGCGTCCAGGTCGCCCCGCAGCCGCAGCGCCACCGCGCTGTTGTATCCGGACTCGCCCGGCCGCAACTGGTCGAGGAACCACAGCCGCTGCTGGGCGAAGGACAGCGGCAGCGGCCCGCCGCGGTCGGCGCGGGGGATCACGTCGGCGGCCGGCGCGTCGCCGGCCAGGCGCCGGCGCAGGGCTTCCTGGAGGTCCTTGGGCAGGGCGGAGATACGGTTCTGCCTCGACATGTGAATCTTCCTCACCGTGCGTCGGAGTCGGTGGCGGGCTCGGCGGCCGTGGCGTCGCCCTGGTGGGGGAGGGCTGCGGCGGCTTCCTCCAGTTCGCGCAGTACGGACTCCTCGATCAGCTCGGCGAGGGCGGAGACGGTGGGCGAGCCCAGGACCTCGCGGGGCGTCAGTTCCACGCCGAAAACCGTCCTGATCTGGGAGGCGATCAACAGGCTGCGCACCGAGTCGCCGCCGAGGGCGTAGAAGTCGTCCTCGACGCCGACGGCCGCCACCTCCAGGACCTGCGACCAGAGCCCGGCGACGGCTCGTTCGGTGTCGTTCCGCGGCGCCACGTGGCCGGCGGTGGGCCCGGCGCGGTCCGCGCCTGGCTGGGGCAGCGCGGTCAGGTCGGTCTTGCCGTGCGCGGTGAGCGGTACGCGCTCCAGGGCGACGAACGCCGACGGCAGCATGTACGCGGGCAGGGAGCGGGCCAGGAAGGCGCGCAGCTCGTCGTCTGCGGGCCGGTCGCCGACCAGGTAGGCGACCAGCCTCGGACCGGACCCGTCGTCGCGGGCGGTGACGACTGCCTCCCGTACGGCGGGATGCCGCAGCAGGGCGGCCTCGACCTCGCCGGCCTCGACGCGGTGGCCGCGGATCTGGACCTGGTGGTCGGTGCGGCCGAGGTAGTGCAGCCGGCCCTCGGCGTCCCACCGCGCCAGGTCGCCGGTGCGGTACATCCGCGAGCCCGCGGGGCCGTACGGGTCGGCGGCGAACCGTTCGGCGGTCGCCCCCGGGCGGCCGAAGTAGCCGCGGGCGAGCCCGTCCCCGGCGACCCACAGCTCGCCCGGGATGCCCGCGGGGACCGGCCGCAGCAGCGGGTCGAGAAGGTAGACGCGGGTGTTCCAGCGAGGCCTGCCGATGGGCGGCGGGCCCGCCGCCGGCGCCAGCGGATCGCTCCACGCCGCGACGACGGTGGTCTCGGTGGGACCGTAGGAGTTGATCAGACGGGTGTGCGGCGCCCATACGCGGACCAGCTCGGCGCCGCAAGCCTCACCGCCGACGGTCAGGGTGTGCAGGTCGGGCAGTGTGCCGGCGGTGCCGGGCGGCAGGGTGGCCAGCGCGGCAGGCGGGACCAGCGCGTGGCTGACGCGCTCCTCGCGCAGCACGCGCGCGAGGTGCTCGCCCAGCAGCGGCCCTGGGGGCGGCACGACCAGGGCCGCCCCCACCGGCAGGGACATGCACAGTTCCAGGACCGAGGCGTCGAAGCTCGGCGAGGAGAACTGGAGCACCCGGTCGTCGGCGGCGACCTGGTAGTGGTGGGCCTCCGCGGCGGCGAAGGACGCCAGCCCCCGGTGGGTGACGACGACACCCTTGGGCGTGCCGGTGGAGCCGGAGGTGAAGATCAGGTAGGCGGGGTGGTCGGGGCTGGGCGGGGCGAGCAGGTCCGCGCCGGCCGGCCGGTGCTCCGGCCCGCCCTCCGCGCGGACCTGGGCCGGGTCGTCGAGGGTGACCACCGGACGGACCTGGTCGAGCATGAAGGCGATGCGGTCGGCCGGGTACTCCGGGTCGATCGGCAGGAAGGCGGCGCCGGTCTTGGCGACCGCCAGCCGGGCCACCACGTTCTCCGCCGATCTGGGGAGCAGCAGCGCCACACAGCGCTCCGGTCCGGCGCCGTGGGCGATCAGCCGGTGGGCGAGGCGGTTGGCCCGGACCTCCAGCTCCGCGAACGTCAGCCGGCCCTCGGGGGCGATCACGGCGGTCGCTCCGGGGGAGAGGTCGGCGCGGGCCTCGAACAGCTCGGCCAGGGTGGCCGGTTCGACGGGCCGGGACTCGCCGCTCCACCGGGTCAGCAGCCGTTCGCGTTCGGCGGCCGGGAGGACGTCGACGCGGTCGAGGGCGAGCGTGTCGGGCGCGTCGGCGAAGGCGCCTAGCACTCGCAGCAGCTGCCCGGCCATCCGCTCGGCGGTGCCGGAGTCGAACAGCGCGGGGTCGTACCCCAGCTCGACGGTCAGCTCGGGGCCGGGCGAGATGACCACCGTCACCGCGTAGTTGGTGGACTCCACCGCCCGCAGGTCGCGCATGCGCAGCCCGTGGGCGTCGGCGGCGGCGCTGTCGAGGAGGTAGTTCTCGTACACCAGCAGGCTGTCGAACAGGGCGGTGCCGCCGGGCAGTTCGCTCCACGACTGGAGCTGTGCCAGCGAGACGTGGTCGACGTCGCGGGCGCTCGCCTGGGAACTCTGCAGCCGCTTCAGCCACTCGGGCACGGTGGCGGCGCCGTCCACGTCGACGCGGACGGGCAGGGTGTTGATGAAGATGCCGGTGATGTCGTCGGCCCCGGGCAGGTCGGTGGGGCGGCCGGAGACCGTCGCGCCGAAGCACACGTCCCGCTGCCCGCTCCAGCGGGCCAGCAGCAGCGCCCACGCCCCCTGGACGACCGCGTTGAGCGTCAGGCGGTGGCGGCGGGCGAAGCGGTCCAGCCGCGCGGTCTCCTTCTCGCCGATCCGGTGCTCCAGCCACTGGCCGGAGCGGACCGCCGCCGAAGGTACGGGGGGCCGGTCGTACGGCAGCGGGGTGGCGGCGGCGAAACCGGCCAGCGTCCCGAGCCAGTGCCGCTCGGCGGCGGCGCGGTCGCGCCCGGCCAGCCAGGCGGCGTAGTCCCCGAACGGGCGCCGTGCGACCGGCGCGGGCCGCTGCCCGTCGGCGAGCGCCCGATGGGCGGAGAACACGTCGCCCAGTACCTGGAAAACGCTCCAGCCGTCCAGCAGCACATGGTGGAACGTCCACAGGACGTGCACCTCGGTCGGCGACAGCCGGACGAGGGTGACGCGCAGCAGCGGTGGCCGGGCCAGGTCGATGCCCCGGGCGCGGTCACGCCGCAGCAGGCCCTCCAGTTCGGCGTCGCGTTCGTCCGGCGGCAGCGCGCTCCAGTCCAGCACGGTCACCGGGACGGCGGCCTCGCGGTGCACGACCTGCACGGGTTCGGGCACGTCCTGCCAGACCAGGGCGGTCCGCAGTACGGGGGCGCGGTCCACCACGTGCTGCCAGGCGGCGGCCAGGGCGGCGGTGTCGCGTACGCCGTCCAGCGCGAAGGAGACCTGCTCCAGGTAGAGGCCCTGCTCGCGCTGGGACAGCCCGTGGAAGACCATGCCGGCCTGGGTCGGGGTCAGCGGGTAGACGTCCTCCACACCGCTGCCGTCGCCCGCCAGGCGGTCCACCGCGGCCTGGTCCAGACGGGCCAGCGGGAAGTCCGAGGGGGTGCGGCCGCCGGCGCCCGGCTCGGCACAGTGCCGGACGATCTCCCGCAGCGCCTCGGCGAGCTGATCCGCGAGCGCCGTGACGGTCGCCTCCCGGTGCAGGCCGGCCGAGTAGGACCAGGTGAACTCCATCCGCCCGTCCACGACCCGGCCGACCACGTCGAGCTGGTGCGGACGCGGCGCGTCGGGGGCGATGCCGCCCGCCAGCCCGCCGGCCAGGCCGCGCAGCAGACCGTCGGTGGGCAGCTCCCAGTCCAGCCGTCCCAGGTAGTTGAAGCTGATCCTGGGCGTGTGCCCGGATATTCGGTCCCCGGGCGGGGCGAGGCGGCGCAGGGCCCCGTGGCCGATGCCGCCGTGCGGCACCGCCCGCAACTGCTCCTTGACGGCCTTCAGGGCCGGGCCCCAGCCGGCGTCCTCCGGCACGTCGAGCACGACCGGGTACATGCTGGTGAACCAGCCGACCGTACGGGACAGGTCCGTGTCGTCGAAGAGGTGGTCCCGGCCGTGCCCCTCAAGCAGCACCGGGACCCGGCCGCGGCCGGTCCAGCGGCGCAGTACCCGTTCCAGGGCGCACAGCAGCACGTCGTTGACCCGGGTGCGGTAGGCGCCCGGCACGTCCTTGAGCAGGGCCCCGGTTTCCGACTCGTCGAGCCGGACGGTGACCTGGCGCAGCGACGCGACGGTGTTGGGCCCGTCGCCGTCCACCGGCAGGTCGGGCGCGGCCTCCCCGACCGCGGCCCAGTGGTCGCGCTCGGCGTGGAAGCCGCCCGTGCCCGCGTACTCGCTCAGCCGCCGCGCCCACGCCTGGTAGGAGGTGGTCTTGCGGCCCAGGGCGACGGGGGCGCCGGCCGCCTGCCGGTAGGCGGTGTCGAGATCCTCCAGCAGTACCCGCCAGGACACCGCGTCGACCGCCAGGTGGTGGCCGACCAGGCACAGCAGCGGCCGTGCCTGGTCCTCGGCGGTGAACAGCACCGCCCGCAGCAACGGTCCGCGGGCCAGGTCGAAGGACGCCTCGACGGCTTCGGCCGCCCGGCTGCGGGCCGCGTCGCGCTCCATCGGCGGTACGTCGGTCAGGTCGTGGCGTTCCAGCACGGCCGCGGGGCCCGGCGGCGGCTCGTGCTGGGTGACCCCGCCGTCCGCGGTGCGCTCGAAGCGCATGCGCAGTGCGTCGTGGTGCTCCAGCAGCGCGCCGAGCGCGGCTTCCAGCGCCGCCGGGTCGGTGTCCTCGCCCACCTCGGCGGTCAGCGACTGGGTGAACTGCGCGGCGCTGTCCGGCAGGGTGTCGAACAGCCAGCGCTGCACCGGGACCAGCGGCACCTCGCCCACCACCGGGCCCTGCTGCGAGTCGGCAGGGGCGGCAGCGGTGTCGGCGGCGCTCGCCGCCAGGGCGGCGACCGTCTGGTGGTCGAACATGTGCCGGGGGGTCAGCTCGATGCCGGCCTGGCGGGCCCGCGAGACGATCTGGATGCTGAGGATGGAGTCGCCGCCCAGCTCGAAGTAGTTGTCCTCGACGCCGACCTCGTCCAGCCGCAGCACCTCCGCCCAGATGTCCGCGAGCCGCCGCTCGGTCTCGGTGCGCGGTGGCACGTGGCCGCTGTCGGGGGCCGGGTCGTACCGCACCGGGGCGGGCAGCAGGCGCCGGTCTGTCCTTCCGCCGGGGTTCAGCGGCAGCCGGTCGAGCAGCGTGATCACCGAGGGCACCATGTGGTCCGGGAGCACCTTGGCGAGGAAGGCGCGCAGCTCGGCCGCGTCGGCGGTGACGCCGCCGGCCGGCACGGCGTACGCCACCAGACGCTTGTGCCCGCCGTCGTCGAAGGCGGCCGCGGCGGCCGCCACCACGTCGGGGTGGCGGCCGAGGGCGGCCTCGACCTCGCCCAGCTCGATACGGAAGCCGCGGATCGTGACCTGGTCGTCGATCCGGCCGAGGTACTCCAGCACGCCGTCGGCGGTCCACCGCACCATGTCCCCGGTGCGGTACATCCGCGAGCCGGGCGTGCCGTGCGGGTCGGCGACGAACTGCTCGGCGGTCCGGCCGGGGCGCCCGAGGTAGCCGCGAGCCAGTCCGGCGCCGCCGAGGTGGAGTTCGCCGGGCACGCCGACCGGCACCGGCTGCAGCGCGTCGTCCAGCACGTAGGCGCGGGTGCCGGCGACGGGGCGTCCGATCGGGGGTGTGCGGTCCGGCTCGACCGGGTCGCAGGTCCAGGCGGTGGCGCAGACGGTGGCCTCGGCGGGCCCGTAGAGGCGGAGCGTCCGGCAGCCGGGCACGGACGCGCGCACCCGCCGGACGGTTTCGGCGGTCAGTGCCTCGCCGGCCAGCACGACGGTGCCGGCCCGCAGGGCGGCGCCCTCGGCGAGGACCCGGTCCAGCGCCGAGGGAACGGCGCTGACCAGTCCGGCCCGGCGCGGGCCGGCCCCCTCGGCCAGGACCGCCAGGTCCCGGACGATCTCCACGGTGCCGCCCGCGGCGAGCGGGCAGAGCAGTTCGAGGACCGACAGGCCGGAGGTGAGGGAGGCGGTGGCCAGGACGTGGGCCAGGTCCCCGGCGCCGAAGGCGCCCGCGGCCCAGCCGGCCAGAGCGGCCAGGCCGCCGTGGGTGGCCACGACGCCCTCGGGCCGGCCGGTGGAGTCCGGGGTGTGGATGACGCAGGCGGGGTCCGCGGGGTCGATCGGACGGGCCCGCTCCTCGTCGCGGACCGGCCCGCCCACACGTCCGGCCAGGTCGCGCTCCGTCGCCGGCGCGTCGAGCAGGAGGCGCCCGGCACCGGTGGCCGGGAGCCGCCCGGCGATCTCCCGGGTGGTCACCACCAGCTTCGGCGCCGCGTCGGCCGGCAGCGGCTCCAGCCAGGCGGCCGGACAGGCCGGGTCCACCGGCAGGAAGGCCGCGCCGCTCTTCAGTACCGCCAGCAGCCCCACCAGCGCAGCGGTGCCGCGCGGCAGCGACAGGGCCACCAGGTCCTCGCTGCCGCAGCCCCGTTCGAGCAGCAGCCGGGCGAGCCGGCTGGAACGCTCGTCGAGTTCGCGGTACGTGAGCCGCCCGTCGTCGCCGACGACCGCGGTGTGTTCTGGCGCAAGGGCGGCCTGCCGGGCGAACAGCACGGGGAAAAGCGTTTCCGCGGGCGGCCCGGCCGGCTCGGCGAGACGGCCCAGCAGAAGGTCGCGTTCCTCGGTGGGGAGGATCGGTACATCGTCCAGCCGCCGGCCGGGATCCTCGGCCAGGTGCCGCAGCACCACCCGTAGGTGGCCGGCGAGGCGTTCCACCGTCGCCCGGTCGAAGACGGCCGGATCGTAGTCGAACGCGAACGCCAGCCGGTCGGCGGCGGTGACGACCACGCTGAGCGGGTAGTTGGTCGGCTCCACGTCCTCGACCTGCTGTACGGTCACGCCGCGTTCGGCCAGCGCGCCCATGTCGAACGGGTAGTTCTCGAAGACGACGATGCTGTCGAAGAGGTTGACGCCGCCGGGGACCTCGCTCCAGCCCTGGATCTCCGCCAGTGAGACGAAGTCGAAGCCGCGGGCCTCGGCCTGTGCGGCCTGGATGCCGTGCAGCCAGGGCAGCAGCGGGCTGTCGCCCTCCACCCGTACCCGGGTGGGGACGGTGTTGATGAACACGCCGACCATCGACTCGACGCCGGACAGGTCGGCCGGGCGGCCGGAGACGGTGGTGCCGAACACCACGTCGGCGGTGCCGCCCCAGCGCGACAGCAGGATGCTCCACGCGCCCTGCACCAGGGTGTTGACGGTCAGTCCGTGGCGCTGGGCGGTCTCCCGCAGCCGGGCGGAGTCCGGTCCGGACAGGCCGGTGCGCAACTGGCCGGTGGAGGAGGTGCGGTGCGCCTCGGCCGGCCGCCGGTCGCGCGGCAGCGGCGTCGGAGAGGCGAAACGGGCCAGGGTCCGGCGCCAGTACCGCTCGGCCGGCCCGGCGTCCTGACGGGCCAGCCATCCCAGGTAGTCGGCGAAAGGCCGGCGGGCGGGCACCCGTGCGGCGCGGCCACCGGTGGCCGCCGCGTACCGCTCGCACACCTCCTCGAAGACCTGCGCGGCGCTCCAGCCGTCCAGCAGGACGTGGTGGTGGGTCCACACCTGGAGCACCTCGTCGTCCGTGGTGCGGATGAACGCCAGCCTCATGAGCGGGGCGGTGGACAGGTCGAGCCCCGCGGCGCGGTCGGCGCGCAGCAGGTCGGCCAGCTCGCTCTCGCGGCGCCCGGCGGGCAGGTCC
This sequence comes from Streptomyces sp., assembly GCF_036524955.1. GTDB lineage: Bacteria > Actinomycetota > Actinomycetes > Streptomycetales > Streptomycetaceae > Actinacidiphila. The sequence continues at coordinate 34,726 of NZ_DATDBG010000215.1, forward strand.
CGCCAGTCGAGGTGGGTGACGGGTACCGTCACCTGCCGCCGCAGCACCTGCACCGGCTCGGGCACTCCGTCCCAGGCCAGCTGGCCGCGCAGTACCGGTGTGGCGTCCACGGTCTGCTGCCAGGCCGCGGCCAGGGCGGCCGGGTCGCGTACCCCGGACAGGCGCAACTGGATCTGGTTGAAGTAGGTGTCCGCGGCCGGGTCGACCAGGCCGTGGAAGAGCATGCCCGCCTGCATCGGCGTGAGCGGGAGGATGTCGGTCACCTCGCGGCCGTCACCGGCCAGCGAGTCGACCGCCGCCTGGTCCAGGCGGGCCAGAGGGAAGTCCGAGGGCGTGCGCCCGCCGGCGTCCGGCCGGGCGCAGTGTGCCGCGATCTCCCGCAGCGCCCCGCCCATGTCGTCGGCGAGCCGCCGCACGGTGTCCTCCTCGTGGACGCCGTCGCTGTAGTACCAGGTGAACTCCAGGCACCCGCCCTCGACCCGGCCGACCACGTCCAGCAGGTGGGCCCGCGGCGCCCCGGGGTCGGCGGACGCCTCAAGACCGGCCGGCACGGCGCGTATCAGACCGTCCCGGCCGCCTGGCCAGTCGAATTGTCCCAGATAGTTGAAGCTGATCGACGGCGTCGGGGCGCCGTGCAAGCCCGGAGCGGCCGTGAGGTGGCGCAGCGCCCCGTGGCCGACACCGCGGCCGGGGACCGAACGGAGCTGTTCCTTGACCGACTTGAGCACGTCGCCCCAGTCACCGGAGGGCACCCGCAGCGCGACCGGGAAGACGGTGGTGAACCAGCCGACCGTCCGTGACAGGTCGGCGCCGGGTAACAGGTCCTCCTCACGGCCGTGACCCTCCAGGTCCACCGTCACGGTGTCGCGCCCGGTCCACCCGGCGAGCACCCGCCCCAGCGCGCTGAGCAGCACGTCGTTGACGTGGGTGCGGTACCGGCCCGGCACGTCCCGCAGGAGCGCGTCGGTGAGGTCCCGGTCGAGCCGGACGGTGACGGAGCGCTCGCCCGCCACGGTGGTGCCGTCGCCCGGGGCGTTCCCGCCGTCCACCGGCAGCGGGTCGGCGCACCGGGCGCTCACCTCCGTCCAGTAGGCGGTCTCCTCGTCGAACCCGCCGGCCGCGGTGTGGCCGAAGAGTCCGCACGACCACTCGCGCCATGACGTGCCGCGGGGTCCCAGGTCGATGTCCTGCCCGGCCAGCGCCTGGCGGTAGGCGGTCTCCAGGTCCTCGAGCAGTACCCGCCAGGACACCCCGTCCACCACCAGGTGGTGCACCGCGAGCAGGAGCCGCGGGGGGCGGTCGGGGCCGGCGGTGAACAGCCGGGCGGTCATCAGCGGCCCGCGGGCCGGGTCGAACCCGGTGTGCGTGTCCCGGGTCAGCCGCGCCTCGGCCTCAGCGCGGGCCTGCGGGCCCAGGTGGGACAGGTCGTGCTCGGTCAGTACGGGCGCGGGTACGCCGTCCGGCTCCGGGCACGACTGCCGGCGGCCGCCGTCCGGCAGGGACGGGAAGCGGAAACGCAGCGCGTCGTGGTGGTCGACGAGGGCGTCCAGGGCGCGCCTGAGGGCCGCCGGGTCGGCGCCGGGGTCCAGCTCGGCGGTGACGGACTGGTCGAAGTGGCCGGGCCGGGCGGTGTGGGTCTCGAAGAACCACCGCTGAATGGGGGTGAGGGGCGCCTCGCCGGTGGCCGGGCCCCGGTCGGCGTCCGTCCGCGGCCGGTCGCCGGGCGTGGTGCCGGCGGCGAGCAGCGAGGCGATGGTCGGATGCCGGAACAGGTCGCGGGCAGTGACGTCCAGGCCCGCTTGCCGGGCGCGGGAGGCCATCTGGATGCTGACGATGGAGTCGCCGCCGAGCGCGAAGAAGTTGTCCTCCACCCCGACCCGGTCGACGCCGAGCAGCGCCGACCAGATGTCCGCCAGGATCTTCTCCTGCCCGGTGCGGGGCGGCACGTGCTCGTCGTCGCCGTGCAGCCACCGCGGCTCGGGCAGCCGCCGCCGGTCCACCCGGCCGTCCGCGGTCAGCGGCAGCTCCGCCAGCGGCACGAAGGCGGAGGGCACCATGTAGTCCGGCAGCGTGCCGGCCAGGAAACGGCCGAGTTCGGCGGCGTCCGGCAGGTCCGTACCGCCGGACGGCACCAGGTGGGCGACCAGCCGTTCCTGGCCGGCTGGGTCGCGGAACACGCCGACGAGGCTGTGCGCGACGCCGTCGTGCTCGGCCAGGGCCGCCTCGACCTGCCCCGGCTCGACGCGGAATCCGCGGACTCGCACCTGGTCCCCGGCGCGCCCGAGGATCTCCAGGTCGCCGTCGAGGGTCCAGCGGGCGAGGTCGCCGGTGCGCACCATCCGGGAGCCGGGCGGGCCGAACGGGTCGGGCGGGTACGACGCGGCGGTCGGTCCGGGGCGGCCGAGGTAGCCGCGGGGCAGGCGGGACCCGGCGACGTACAGCTCGCCCGGCACACCGGGGGGCTGCGGTTGAAGGCCGGCGTCCAGCACGTAGGCGCGGGTGTTGTCCAGCGGCGCCCGGCCGACCGGTCCGCCGACCGGGCGCGCGGTGACGAAGCCGCCCGCCTCGGCCAGGCCGTACGTCCGCACCGCGGTGAGCCCCGGGCAGGCGTCCAGGACGCGGCGTACGGCGGCGGGCGGCACGGTCTCGCTGCCGGTCCACACTTCGGTGAGGCCGGCGAAGGCGTCCGGGGCGTCCTGGGCGATGACGCGGAACGTGCCGGTGGTCAGAAAGACACAGGTGACGCCGTAGTGGGTGATCGCGTGGCGGAGGGTGTCGCCGTCCAGGTCCCCAGGCGGGGCCAGGACGGCCCGTCCGCCCCGCAGCAGGGGGACCCACAGCGCGTGGACCGATGAGTCGAAGGTCCGGGGTGCGTGGGCCAGGACCGCGTCGTGCGTGGCGAAGGCCGCGTCGGCGGCGAGCGCGGTCACGTCGCGGTGGCGTACGGCGACACCCCTGGGCCGTCCGGTGGCGCCGGAGGTGAACAGCACGTAGGCGAGAGCGTCCGGGTCCACCGCAGGCAGGGCCGGCCCCCTGGCGCCATGGGCCTCTCCGGTGTCTTCGACGGCGCGGCCGTCGGCGTCCACCGGGATGACTCGGACGCCGGTCGCCGAGGCGTCCGTCCGCCCCCGGGCCGCCTCGGTGAGGAGCAGCCGGGCTCCGGTCTCCGCGGTCACGGCGCGCAACCGGTCCTGCCCGGCGGCGGGGTCGAGCGGGACGCAGGCGCCGCCGGCCTTGAGCACGGCCAGTTCCGCGACGACCCGGCCTGCCGAGCGTTCCATCAGCACCCCGACCGGCTCCTCGGGCCGTAGGCCGAGCGTGAGCAGATGCCGGGCCAGGCGGTCGGAGCGTGCGTCGAGTTCGGCGTAGTCCAGCCGGGCGCCGCCGGTGATCAGGGCAGGTCTGTCCGGGTGGCGCGCTGCCCGGTCGGTGAAGAGGGCGGGCACGCTGCGGGACGGCGCCTCGCGCTCGGCGCCCTGCCACCGGTCGAGGACCAGCTCGCGCCGCTCGGCGGTCAGCGGCGACAGCCGTCCCAGCGGCAGGTCGTGCCCGTCGGCCACGGCGGTGAGCAGCACCGCCAGGTACTCCGCGAGCCGTTCGGCGGTGCCGGCGTCGAACAGGTCGGTGTTGTACTCGGTGACCAGCTCCAGTGCACCGCCGTCGCGGGGCTGGAACTCCATGACCAGGTCGAAGCGGGCGGCGGGGCGGGGCAGAGGGTGCTCGGCGATCCCCAGGCCGGCCGCCCGCCGGGCCGGGACCATGGACTCCTGGAGCACGATCATGGTCTGCACCAGCGGATTGCGGCTGGGATCGCGTTCCGGCGCGAGCTCCTCCACCAGCCGGTCGAACGGCACGTCGTGCGCGAAGGCGTCGAGGACGGTCTCCCGCACGGCGGCGAGCAGGTCGCGGAAGACGGCGTCCGGGTCGACGTTCGCGCGCAGCACCAGGGTGTTGACGAAGAAGCCGACCGTGTCCTCCAGCTCCGTGCGGTCCCGGCCGGAGACGACGGTGCCCAGCGCGATGTCGCTCTGACCAGTGCAGCGGGACAGCAGGACCGCGGTGACCGCGGCCAGGACGGTGAAGAGCGTGGCGCCCTGCGCGTGAGCCAGCCGTTCGAGGCCGGCGACCAGGCTTGCGGGCAGCTCGCGGCGGTGCAGCGCGCCGGCGGTGGTGCGCACGGGGGGGCGGGGCCGGTCGGTGGGCAGGTCGAGGTCGCGCAGACCGGTCAGGGCGTCCTTCCAGTACGCCAGCCGCCGCCGCTGCTCCTCGGTGTCCTGGTGGTCGTGCTCCCACACGGCGAAGTCGGGGTACTGCACCTCGGGTTCAGGCAGCGCGGCGGGCCGGCCGGCCGCCTCCGCCTCGTACAGCTCGACCAGCTCGCGGACCAGCACGGCGACCGACCAGCCGTCCGTGACGATGTGGTGCTGGCCGAGCAGCAGCAGGTGCTCGGCGTCGTCCAGGCGGACCAGCAGCGCCCGGGCCAGCGGACCCCGCAGCAGGTCGTAGGGGCGCGACAGTTCCGCGGCCAGCAGTTCGTCGGCGGCGGCGGCGCGGCCGGCGGGCGGCACGGCGCTCAGGTCGGCGGTGCTCAGCGGGACGCCGCCGCTGCCGGCGACGACCTGCCGGCCCTGGCCGTCGGCGGAGACGAAGGTGGTGCGCAGCGCGTCGTGCCGTTCGGCCAGCCGGTCCAGGGCGGTCCGCAGCGCGCCGGTGTCGAGGGCGCCGGACAGGCGCAGGCCCACCCCGGTGCTGTTCTCGGCTCCGCCGGCGGCCAGATCCTCCAGGAACCACAGCCGGCGCTGCGCGGCGGACAGCGGCAGCGGGCGGTCGCGCGGCACCCTGACGATGGGCCGCCGCGGTCCGCCGCCGCCCGGCGCGGCGGGCAGGGCACGGGCCAGCTCGGCGACGGTGCGCGCCTCGAACAGCCTGCGGGCCGGGAGCCGGACGCCGAAGACGTCGTGAATCCGGGTGAGCACCCGTACCACGAGCAGCGAGTCGCCGCCCAGCTCGAAGAAGTCGTCGTGCACGCCGACGCCGTCCGTCCGCAGCACCTCGCACCAGATGGCGGTCAGGGCGAGCTCGGCGCCGGAGCGCGGCTCCGTGCGGACGGCGGCCGGACCCGGGTCCGCCGCCCGTCCGGGCGCGGGCAGGGCCTTGCGGTCGACCTTGTGATGGGCGGTCAGCGGCAGTTCGTCCAGCATGACGTACGAGGCGGGCACCATGTACGGCGGCAGGCTGCGGCCGGTGAAGGAGCGCAGGTCCGCGGGTGTGGGCGGCAGCACGGAGGGGTCGGGCACGATGTATCCGACGAGCGTCCTGCGGCCCGTCTCGTCGTCCCGGGCGGTGACCACCGCCTCGCGGACGCCCGGATGGCGGGCCAGCACCGTCTCGATCTCGCCCAGTTCCACGCGGAATCCGCGGATCTTGATCTGGTCGTCGGCGCGTCCCAGGTACTCCAGGTTCCCGTCCTGCTTCCAGCGCACCACGTCGCCGGTCCGGTACATGCGCGATCCGGCCGGGCCGAACGGGTCGGCCGGGAACCGCTCCGAGGTCAGCCCGGGTCTGCGCAGGTAGCCGCGGGTGACGCCGGTGCCGGCCACGTACAGCTCTCCCGGCTCACCGACCGGGACCGGCCGCAGGCGCGCGTCGAGCACATAGGAGCGGGAGTTGCTGATCGGGCGGCCGATCGGCGGCGTGCCGTGGCCGGCTTCCAGCGGGTCCGACCATGATCCGACGATCGTCACCTCGGTCGGACCGTAGGAGTTGATCATGGTACGTCCGGGCGCCCACACGTCCACGAGCTGGGGCGGGCAGGCGTCGGCGCCCACCACCAGGGTGGTGAAGCCGGTCAGCTCGGCCGCCGCGCTCTCCGGGACGGTGGCGAGGGCGGCCGGCGGTATCAGCGAGTGGGTGACGCCGCGGTCCCGCAGGACGTCGGCGAGCTGCTCGCCGAGCAGCGGCCCCTCGGGCGGCACCACGAGCGCGGCGCCGGCCAGTAGCGATATGCACAGTTCCAGTACGGAGGCGTCGAAGCCCGGCGAGGAGAACTGCAGCACCCGGTCGCCGGGGCGCACCCCGTAGCGCGCGACGGCCCCGGCGGAGAAGTTGCCCAGGCCGGCGTGCGGGACGACGACACCCTTGGGGCGGCCGGTGGACCCGGAGGTGTAGATGACGTACGCCGGGTGGTCCAGGGCGAGCGGGCCGAGCCGATCCGTGTTCGCCGGGGCGTGCCGCGGGCCGTCGTCGTCGGCGGTGACCTGCTGCGGGTCGTCGATGACCAGCACCGGCCGCGCGTCGTCCAGCATGAAGCCGACGCGCTCGGCCGGGTAGGAGGGGTCGACCGGCAGGAAGGCGCCGCCCGCCTTCGCCACCGCGAGCTCGGCGATCACCAGTTCGGCCGACCGGGGCAGTTTCAGCGCGACCACCCGCTCCGGACCGACGCCGCGGGCGATGAGGCGGTGCGCCAGCCGGTTGGCCGTGGCCTCCACGGCCGCGAAGGACCAGTCCTGCTCGGGCGTGGACAGGGCGATCGCGTCCGGGGTCCGCCGCGCCCATCTCTCGAACAGCTCGGACAGGGGGACCCGGGGCACCTCGCGCGCCGTGTCGTTCCATTCCCGCGGCGGAAGGACGATCCCTGCGGTCAACGTCCCGGGAGCCGGTGCGGTGGACGTCGCGTACTGGTCAGACATGGAAGCGACCTTTCGGGGCGGAAGCCTGGCGAAGAGGACATCTGGGATCGGACCGCGTTGAGTCGGCGAGTCGGGCTTGGGCGCCGGTGATCAGGACGTACCGGTGATCAGGCGTGCCGGTCCGGATGGTCCGTCCTGCGTCCCATGCGTCCGGTGAGGAGCAGCCGGTCGATCGCGCCGGTGCGCGCATCGGTCAGGAAGCGTCCGGCCGGCACGAGCCGCCCCGACTCGGGGTCGACCAGCGAACATCGCAGGTCCGCGTAGCAGACCAGGGTCGTGGGCGGGTCGCCGTCGACGGAGACCGCCAAGTCGCCCCCGGGGCCCTCGACGACCTGGTAGACGGTGTCGCCGTTGGCGTACGTGCCGGCGCACCCCTCGGGCGGCGGCACCGGCGGACCCGGGTGCCAGGCGACCGCGCCGGGCACCGGTACGCCGAGGATCGGGCCCAGCCCGTCGGCAATTTCGTGCCACAGCCTGGTGCCGTTACCGGCGTTGCTGGTGAAGGCCACCACCGTTCCGGTGGCCGGGTCGGCGCGCAGGTGGCACGCGGTGCCCAGCGCGTTGCCGTCGTGTCCGAACCAGGCGGTGGAACCTTGCCGGAACAGGGCGAATCCGGGTGCCCAGCCGTCGGCGAGCCCGCAGGGGTCGGCTTGCGGCACCGGGCGGCGCATCTCCTCGGCGACCGCCGCCGGCAGCAGACCTGACGACGACGGCCCGGCGGCGGCGCCGAGGTGCGCAAGGCCCAGTGCCACCAGATCGGTGGCACTGGCCAGCAGCGCACCGGCCGCGGCCTCCGCGCCCGACAGCACCTGCCGTACCGGCCGGACCCGGCCAGTGTCCGGATGGACCGAATGGCCGACGGTGACGGGCCGGTCGGACGCGTCGTCGCCGAGGAAGGCCGGCCGCGTGCCCAGTGGTCGCAGTACCAGGGTGCGCATGGCCTCCGCCCAGGTCATGCCCGTGACCGTCTCGATCAGCCGGCCCGCCACGACGTAGCCGGCGTTGGAGTACGAGAACCCGGTTCCAGGCGGCATCACCAGCACCCGGTCGGTGCAGTGCGCTTCCACATAACGGCGCGCTGTCAGGGCGGCCACCTCGCTGGAGTCCGGACCGGACGGCAGCCCAGCGGTGTGGCTGAGCACCTGGCGCAGAGTCAGCGGAACGCTGAGCCCGCGCAGTTCCGGCAGGTGTTCGCGCAGCGGCTCGTCCAGTTCCACGTCACCGTCGGCCACCAGCAGCATGGCCAGGGTGGCCGTGTAGGGCTTGGTCACCGACCCGACGGGGACGGCGGTGTCCGCGGTGAAGGGGGAGCCGGAACGTGCCGCCTCGCCCGTCTCGACGGCGTGCGTCACGCCGTCGAGGTGCACGGCGAGCTGGGCGCCGGGGACCCGGTGGGCCGAGGCCGGACCGGCCAGCAACTCGGTCAAAGCCTCCCGCAGTCCGGCGCGGGCCGCGCCGCCGATCGGCTGCGATGCTGCTTGCTGGGGCACTGAATCCTCCTGTCAGCCGTGCTCGGCGGCTACGGAAGCCGGCTGGTGGCCGTGATGTTCCGTGGCACGACGGAGAAACCCTGCCCGTGCGTGGGCGTGGGGTCCTGGTCCTCGTCGCGCGGCACGTGGTGGAGGTCCGCGCTCACCCGCATCACCGGGTCGGTCGGTTTCTGACCCGTGACGCAGCGGTCCACCGAGGTCGCGCGGCCGGCCGTGGTCCGGTTGCCGGCCCTGTACCGGGTCTGGTACGGCGAGTCGGTGGCGTGGTGGTAGAGGCCGACCTGGGCCGGCACGTGCCGGTCGGCCGGGGCGCCCTTGGGCCGGGGCAGGCGCGAGGACTCCAGCACCTCGGCTCCCGCGCCTCCGCGCACGTCCCGCTCGGCCGCCCGCGTCTCCGGCGCGGGAGCCGTTCCGCCGGAGGCCGGCGTCCGGCCGGGTACAGCGGCACCCCCGACGAGGGCCGCCGCCCGCCGCTGCTGCGAGAGGCTCAGCGGACCGGTGCCGGACTCGGCCACCGCGACCGCCCGGGGAGCGGCGTTGTTCGATTCATGCGCATCACCGGTGGCCGAAGTCAGTGCCATGCCGACGCCCGCGACGGCCGCCAGCGGGGCTGTCGTGGCGAAATGTCTGCGTCTCGGTCCACCCGATGCCCACGTGGGCAGGTGTAATTTCTTCATGCCTTTCCCAGCCAATCAACGAAGAGAGGTATTCGAACAAAACTCGATGGCGGACCCGGGTGGAGTCGGGGTACGAAGAGTTCCCCCGGGTGATGGGCAGTAGTTCCGGCATATGCCAACGGTTGATTATCGAACGCGCATTCGCGGCGGCGCAAAAGTCATAACGACCCGGCCGGAAGGGGTGCCCCGAGCGGGAAGCCCGTCCCCGTCCGGCGGCGCCGCGGTGAGCCGCCGCCCGCCGGAAACGGGTGCGCGGTCTCGCGTGACGATCAGCCGGTCCGCGACTGACGGGCGACGCGGAACACGAAGTCGCAGCTCCAGCCACTGGGGTGGGGTGACGGAGCGCCTGCGCGGGCAGGGTTCGCCCCGGTCCCGGCCGGTGTGCGTACTGTGTGACCGGTCCGCCCGTGCGGTCGGCGGGGCCGGGGCCAGGAAGCCGTGGGGCGGGTACAGTCGCGGGTGATCTGCGGTCCGGGCTCGGCGCCGGGTAAGCCGGGTGGGTCGGCGTCGATTGTGCAACTGCTCGTTCGCATATCGATCCTTCCGAGTCTGCGACGGTTCCTGCAGCGGTATATCGAGTTCCTCGACGGGCTCTTCCCGCGTGGGCTCATACGTCAGCCCCCGCGCGGTCGGCGGGTCTCTCGGGCTCACGACGGCATAGGATTACACAATGTTTCCGACCAACAACAGAGTTTGTGGTGGCCGATTCGTGCAACCCTAGGTTTTCAGCCATTCGGGAAGCATGCCGGGCGGCATGCCGGCCGCCGGGTCCGGCCCGGTCCCCCGCCGCCGTGCCAGTGCTGTCGCACGCGTACGTGCGGAGGTGGCGGCAGTGCGCATGGCCGTCCGATTCACGAACGGTCGATCGCATGTTGTCGGAAACCGACGGGGCGGCCGGTGGCCCTGTGGTTCCTGTGCCAGTAGCGTGGCTGTGCTGAACATTCCACAGAGTCCGGGCCCGACACCCCAGGCCCGCCCCCGGGCTGTCCGCATGACGTGGACGGCCATCCGGTGATGGCTCCGAACTCCGCAAGGACGCAGAGCATCACGGGTCGCCGATACACCCCGTCGGCGCCCACCAGGCGCTGAGAGCACTCTCAGCCGCAGGGGTGTGCCCCCCGGGCGGCGCGGACATCCGCGCTTGCGCCTGCGGCTTCATCTCGGTCAGCGCCCGTGACTGGGCGCTTCGCGTGGCCGGTTGTCGCCCATCGCAGTCGGCCACGGACGGCTCGGCCCTACCTACCGGCTGCAGGGCATCGGCGTCTGATTCAGGTGAACGCCCACTTGGGTACGGGAGTTGGGCGACCATGGAGCGACCTGCGGAAGACGGGTTCCAGCAGGTCACCACCAATCGGCATGCGGGGGGCCATGGTCGAATCACGCCAGTCGCAGGAGCACAGAGTGCGCGTGGCTCCCACCCGGCCATACCGCTTCATGCGGCTGCTCGGGGCCCTCGCAACCCTGGTCGTAGCTGCCTTCGGGCTGTGCGCGGTCCCCATCAACGACGGGCCGGGGAGTCAGGCGACCTATGCCGAGGAGCTCGGCCAGGCACGCCAGCAGCTTTTCAAGGGGCAGTTCGTCCATACGGACGCGAGATCCTGGAGGCTCGTGGCGGGCGCGGCGCCGCGCGTTTTCCGAGTCAGGGTCCTGGGCAGCTGGCACCGGGTCAAGCCGGGTGAAACGCAAGCCCCGGTGAGCGCGGGTGCGCAGATCGGGGTGAGGCTCCATTGTGTCGGCGCTGGTCTGCAGTGCATGCCGCTGTCCTCTGAGCGGCAGAACGTCCTGTCCAGGAGCGACAAGGCAACGTGGGTGTGGATCGTGAGCGCGCAGCACGCCGGGACGGTCAGTATCGCTCTCACCGTGACCGCCTACCTCGGTGACACCGACACCGTGCTCATTGAGAAGCCGCCAGAGACGTTGCGCGTCCAGGTGGCGCCGCCGCCAAGCGCCGGTCGCTGGACCTCCTGGGCCGAGGATCTGTGGCGGTGGGTGACCACGGCGATCACCAGTCTGGGCGGGATCGCTGTGTCCGTGAGCGCCATCGCTGCCGTGGTCCTCATGGTGATACGCCGGAGGCTTCCCGCCGGCGACGACGCGGGCACTACTGAGCAGGTACGCCGCGTCGCCCGACGACCGCGGACACGGCCGGTACGGGCAAGACACACACGTCCCGGCCTGCCACGCACGCAGCTCACGGCTGCAAGGAGTCCTCGGCCCGGCCCCCGGACAGACGCCGGTCACGAGCCGCGCGAGTGACAGCCCAGCCCGGGGCCTTCGCGCACACGTTCACCCGCGACGTTCACCGCGACGCTCTGATCTCGGCGGCCCCGGCCGCGTCGGTGACCCTCCTCGACTGGTGGTAGCCGTTGCGCACCACCAGCCGCCGCCCGTTCCCATCCCGTTCGCCGGCCAACTCGGCTGTGCAGGCGCGCCCCCGCGGGCCGCTGCCGCACTGGGGCCCAAGCGGGAGACTCTCCGGGTGCTGACCGCGGTCGGCGCTGTTCGGGGGCCGAGCCGCTGTCCGATCCGGAACTGCTGCCCGAGGGCCCGCAGGAGGAGGACCGTCTGCGGCTCCTCGGTGCTCTGCTGGCCGACACCTGGACCGGCCGCTCGACGCCACGCCGAGGGCTTCGCGAGGCAACACCCCTGCGGGCTAAGGTGAAACGACGCAGGGCTGAAGCAACGGGAGGCTTCGGTGGAGGAGTCGGGCGTAAGGCGGGCCGAGCGGATCGGTGCGCTTCTGGCGGTCCCGGCGGTGTCGGACACCGAGGAGCTGCCCTCGGTCGCGGACACGGATACCTATGGCGAGTTGGGTGTCTCCCGCTCGCTGTACAGCCGCGGTGAGCAGGAGCCTTATGTGCCCCGGCCCTGGGTGGACGACGCGCTGGATTCCGCGCTCCGGGACAAGGACTTCGTCCTGCTGGCCGGCAACTCCAAGGCGGGCCGATGGCGCACCGCGTGGGAGGCGGTGCGCCGTACCCTCCCCGGCGCCCGGCTCCTGGTGCCCCGGCCGGGCGCCGCCGCACTGGCCGAACTGCTGGCGCTGGAACCGCCGTTACGGGTGGGCGACGCCGGCGTCGTGGTCGTCTGGCTCGATCACCTGGAGCGCTATCTGGGCATCGCGCACGGCATCGACGGTGAACTGCTCGGCCGGCTCCGGGCGCTCGCACCCCGGGTCGTCGTTCTGGCGACAGTCGAGTCCAACGCGCGCGAGCACCTGCTGTCCACCGAGGGGCGGCTCGGGCCGACCGCGCGGCTGGTACTGGAGCAGGCCACAACGGTCGTCGTACCGAGCGATCCCATCGCGCGGAAAGAAGCGGTCGAGGCCGAACGACATGCGTCCGGCGGGGAGCCGGTGGGTGGTGGCAGCGCATGGGAGCAGCGCTGGCAGGACGGCCTGCGCGCCGCCGGTGACACCGGAGGAGACGAGGCGGCCGGGCTGGGCTCGGTGCTGCTGCGGGCCGCAGTGGACTGGCGGCGCATGGGCCTGTTCCGTCCGATCACCGAAGCCGAACTGCGTGAACTGACCCGTCTCAGCCCGCAGTTCCGGGCATCGGAGCCCGACGGCACACGCTGGGCGGACGCACTGAGGTGGGCCCTGACCGGCCCGCCAGAGGCGACGGCGGCGCTGCTGGAAGAGGTGCGCCCGGCCCCCGTACCAGCGGCCGGGCGCGCGTTCCGGGCCGCCGAATTCCTCGCCTCCCACGCGGATCTGCCCGAAGTGCCGCTTCAAGCATGGGAGTTCGCACTGCGACGCTGCGACGCGTTCGAGCTGATGGCGGTCGCCGAGGCCGCCCGCACCTGCGGCAGGTCCGAGGTCGCCGAGTCCGCGCTGCGGCAGGCCTCGCGCAGCGCCGAGCCGCTGATCGCCTCCTACGCCGGGTTCCGCCTCGGCAGCGATCTGGAGCACCACGGCGACACGCCCGGCGCGCTCGGCGCCTATCGGCAGGCGGTCGCGGACGGCGGGACCGACAGCGGCGTCCGCCCTCGGCGACACGGCACGCTCGACGGCACATCGGACGAGCCGAGCGCTGCCCGCCGTGGCGCGCGCGCCGACTCCATGATGGCCGCGATGGCCTGCGTCAACCTGGCGCAGTCGCTCGCGGACCAGGATCGTACGTCCGAGGCGATCGCCGCCTACCGCGAGGCGATCGACATGGACGACCCGGTCGGCTCCGCGCTGGCCGCGCTGAACCTCGGCGGCCTGCTGCGGGGCCAGGGTGACGCGGCAGCGGCACGCTCGGCGTACGAACAGGCGCTCGCCGCCTGCACCTGGGCCGACGACCCGGCCGGACTGCGCGGGATGGCGGCCCATGACCTGGGAGCCCTGCTGGACGAGCAAGGGGAGACCGCGGCCGCCCTGATCGCGTTCGAGGTCGCCGTCGACTCCGGCCACCCCATCGCCGCGCCGCGTGCCGCCGGCCGGATGGGGTTTCTGCTGAGCGCGCGGGGCGACACCGAGGGAGCCATGGCGGCCCTCCGCCTCGCCGCCGAGGCCCAGGAGGCGGAACCCGCGGCCGCCGCCCGGCTCCAACTCGCCGCGATGACGGAGCAGACCGATCCGGAACAGGCGGTGTCCCTGTACCGGAAGACGGCCACCTGTGACATTCCCCGCCTGGTGGGCCTGGCACTGACCGGCCTGGGTCGGCTGCTGAGCGGTCGCGGTGACGTGTCCGGTGCCGAGCAGGCCTACCGGCAGGGCATGGAGCCGGGCCGCGCGGACCCTGCCTCGGCCGCCGACGCGGCACTCCGGCTCGGCATGCTGCTGGAGAAGCAACGCGACACGGACGGCGCGCTGTCCGCGTACCGTGAGGCGATGCGTTCCGGCGACCCGGAGGCGGCACCCCCGGCGGCGTACGGCGCAGGGTGCATGCTCTTGCAGCGCGGGGACTTCGGCGGCGCCCGCGACGCGTTCGAACAGGCCGTCCGCTCCAGACATCCGCGCGTGGCCGCGTGGTCCCTGATCCTGCTGAGCGATGCCCTGGTACGGCTGGGGGATCCGCAGGGCGCCCGCTCCGCGGCTGAACGCGCCGCACTCTCCCAGGATCCGGACATGCGGCAGGCCGCCATGGAACGGGTCGACCGGCTGCCGCACGGCCCCGGCCCGGGCCGCACACCGGACAGCACCGCCGAGCCACCGTACGGGGATGTGTGACATCGACGTGAGCCATGACAGTGCGCTGGACTTCGGCGACCGCGCGCAGGCCGGGCGGTCCGCCCTGGACGCGCGCCTCGCCGCGCTGGCCGAGGCCCTGGACGCCCACGGCCTGAGCGTCGTACGCCGGAACGTCTACCACGACGAGAGCGGCGACGGGACCGGAGACCTGGGCTGGCTGTGGCTGTGCGCCACACCGCGCCGGTTCCCGGACGAGACGCACGATCTCGTGGTGTGCTACAGCACGGCCGACGGCGACTGGCAGATCTCCGCACCCGACGGCCGGACCCGGCGGATCCCCGCGGCCGTCGGCGCCGCCCCACCCGCCGCCGCGATCGCCGAGGTTCTGTCGCCTGCCGACGGGGGCGCGCTGGCCGGGCCCCCGGCGCTGCGCGACCTGCCCGACTGGGTGCCGCTGGTGCTCAGCGGGACCGCCACGTCGTTGATCATTCCGTTCGTCCAGGCGGTCGCCGGCAAATCGGCCGACGATGTCTACGCAGGCTTGCGCGCCCGGTTGGCCCGGCACGGCAGACCCACGCCGGACTCCTCCGCCTCGGCCGACTCCGATGCGGACCCCACCGCCCCGGACCCCACCGCCCCGGACCCGGCGACCCCGGACCCCACCGCCCCGGCACCGCGCACCCCGCGCGACGGCTCCGGTTTCGTCAGCATCCTCGACCCGGAGGCCGACCTCCAACTCGTCATGCCCGATCCCATCCCACCCGAAGCCGTACGGCAGTTGACCGCCATGGACCGGTCCGAGCTGCGCGGCCGTACGCTCGTCTGGGACGACAGCAGGCAGGAGTGGTTGCGTTGCCGCCGGACCTGAACCCACCCGGCCGGGACGCCGGTTCGGACCCGGAGACTGATCCGCTCACCCGGCGCCTCCAGGCCTACGCGACCTCCTACGACCTCGGTGTCCTGCTCGACGCCGAAGCCGAGCAGGAAGCGGCCGCCCTCCTCGATACGGCTGTACGCTCCGTCGTTCGCGACCTGCGCCTCGACGTGCAGCCCTGGCTGCGTCTCCTCCACGACACCGGATGGCTGTTCTGGCTGCGCGCGCCGGTCGACGCCCGGCGCAACCCGCTGAACGACCGGGATCTCTCGCTCGCCCTCGCCCTCCTCGCACCGCTGCGCGACGCCGCGCCACGGTCTGTGCCGGAGGCGGTGGCCGAGACGATCGCGGCCCCGTCGCCGCCGGGCACTCCTCAGGTGGGCCTCTGGAACGACTACGCGGGTCTGATCCTGGAGGAGGCGGGACCGCACGACCGTACGGCCCTGCTGGCCGCGGCCGCGGTGCTGCACCTGGGCATCGCCATGGCCGAGGACAAGGCCCGCCGGGCGAGGTCCATGGGCAACACCGTGCACACCCTGCTCCTGCTGCACGAGTACGAGTCCGACTCGGAACTCCTCGCCGGAGCCGTCGACTTGGCCCGCAGGCTGGTGGCCGAGACACCGGAAGGCGCTCCCGAGCACCTCCACCATCTGGCCCGGCTGTGCGAAGCCCTGCGGCACGCCTACACCCTCCGGCGGGAGCCCCAGGTGCTCGCCGAGGCCATCGAGCTAGCCCGTACCGTGTTCACGGGGCTGCCGCCCGATCACCTTCGCCGACCCGACGCGGTGAGCAACCTCGCCGGACTGCTGCGCCTGCGCCACGACGACTTCGGCGACTCAGAGTCGCTGCGGGAGGCCGTCGGCCTCTCCCGGGCACTGGTCGCCGAACTGCCCCGTGACCACCCCGCCCGCCCCCGGGAACTGAACAACCTGGCCCACGAGCTCGAGGCGCTGGGCGAACTGGACGGCGAGGCCGGCGAGAGCGGGGACCCGGCCGTACTGGACGAGATCGTCGACCTGGGCCGGGCGGCCCTCGCCGCCCTCACACCCGGTGCCGACCCGGAACTGCACACGACCGTCCGGGCCAACCTGACCCGCTGGCTCGCCCGGCGCGCCCGGCGCGGCGGACCCGCGCACGACCCGGCGGCCGACCTCGCCGAAGCCCTCCGGCTCGCCCGGCAGGCCCACACCGGTACGGCGGGTCGGCCGACGGGAGCGGTGCTGGAGGCGCTGGCCGACAGCCTGGCCGAGCAGTATGCCCGCACCCGCGACCCCGCCGTGCTGGCCGAGTCCATCGCCGTCCTCCGGGACGGCCTGGCCGCCGCCGCGAGCCCTGCCCAACTGGCTTCCCGGCGCTATCTGCTCGGCGCGGCCCTCAACAACCGCTATGTGGAGTACGGCGAGTCTGCGGACGCGCGGGAGGCGGCGACCCTGCTCCGCGAGGTCGCGAGATCCGCCACCGAAAACGTCCACAGACGGCTCGAGAGCGCCTGGCACGCCGGCAAGCTGGAGATCAACCTGGAGGACTGGCCGAGCGCCGCCGATGATCTCGCCCTGGCGGTCCGCCTGCTGCCCGACCTCGCCGGCTGGCAGCTGCGGGCCGGCGACCGGGAACGCCGGCTGTCCACCTACGCGCCGCTGCCCACGCTGGCCGCCTCCTGCGCGCTGGCCACCGGCTCACCGACCCGCGCGCTGGAGCTGCTGGAACAGGGACGCGGGGTGCTCCACGCGGAGGCGTCGGCCGTCCGCGTCGACCTGGAGCGGCTGCGCGCCGGCGCCCCGCACCTTGCCACGGCCCTGGAGGAGCTGCCGACCCGGCTGCGGTCCGTGCCGGACGCGGACCGGCGCCACCGACTGGCCGATGAACGACGGCACTTGATCGAGGAGATCAAGGGCATGCCGGGATTCGAGGACTTCCTTCAGCCTCCACGCCTCAAGGAGATCCTCGACGCCTGTCACGAAGGTCCCGTGGCCGTCCCGATGTTCGGCCGCTACGGCTCCGACGCTCTGCTCGTCACCCGGAACGGTGTCCGCCGTCTGCCGCTGCCCCGGCTCACCCTCGACACCGTCCGGCGGCTCGGCCGCGATCTGCGCGGCGGTGCCGAACTGGCCCTGGACAACGGGGTTTCCCCGGCACGGCGGAGCCTGGGCGAGTACTCCCTGCGCACCGGTCTGGCCCTCCTCTGGGACGCTGTCGTGGGTCCCGTTCTCGACGCCCTGCGGGACGACCTCGGCGGCCTGCGGGACGGGGCCGCTCCGCCGCGCATGTGGTGGTGTCCCACCGGGCCGCTGAGCCACTTTCCGCTGCACATGGCAGAACGCCGGGAGGAGGGCAGCGCGTTCGCCCTCGTGGTGTCGTCCTACACCCCCACCGTCCATGCGCTCGGCCGCCTGCGCTCCTGGCGGCCCGGCCCGGACAGCCGCCCCTTGGTGGTCGCCCTGCCGCGCACCCCGGGCGCGCCGGACCTGCCGGCCGCCGACGAGGAGGCGGCCCTGCTCACCGGCTCCTTTCCCGGCGCCCGCCTGCTGCGTGGGCCGGCCGCCACCCGTGAGCGCCTGATGGCGGCCGTCCCGGACCACGACATCTTGCATGTGGCCTGCCACGCCGGACACGACGCCGACCGTCATCACGAGAGCCACCTCGTCCTGCACGACGGCCGGCTGCACATCGGCGACATCGCGGCCGCCCGCACCGACCGGGCCGGGCTGGCCTTCCTGTCCGCCTGCGGCACCGCCCAGAACCGCCTCGACCTGCCGGACGAGTCCCTGAACCTCCTGTCGGCCTTCCAGCTCGCCGGCTTCAGCCACCTGGTGGGCAGCCTGTGGCCGGTGACCGACCAGGCCAACACCCGACTGGTGAAGGCCTTCTACGAATACCTGATGGGATACCAGAAACCGACCGTCGCCGAATCCCTCCATTACGCCGTGTCCCGGTTACGCGAGCGAGAGCCCGAACGGCCCTCGCTCTGGACACCCCATCTGCACATCGGTCCCTGAGTCACCGCCGGCGCCTCACTCGTCCGCGTCGGGACGGCAGCACGACCCCCCGCCTGAGACTGTCGGCCACCTCCAGCCAGGACATGACCCGGGAAGGTTCGTGCACCACGGCAGACCGATGGGCCGACGTCAAGTCGCCGTGCGCGGGACTCCCGCCGCCGACCCCGCGCACGGGTGGAAACCAGGACCTGCCGGCCGGGTTCTTCGACAAGCTGACCGATGGCCAGGGCCGACCATCCGAAGCCACGGCCCGATCGGCCTGACGGTTCCGGAGATCCACCACCCTCCTCGCGGATTCGTCTACCTCACCGGCGTCGCCAGCCAGGCTGCTGTACTGGTCGAACTGGCGTGGATCCTCGTTGACCGGGTGGCTTCCCAGGACGGCGGTGAGGCGGGCGACGCCCGGAACAGCCGCCGCGACGCCGGCCGGCTCCCCGACGGGCCCCGTATGGGTCCTGTTGAAGAAGTCGAACTGACCGCCGGTGGCACACGGCCTGTTTCCCGCTCGGTTGGACCGGCGTGTGGGCCGTGCACGAGCGGCTTCGCACGGTATTCGTCGTCTACACCGCACAGCACAAGAGAAACGGAACGGATCAGCATGAGTAACATCACTCTGCAGCAGGCCCAGACCGTCGTCGACGCCGCGCTTGCCCAGGCAGGCGACATCGGAACGGCGATGAACATCGCGGTCGTCGACGCCGGAGGAAACCTCAAGGCATTCGTCCGCATGGACAACGCCTGGCTCGGCAGCATCGACATCTCGATCAAGAAGGCCCGCACCGCCCGCTACTTCGACATGGAAAGCGGCGCCATCGGCGAACTCTCCCAGCCCGGTGGATCGCTGTACAACATCGAAGTGTCCAACGGCGGCCTCATTTCCTTCCCCGGCGGCATCCCGCTCACCCTCGACGGCACCGTCGTCGGCGCCATCGGCGTCAGCGGCAGCACCGTCGAGAACGACCGGCTCGTCGCGCAGGCGGGAGTCGCAGTCCTCGGCTGACCCACTGGCCCGAAGGGGGTGGAGCGGACACTGCAGCTTCCACCCCCTCCGCAGGAGCAACGCTCAGAACCTCACAGCAGTGCACGGTGACGGGTGGTGATGCCCACTCAAGGCCTGGAGCCCGGGCTCCTGTCCACAGGCAGAGGTCCCGTCGCCGTGCACCAGCCCGGAGCGTGTCCCCACGATCGCGTCAGGCGACCGGCACCTCGTGCCGCGAACCGCGAGCTGATGGCGACCCGCACACCGCAGTCGAGGTCGAAGCCCGCCGCCCCGGGCTGCTGCGGCAGCGGCTCGACGAGGCGATCGAGGGCCTGGTCGACTCGGCCGAGCCCTGCGGGGTCCAGGCGAGCCGCTCGGCGAGGCGTTCCCGGGC